>CALUPQ010000113.1 GCA_944322695.1 uncultured Mailhella sp. | reverse complement strand
GCATAGAGCACGCCGAAAAGTCCGGACACGGCTCCGCGAGGTCTGGGCTTCGAGGAGTATATCCACAAGATGACGAACATGAGCACGCCTTCAAGCCCTGCCTCGTACAGCTGGGAGGGATGCCTCGGCAGCGGGCCCGCTCCGGGGAACACCATGCCGAGCGGACTTTCCGTCACCTTGCCCCACAGCTCGGCGTTGATGAAGTTGCCGATGCGCCCGAAAAAAAGTCCGGTAGGAACCAGCGGCGCCACAAAATCCAGGATGTCCAGCAGCGTCATGCCGTGCCTGCGTCCCCAGAACCAGCTTGCCGTCACCACGCCGAGCAGCCCGCCGTGGAAGGACATTCCGCCGTTCCACACCCGGAAAATCTCCACCGGGTCGGCAAGATATACGGAAAAATCATAGAAAAGCACATACCCAAGCCTTGCACCGACGATGACGCCGAGCATGGACCAGGTCAGAAAATCGTCCACCATGGCGGCCGTCCACTTCGACCAGGGGCGGGAAGCGCGAAAACGCCCCAGCAGCCAGCCCGCCAGAAAGGCGAAAACGTACATGAGGCCGTACCAGTGCAGCTGAAGAGGGCCGATGGAAAGCGCCACGGGATTTATGTCGGGATATTGCATCCTGTTCTCCTTGTTCCCGCGCTCTTTACCATAAACGGAGGGGACAGACCAGAGGCGGCCCGCCCTCCCCTTTTCAACAAAAAGCGGGCGTTGCCGTTCTGCCGGAACCGGCACGCACCAATGCTCCGGCAGGCGGGCTTTTTCCGCCCTCCCGCACATCCTTTTCCACGGAAGCTCTTCCCCGCGCCGCATTCCGTCCGGCCCGGAGCGTTCCTCCCCGATCAGGCAACGACGAAAACGGCCTCCGCACGCATGGGAAACGCGTGTCCGCGGCATCGGCCCCGTCGATTCCCCGGCCGAAAAAACTCTTTACGCGGCAGGATGACTACGCTACTTCCCAAGAAAAGAACTTCAAGGTGCTGTCATGCTCAGAAGCCTCCGTCCCTTCCCTCTTGCCGCCGCTCTGCTCTGCCTGACCGGTCTGCTTTTCTGCCTGTGGGTCCATCTCACCGGCGGCAAGGCCCTCTGTCTGACCGACGGCTGCACGCTGTTTCAGGATTTCCGCCTTGCCGGCGTATCCCTCTGGCAGGCGGGAACCGTGCTTTTCGCCGCGCTCCTTCTTCTTGCGCTGCCGCGCCTCGTGCGTGCGGCACTGCATCTTTCCTTCCTCGCTCTGGCGGCGGACACCGTACTGCTCGGCGTCATGGTCTTCACGGCCCCCTGCGTGAACTGCCTTGTCGTCGGCGCTCTCATCGCCCTTTCCTTTCTGGCCTTCCGCCGGGAAGCGCTGCCCGCCGACGCGCCTCGCTCCTCTCTGGCCGTGCTCTGGCTCATCCTGTTCATCGTGAACTTCGGGGGAGTCCTGCGCGACCTGGCCGACCCGTGGTCTCCTCTTCCCGCAAGGCAGGAGCAGACCTCCGTACAGGTCTATTTCTCTCCGAGCTGCCCGGCCTGCCGCACGCTCGTTTCCCTTTCCGACGAACTGAACGATGCCGACTGGTATCCCGTGCCGGAAGACACCCGCGACATCTGGCTCATCGCCGCCATGACCGAAAGGCTCGAACAGGGAATGTCCCTGCAGAAGGCCGTGGAAGAAGCACATGAGGCCGTCCCTTCCGCCGCCGACTTCGACAATGACCTTTCCATGCGCCTCGGTCTGCTACGCCCGGACATGCTGCTTCTGCAGTTCAGGCTGTGGCGCAATCACGCACACGTTCTTGCCGCAGGTTCCAACAGACTGCCCTTCGTGGAATTCATGGGACTGCCCGCCTTCCTGACGGAGCCTCCTGCCCCAGCCCCCGAAGAGCCCGCCGTTTCCGACCTCATGCGGCAGGACATTCCCGAACTGCAGGGCTTCGGCGTGGCCGGCTTCTGCGACCATGAAAGCGAGGAGCCCTGCGAGGAGCCTCCGCTCGCCTCTCCGGGAAATCTCATCGACACCAGCGGCATGATTTTGGAGCCCTCACCGGTCCCCACGGCTTCTGAAAAATAACTTTTCCTTTGTTTTCCACACGTTGAAAAAAAGAAAAACGTCCGGTCCCGACACCCGGCCGCTCTGTCCGACCTGAAAGAAAACCTGTTTTTCCATCCGGATGAAATTTTTTTCAATCCTGCGACATTGCAGAAGAAAACAGGCAACAGGCAATAATGCCGACTTGTCTATGACCAAAAGTTAAGCTAACCTCTGCCAAATTAGCGGCCTTTTGGAGACCGTACCTTTTTCACCATTATTCACGCAGGCATACATGGACATCGCAGAACTGTGCAGCAACCGGCGGGACGCGCTGGTGGAACGCTGGGTCAACAAATTCTTTGCCAGCTATCCTCTGGACAGCAAGGGCTTCATGCGGACAAGCCGCGACCGCTTCGCCAACCCCGTCGGGGAAACGACGCGCATTGCGGCGAGCGTTCTCTTTGACGCCGTCATCGGTCTGGACGCGGAGCCGTCCGCCGTCAAGCAGGCTCTGCACGACCTCATCTGGGTACGTGCCGTACAGGACATGCCCCCATCCAAAGCCGTGGGTGCGCTGTACCTGCTCAAAGAGCTGCTGCGCGAGGAAGTGCTGCCCGAATGCCTGAAGCCGGAAAATTCCGGTCAAAAGGTTCTGAAGGAATATCTCGACATGGAATCCCGGCTCGACACGCTGGGCCTCATGGCGCTCGATATGTACTCGGACGCGAGGGAACGGGTCTTCAGAATCAGAGTGGAGGAAGTAAAGCGAAGCCAGTCGCAGGTGATACGTCTGGCCAAGCTTCGGAGGGAGCAGGCGGAATCTGCTCCTGAAACTGAAAATCGAGGGGTAGAGGAATGACCATCGC
>CALUPQ010000112.1 GCA_944322695.1 uncultured Mailhella sp. | reverse complement strand
ATGAGTAATGTTTCCCGCGTGCTGGCCGGGGATGCGAATTCTCGCTGTGTAGTCACTGCCGTAAACGGAGGTTTCCCGCACGGGCGGATGCCGCGGCATTCTTTGAAAAGGCCGTTTCCCCGTCGGGCCGTGCGGTCATGAGGCCGGAGCATGGAGCAGCGCGGAGCAGGACTTCAGGCGCGGGCGGGGAAGAACGCCGGTTTATGCCGCGAAGGATGCGCGGAAACGCGGGCTTTCAGAAGAGCCTTCGGGCGACTTCCGGCAGGCGGGGCGGCCGGGAAATGCGCCGGGGCCTTCCGGGAGGAGGCGAGATTTTGCGGCGTCTTTTGGCGGAAAGAAAGAGGGCGGGACACGGAAGGTTCCGCATCCCGCCCGGGACATCATGAGGGCTGCCTTTGCGGCGAAAAGCCAGGGCTACTCCGCAAGAGGCGCATGGGTGAGGCGCTCAAGCTCCTGATGGGCCAGTTCCGGCGTGCGGCCCTGGGCGCGGGCGATGGCGTCGAGGTTTTCCACGGCGTCGCAGTCGCGCATGTAGAGGGGCGCGATGTCCGAGCCGTCCACGGCGTCCCAGTCGATGCTTCTTTCCATGGCCGCAAGGGCGGCGAGGGAGGGGGAGCTTTCTTTGAGCAGTCTTGCCGAGGAGGGCAGAAGGCCCTTCAGGTAGGCGTAGTTGCTGACCAGCGCGCTGCCCGTCACCACGTCGGGGCTGCCCAGGTCGAAGTCTTCGGGCAGGGGCGGCAGCGGCAGCAGAAAGATGCGGCCGAGGGCTTCGGGCGCGCCTTCCTCCCGGGCGCGGAAGCGCGCGCCGTAGGCGAGGCCCTGCCGCGCGTTGGTGAGAACGAGGATTTCTTCGCCGGGGCGGGCCTGTGCGGAGGCGGCCAGGCACTGCAGGTAGTTGAGCCCGGCCTGTTTTGCGTTCACGGCGCGGGCGAGGCCGGAGGCGGTGGTGAGGCCTATGCGCAGGCCGGTGAAGTTGCCCGGGCCCGCCACGCAGGCGATGCGGCCGATGGCCGCAGGAAGAAAGCCGAGGCGGGAGCATGCCTCGCGCAGGGCCGGAGCGAGAAGCTCGGTGCCGCCGCGCTGGGCCAGCCAGTCCTGCCCGCACAGGAGCGAGCCGTTTTTGCACAGCGCGAACTGGACGCGCTTTTCCGCAGTGTTCAGAACAAGAGTGATATCCTGCATGGCGTTACCTGAACCAGCGCATGACGTCGTTGAAGGTGGCGAAGACCATGAGGGCGATGAGCAGGCTTGCGCCTATGCGCATGGACCATTCCTGCACCTTTTCGGGCACCGGGCGGCGCACGATGATTTCCACGATGCAGAAGAGTATGGCCCCGCCGTCCAGCACCGGTATGGGGAAGAGGTTGAGCAGACCGAGGTTCACGCTGATGAGCGCGGTGAGCAGCAGCAGCGGCACGATGCCCGCTTCGGCCTGCTGGCCCAGCATCTGGGCGATGAGTATGGGGCCGCCCACGGAATCGGCGGCCACGGAGCCGGTGACGAGCTTCTTCAGGCCCGTGAGGGTGACGTCTATCATGTCCCAGGTCTGCCGGAGGCCGAGGGCGGCGGATTCGAAGAAGCCCTTTTCCTCATAGCGCATGGCTCCGGAGGCCTGCACGCCGATGAGCTAGGCGGTTTCCTTTTCGCCGAAGATGTTGGTGCGCTCGCTGCGCGTGGGCGTCATGTCGAAGGAAAGGGTCTTTCCGTCGCGCACCACGTCCACCTTCAGGGTGCGGCCGCCGGAAGCGCCCACGGTTTCGGGCACCTGGGACCAGCGGTCGACGGTCACGCCGTCGATGCCGACAATCATGTCGCCGGGCATCATGCCCGCCTGCATGGCGGCGCTGTCCTTCACGATGGCGCCCACCTGCGGCAGCGTGACGCCGAGGCCTATGGACAGGGTGAGTCCCCAGTAGATGAGCCAGGCGATGACGAGGTTCATGAACGGCCCGGCAAAGGCGATGATGAGCCTCTGCCACGCGGGCTTGCTGGTCACGGCCTCTTCCTGCGTGAAGCCGAGGCTTTCCACCTCGTTGCTGTATTCGCCCACGCCCGAGACGTAGCCGCCGAAGGGCAGCCACGAAAGGCGGTATTCCGTCTTGCCGCGGCGGAAGCTGCACAGTTTCGGCCCCATGCCGATGGAAAAGGTGATGACGCCCACCTTGAAGGCGCGGAAGGCGATGAAGTGCCCGAGTTCGTGAAAGAAGATGAGGCCGCCGAACACCAGCACCACGGCCAGCGCGGCGTCCCAGTAGGAAAGATAGTGAAGTAGTGACTGCATGGTATCCCGATGGGGCCGGACGCGCCGCGCCCCGCTGAGGTTGATGCCGTTTCTTCCTGAAACGGCTCAGGCCTGCGGCGTTCCTGTCGAAATCCGTTGCTGTCCGCCGCGCCGCAGGCGGCGGGACGGACAAGCGCCGTGCGTGCGCGGCGCGCGTGGGGCGGGCGTTCTGCCGCCCGGACGTTTTTTGGCGGGCGCGCTTGGGCGCACGGCCGTTTTTGGGCTTCCCCGCAGGGGAGGAAGCGGAAAAGGTTCCTGCGTGGCTCAGGCCCGCCAGGCTTCGGCCTTCTGCCGCGTGGAGGCGTCCGTTTCCTCCACGGAGGCAAGGGCGCGCGCCACCTGCGGGGCGAGGTCGCCTTCCGTCAGGTGGAAATCCTGAAGGTCGGTCGCGCCGTCCAGCATGTCCCTGACCAGGGCGGGAATGTCGGTGAAGCCGATGTTCCCGGCAAGGAAGCGCGCCACGGCCACTTCGTTGGCCGCGTTGAGCTCCACGGCGTGCCCTTCGGCAAGGGCGCGCCGCGCAAGGTCGAGGCAGGGGAAAAGGTCGGGTCTCGGCTCTTCAAAGGTGAGCGTGCCCGCCTTTGCAAGGTCGAGCGGACGAACGCCCGTGACCCTTCCGTCCAGAAGATAAGGCCAGGAAAGGCAGGCGGCAATAGGCACGCGCATGTCCGGCACGGCGAAATGTCCCATCATGGAGCCGTCGGAAAGTTCCACCAGCGAGTGCACGATGGACTGCGGGTGCACCACCACGGTCACGTCCCTCACGTCCATCTGATAGAGGTGACAGGCCTCGATGACTTCCAGCCCCTTGTTCATGAGGGTGGCGGAATCGATGGTGATTTTCGCGCCCATGGACCAGTTGGGGTGCCTGAGGGCGTCCTGCGGCCGCACGGTTTTGAGGTAGGCGGCGTCCTTGGTGCGGAAGGGGCCGCCGGAGGCCGTGAGCACGAGGCGGGCGATGTCGCTCTCCTTTCTGCCCACCATGCCCTCGAACAGGGCGCAGTGCTCCGAATCCACGGGAAGGATGACCGCGCCCGTGCGGCGGCAGAGGTTGCGGATGAGCTCGCCGGCGAGCACGAGGGACTCCTTGTTGGCCAGGCACACGGTCTTGCCCGCCGCGGTGGCGGCCACGGTGGCGCGCAGGCCCGCCGCGCCCACCTGGGCGGAGAGCACCATGTCCACGTCGTCGAGGGCGGCAAGATGCGCGTAGCCTTCCGGTCCGGCGACGATTTCGGGCCGGTAGGAGGAGGGCAGCAGGGCGCGCAGGGCGTCCACGCCGTGGGGACCGTCCTTTTCCAGCACGGCAAGGTACGGCGGCCGCCACGCTTCGGCCTGAAGGGCGAGCAGCGCGATGTTGCGGCCCGCGGCAAGGGCGGTCACGGTAAAGCGGCCCGAATCCTTCCACGCTTCCAGCACGCGCAGCGTGCTGGTGCCGATGGAGCCGGTGCAGCCCATGAGGGCGAGGCGGCGGGGAAAGGGCAGGGCGTCCTTTTCACCGGGAATGGAGCTTATGTATTTCATGGCAGCGTCATGTTCCGGCAGAGGACGGGAGAGCCGTGCCGGCCGGAACGGTGTAGGGCACGGCGTCCTTGTCCGGCGCGGCGTGCGCCGGAAAGAGGGCTACAGAGCGGGAGCCTGCGCGAAGAAGGGATACAGGGCGGAGGCCACCGCGTAGGTGCCCACGCAGAAGGAAATGCTGTCCAGCCTGTCGAGCACGCCGCCGTGCCCGGGCAGAAGATGGCTGGAGTCCTTGACGTTCGCCGCACGCTTCAGGGCGGATTCGATGTTTTTCCAGCGCTGCGCCGCATCCGAGATGTCGCCGCGACGGGAGGTCAGACGGGTGCGCTGTCGATCTACGAGGGCGAGGCCCATGATGCAGGAAACGGCGACGGAGGCGGCAAGACCGGCGACGGCACCTTCCACGCTCTTTTTGGGGCTCACGCCCGGCCAGATGGGATGGCGGCCGAAGCTCACGCCCGCAAAGTAGGCAGCCATGTCCGAGGCGGCGGGCAGCAGCACCACGAAAAGCTGCTCCCAGCGGGTGAAGTGCATGGCCGGGGCGAGCAGCATGGGCATGTACAGAAGGCCGCACAGGATGATGGCGGCGTTTGCCAGAGGTTCGAGGCTCTTTTCCCTGCTCCAGCTCACAAGGGCGTACAGGGCGGCGACGAGCGTGCCTGCGGCAAGGGCGAGATGCGGCGGGAAGGAGGGCAGCAGCGCGGCCGCGGCAAGGTAGAGCGCGCCGAGGACAAGCCCCAGCATCTTCATGCCGTAGGCGCCTTCGCGCCGGAACAGGAACAGAAATTCTCCCAGCCCCACAAGGGCGAGAACGGCCACGAGGCCGCACACGTACCAGCCGCCGAGAACCCAGGCGGCGATGAGCACGGCCGCCAGCACGACGGCCGTGACGAGCCGCAGGCTCAAAGACGCGGCGCGAAATTTGTCGTTCATGGTTTCCTATCCTTTGCCTGCGTCAGTGCAGCTGTTCGTCCGTTCTGCCGAAGCGGCGCGTGCGCCCGGCGTAGCACGCAAGGGCCTTTTGAAGTTCCGTCGCGTCGAAATCCGGCCAGAGCACGGGACTGAAGTAGAATTCCGAGTAGGCGCTCTGAAAGAGCAGGAAG
>CALUPQ010000111.1 GCA_944322695.1 uncultured Mailhella sp. | reverse complement strand
TCGAACACGTCGTGCTCCGAAGTAGCTTTCATCGACTTCAATCTCACCTTTTACAGGAGATTCCGCTTCACAGTATCGGGCAATTCTTTCCCTGAAAGCCGACACATAGCGGTTAACGGTATTACGGTTGACACCAGACAATTCTGCAATCTGAGAAGCCGTCAAATCGACAGAAAAAAGCTTCACAAGTTGCCGAATTTTTGCCTCAGAAATTCTTGAACGATACGCATACTTGTTTTTCATTGCCATGACTAACCAGATAACCTTT
The DNA here is from genome assembly GCA_944322695.1 of uncultured Mailhella sp. Taxonomy (GTDB): domain Bacteria; phylum Desulfobacterota; class Desulfovibrionia; order Desulfovibrionales; family Desulfovibrionaceae; genus Mailhella. The sequence goes on along the minus strand of CALUPQ010000111.1, from coordinate 35,219 downwards.
TTAGGTCCTTTCAGCTAGTCAAGAGCCTTGATTTTTCACAAATGTTGAAAGAAAAATAAAATGGTGGTGATTAAATGGCATTTATGTCGTCAGATGATGATATATATTCTAGATATAAAAACAGAATGATAGAATACACGAATCTATGGACTGGACATATTTTTTTCTTTTTTTGATGCGTTGTTAAAGACTATGAGAAAATAGTGAGGCTCCTGTCGGAGAATTAGAAGAAGCTGTGCGGTTCATTCCGCATCCTTCAGCACACGTGCGACTTGCCGTACTTGAGGGCGACGGACTGGTCCTCTGCTATCTGTCCGCGGCTTCGAAATAGGAGCACCTCGTTGCCGTGATGGAAAACGGGCTTGCGCTGTAGTACGTTTCAGATGCTTCGGACGACATGGAGCTCTTTGCCGTAACTCGTCCTTGGCGCGGCTTTTCGCATCCCCTTTGTTTTGTCGGAAAACAGACTGAAGACATCTGCCTTGCGGCAGCCCGTTTTTCCCTGTTCGCCCTGCAGGCATCTGGGATACGGATTTGGCGGAAAGAATTCAGAGTATTGTGGTAGGGGAAAGCGCATTGCCGGCTGAACACGCGGACCGCTATCCTTTGCCCCGAAATTAGTGCATCCTCTTCTTCAGAAAGAAGATTCTGTACCCGAAAGAGTTTGCACACAGTGGCTGACGAGGGCATAAAAAGAGCGATTCATGGCCCCATGAATCGCTCCGTAAAAATGAAATCGGCAGGTGCTTCGAATATGGCAGAGCTTTCCCTTATCAGCACCGGAAAAGTGCGGATTAGAAGATGTCTGGCAGGAAGAGCAAGCGTACTTGCCTCCCGTCTCCCCTAGAACCTCCTGTACCTTATCCCCAGCGGCTGGACCGGCGGGTGCGTCCCTGCGGCAGGCTGATGAGGCAGGCTGTTTGGGGAAGGCTTTCCACGAGCTCCACGGGGCTGGAAAGCACGCAGAGCGCAGTGGCAAGCGCGTCCGCCTCCATGGCCGAGGGAGCGACTACGCTGGCTCCGGGCAACGTGGTGCAGCGGCCTGTGGCCGGATTCAGCAGATGGTGTCGCGTTCCCTGAGCATCAAGAATATTCTCGTAGATGCCGGAAGTGGCCATGGCCTCGTTGGTCAGCGTGCGGGTGGCGAGGTATTCCGTGTTGCCCTTGTATTTATCCGGGTTCTCCACGGCAACACGCCAGGGGCTCCCGGCCTTGTCCCCCTGAGCCACGATGTCGCCACCGGCATTGATGAGAAAGTTCTTCACTCCGGCCGCACGAAGCGCGCGTGCCCCTTCATCGGCAATATAGCCCTTGGCTATGCCGTCCAGGCTCATTTTCATGCCGCTTCTCGTAAGGCGTATGCTGCGGCCTTCCATGCTCACATGGTTCATGCCCACAAGTTCCGCGGCTTCGGCCATATCCTGGGAGGTGAGGGCGGCTCCGGCGTTTTTTTCCATGAGTTCCAGCATCGGGAGAACCGTGGGGTCGAAGGCTCCCGCCGTGAGGTCGTGCATTCGTGCGGAGGCTGACGTCACCTTCAAGAGCGCCGCCGGTGCGTCGTGCAGAACGCCCGAGGCGTTGAGATGGCCGAGGGGGGAAGCGCTGTCGAAGCGTGTGAGTGTGTTCTCCAATTCCGCCATGCGGGTGAAGGCTTCACCGAAGGCGTCGGCCGCTTGCATCGGTGACGTTCCGGCGATTTTGATGGTGACGAATGTCCCCATCATGAGCCTTGTCTCCGTCATGGGAGAAGACGACTTTCCCAGCGCAAGGGCGGGGCGGGGAAGGGCGGTCATGGCAGCGGCGGCAGCCATGGCCTTGAGAAGAAAGCGGCGGGTGAGCATGAAAACCTCGTGAAAGCGGCGATAAGAGGTACGGAGCGGAGTCTATCCGGCCTTTTTCTGTTCTTCTTCCGTGGGGCAGGGCAGAGCGCCGGGACGCAGACGCAGAATGTCGCGGGGACAGGCCGCAGCGCATGCCTGGCCGCAGGCGCCGCCGTATTCAAGGCAGGCCTTCTGGTCAATCTGAATGCGGTCGTTGTCCATGGTGATGGCCTTGGCGGGGCAGGTCTTGACGCATTTGCCGCAGTGGATGCAGCCCACCTTGCACACGTCCATGACGGCCTTGAGCTTGTCCTTGGTGGAGCAGGTGATGGCCACGCGCGCTCTTTTGGGAATGAGCTGGAGCACGTCTCTGGGGCAGACCTTCACGCATTTGCCGCAGCCTACGCACATCTGTTCATTGACCACGACGATGTAATTCTCGATGCGCAGGCCTTCGGTAAGGCATTCCTTCACGCAGTCGCCGAAGCCGAGGCAGGAGAAGCCGCACTGGTCGGAGCCGTGATGCAGGGCCGCGGCCGCGGCACAGGAGGGAATGCCCTTGTAGTCGAAACGCTGGGCGACCTGGCCGGCGTTCTTGTCGCAGCGGCGATAGGCGCACAAGGGTTCCATTTCCGTGGTGAGCTTGCCGGTGAGCGTACCGATGGCGGAGGCCGTTTTGGCTCCGCCTACCACGCAGAGGTTGGGGGGAATGGACGGGTCGTTGACCACGGCGTTGGCGTAGCCTTCACAGCCTGCATAGCCGCAGCCGCCGCAGTTGGCGCCGGGAAGCGTGCCGGTGACTTTTTCCACCCTCGGGTCCTCATAAACGGCGAACACGCGGGAAGCGACGGAAAGCATGGCGGCGGCGGCGAAACCGAGACCGGTAAGTGTGAGTATGGAGGAGACAACCATAGGTGACGTCCTTATGCTGGCGATGGTGGAAAGTTCGGAGCCGGGGCGGCAGCGCCGCTCCTAGACCATGCCCTTGAAGGCCATGAACGACAGAGACATTATTCCTGCCATGATGAGCGCGATGGGGGTTCCCGCCATGGCCTTGGGAACGCGGCAGGTTTCAAGACGTTCACGCACGCCGGCCATGAGCAGCAGGGCAAGCAGGAAGCCCGCGCCCGTGGCGAAGGCGTACAGCAGAGCGGAGAACAGGTCGTACTGTTCGCGCTGCACGAGCAGCGTGACGCCCAGAACGCAGCAGTTGGTGGTGATGAGGGGCAGGAAGATGCCGAGCGATGCGTACAGCGGAGGAATGGCCTTTTTGAGGAACATTTCCACGAACTGCACGAGCGAGGCGATGATGAGAATGAAGACCAGAGTCTGGAGATATTCCAGCTGGGTGGGCACCAGGATGTACTTCTGCACCAGCCACGTGCACAGCGTGGCCATGACGGTGACGAAGATGACGGAAGTGCCCATGCCGAGGGCCACGCCCTTTTCCTTGGAACAGCCGAGATAGGGGCAGTTGCCGAGGTTCTGGGCAAGCACGATGTTGTTGACGAATATGGCGGAAATGAAAACTTCAAAGACGCTCATCCGCAGTCTCCTTGTCTTTCGCGGCGCTTCTTCCTTTCAGGGAAGAGGGAGCGGTTCGGGCTTGTTCAGTCATTGTTGCGGCCGACGGAGCAGGCGCGGCAGCCTCCGCAGGGGGAGACGGTGCTTTCCTCGGCGGCGTCGCGGTTTTTCTTCATGAGCTGGCGTCGCGTGCCGTAGTTCATGGCCGCAAGGGTCAGGCCCAGACAGAGGAAGGCTCCGGGAGCTTCCACCATGATGGTGAAGGGCTGGAAGCCGTCCCACATGACGGGGTAGCCGAAGCAGGTGCCCGCTCCGAGAATTTCGCGGATGGCGCCGAGGAACGTGAGCGACATGGTGAAGCCGAGCCCCATGCCGAGACCGTCCGCAATGGCGAGATGGACGGGATTCTTGGCGGCAAAGGCTTCCGCACGGCCCAGAATGATGCAGTTCACCACGATGAGCGGCACGAAGATGCCGAGCTGCAGATAGAGCGGATAGGCGTAGGCCTGCATGAGCAGCTCCACCGCCACCACCAGAGTTGCGGAAATGGTGATGAAGCAGGCGATGCGCACCTTGGAGGGAATGATGTTGCGCACCAGGGAAATGAGCATGTTGGAAAGGGTGAGCACGAAAAGCACGGCCATGCCCATGCCGATGCCGTTGGAAGCGCTCTTGGTGACGGCGAGAACGGGGCAGAGGCCCAGCAGCAGTCGGAACGGAGGCAGCTCCTTCCACAGACCCTTGGTGAATTCCTGTATGAATTGATTCATGAAGGCCCCCGTTATTTCCACGTCTCCAGAAGGAGAGGCTTGAGTTCCTGATACACGTCCACGGCGCGGGCCACGGCGACAAGCACGCCGTTGGAGGACACGGTGGCGCCGGAAATGGCGTCGATTTCACCGCCCTGACTTCTGAGCTTCACGGGCAGCTTCTGTCCCGGGAACTGCTTCAGGAAGGAAGGCTCCTTGATGCGGGTACCCACGCCTGCGGTTTCCTTCATGGTGGTGATGCCGATGCCGGCGAGCGTGTCTTCCTGGATGCGGAAGCCCACGACGACGCCGAGGTCGCCGCCGTAGCCGCTGCCGAACTGTTCCACCGCCACGCCCGTGAGGGCGCCGCCTTTCATGCAGGGAAAGACGTTGACGGTGCGGCCGTCGGAAAGCGTGAAGCTTTTGCGGTCCTCGATGGGAGAATTTTCCGCATCCTTGAAAACATCCAGAATGGCGGGGCCCTGAACGAAGGTGAGGGCCTGGCTTTCAATCAGGGGAGCCGTGGTCATTTTCAGGTAGGAGAGGCAGAAGCCGGCCGTACCGCACAGCACCGAAAGCACGAGAATCATCTGAATAATGCTTTTCATGCGCGAGTCCTCCAGTCGGCCGCACCGGCCTTTGAGGGCTTCGTCCCGAAGGGATGCGACCGTATGAGGGCGAACATGGGGGCGAGCAGGTTGATGAGCATGACGGCGAAGGGAGCGCCGTCGGCGTAACTGCCGAAGGCCCTGATGAGAATGACCAGAACGCCGCCCGTGAGCCCGTAGAGCACCATGGGCAGAGGACGGTGGGGCGAGCAGGAATCTTCGGTGGCCAGGAAGAAGGCGGCGAGGATGGTGGAGCCGGTGCCCAGGTGGAAGAAGGGGCCGGCGTAGAGGGAGCTGTCCGCAAAGTGCAGGCAGGTGGCCGCGAGGAAGGTGCCGATGATGAAGGAGAGGGCGATTTCCCAGCGGATGACGCCCCTGAGGGCGAGGTAGATGCCGCCTATGAGCAGCGCCCCGACCTGAGAGGACCCGAGACCGCCGAGCTGTCTGCCGAGCAGAAGGTCGAAAAGAGATATGTCGGCCACGGCATCGGCGCCGAAGTATTTCAGTTTCAGCAGCGGGTCGATGAGGTCCGTCTGCAGCAGGGAGGCCGCGGCGTCCATCTGGAAGGGGAAGGAGACGAAAATCATGGCCCAGCCCACGAGCGTGGCGTTGACCTGATTGGCTCCGTAGCCGCCGAAGGCCATGCGGCCTATGCCCATGGCGCATGCGGCGCCGATGACGACCAGCCACCAGGGCGCGGAGGCGGGCAGAAGGAAGGCGAGCAGCAGGCCGGTGATGGCGGCCGTGCCGTTATCCTGGCTGAGCTTCTGCTTCATGAGCGTCTGGCACACGGCTTCCGTGACCATGGCGACGACGATGGCAAGGGCCATGACGCGTGCCGCGGGCAGGCCCCAGTGTATGAGGCTCATGATGACGGCCGGCGTCAGGGCGACGAGGGTGTGGAAACTGTTTTTGCGTATGGTGCGCCCGCAGTGCCAGAAGGGAGGCGTACTGATGGCAAGAAGGATATCGTTGTTCTGGGATGTACTCATGGCGGTTCTCGCTGGTGTGCTCACGGTGTACGCGGTGGACGGGCCGTTTTTCTAGGCCTTGCTGACGGGCTCGATGGGGGTAAGCTGCGACAGCCGTTCCTCCTGTTCGAGCTTCTTGACGGCGAGACGTATGTACTGAAGCACGGGGCGGCGTGCTATGCACACATAACCGCAGAGGCCGCAGTCGATGCAGAGACGGAAGTTTTCCTTGCGCGACATGTCGTATCTGCCGAATTCAGCATAGCGGCTGAGCATGCGCGGGTCGATGCGGGTGGGGCAGATTTGTATGCAGGCGCCGCAGTTGATGCAGGGACTGTCGCCTTCGATGGGCGGCACTTCTCCGGCGTTGACGACGAAGAAGCCGTAGGAGCCCTTGGTGATGCTCCGGTCCAGCCTGTCGAGGCTTTCGCCGCGCAGCGGGCCTCCGCGCAGGATGGTGTCGCCGCTCTTCAGGGAAATGTGCGTGAACTCCAGCAGTTCTCCCACTATGCTGCCGTTTTTGACGACATAGTTGGCCCACTCCCTGGCGGTGCCCATGGTGATGACGGTTTCCATGAGCGGAAGCCCGGTCAGTGCCGTACGGCCGAGACTCCAGACGTTGTGCAGACCGACGGCCGCCACGTCCGGGGGAGCTTCCATGCCGGTCACTTCCTTAATCATGAGCTCGTTGACGCTGTTGGGATACATGGGGTCCACATGGACCGTACGCACGCCTTCGAACTGGACGTTGCATCCCGTCGGCACGGCAAGCATGATTTCCTCGGCTCTGCCGAAGCGGCGCTGCAGTTCGAGACCGGCGCGGATTTCGGCGGCATGCTCCACCAGCATGGGCTCGGCCCAGCGTATGCCGGGTTCGGGGTTGAGTCCGTTGACGATGAGCGTTCTGATTCTGCGGCCGAGGGAGCGGGTGTTCACGCCCATCTTCTTGACGGCAAGGACCAGTTCCTCACCTTCCAGACCGTCCTTGAGCAGGTTGACCGGTTCCAGAGGGTCGGGGAAGGTGCCGGGGGCCTGCTCCTGCGGGTCCACGGCTTCCACGAACACGCTTCGCGCGTTGATTTCGGTGATGACGCCGTACATGGGGGCGTGCAGGTCGCCTTTTTCCAGAGACGGATGTTCGGCAAGCAGCATGCCGGGGTACACCATGGTTTTCTTCTTGACTCCGGGAACCATGGTGAAGCCCTCCCGGTTGAGGCGTATCTTCCGGGGAGCGGGGCCCGTGCCGAAAAGCCGGTGCTCGTTGTAGACAAGGCGGAATCGAGGGTCGTTTATTATCTGAAAATGCTGTTTCATCGTTGTGCCCTCGTCGTTATTTCGTATGGCATTGCGCGCAGTTTTCCACAGGGCCGCCCTGCTTTTCGTGGCAGGTTATGCACAGCCCGTGATAGGCCGCCATGCTGCTGGGAACGAGCTTGGCAGGTTCCGTATCGTGGCAGGTGCCGCAGGGAATGAGCGCAGGCTTGAGGCTGCCGCCGCTTTTGAGGGTGTCGCGCGAGGTCTGAGCCGTGTGGCAGGACGCGCAGTACGTCATGTCGTTCTTGACGAAGGACTCCTCGTGGCAGCTGCTGCAACGGGTATGCACGGCGTTTTTCAGGGAAAGGATGGGGCCCATGTCCACCTTGCGGTCATGGCAGGAGGCGCAGTTCTGCGGAGTGGGCTCAATCTGCGGACCGTGGTGACAGGCCGTGCACTCCACGCCGGGCATCTGCGCATGGGTTCTGTGGCCCCATTTCTTTGCAGAAAGCGTCATGTGATGACAGCTGGCGCAGGTTTCCGGCGCCATGGTATAGGAGTGCCCCTTGAACTCCGGCCCGAACTCCAGACCGTGGCAGGTCTTGCAGGGCTGTCCGGCCTGTCCTTCGGCAAGGGCGTCGTGGTGGCAGCTCATGCAGCTGATGCCGAGCTTTTCCGCATGCGTCTTATGGTCGAAGACGACATGACCGGCGGCGTTTTTCATCAGTATTCTGTTGGGAGCAGGCTCGGGAGTTTCCGGCAGCAGATATCCCCCTACAGACAGAACCAGCAGTGTACCCGTCAGGATATATGTTACTTTGCGCAATGTCTTCTCCCCCTGAGATTTAGCATTTTTTATACAACAAGTCTCAGGGCAAGAGAAGAGGCAAAAACATAATTTTCACATAAAAGTGCTTTCTTTTTCCACATATTTCGATGGGTTGCGGGGTGTATTTGTTCTTTGGAGCACAAAAACGGGAGGATGCGCGCCGTTTTTTTGAAATGAAATGCCGCCTTTCGTGGAGAATCCTGTCGGACAGGAGCTGGGGAGAACCTGCTTTTTCCATTCCGACGCCGAAGGCACCTGAAGAGGCATGGAGCTTTCCCGTTCACCGGAAAGGGCCTCTTGTGTGGCAGGATTAAAAATATTTTATTATATTATATGGTTATTGTGATATGTATAGCGCGATGTCATGTGAAAATTTTTCTTTGAAATAATGTGCGGTGGCTTCCCGCCAGCGGTGCAGAAAGCGTGGACTCACTTTTCTGAAGAGGTCTTGCTGCAAGGCGGACGGGCTCTATTCCTTTGGAAAATCGACCGCTTTCAGGCCGTTCTGGGCGGATAAAAAGGGAAGTTTCAGGGACAATATAATATAATTTATTTTTCCCGGCTGCTATGCTTTATCTCACAGCGACGGAAGAGAGAATCGCTCCGCACGGGCAGCTCATCCGCCGCCGGACGTGTCCGGGCATAAGCTCTGAAGCCTGTCCCGCGGCTGCACCGACACACAGCAGGACAGGCCTGCGGAAGAAGTGTGAAGTTCGCAAGTGGAGAGCGCTTTTCCGGCATCCTGTTCGGATGTTCCGGAGGCAGACACGCCGCACGGAAATTTTTTGCATGAACCGGTGCATGTGGCACCGCAGTCGGGAAGTGACATGAAAGTACTGATTCTTGCCGGCGGACTGGGAACTCGCCTCGGTGAGGAGACCGCCGTCCGCCCCAAGCCCATGGTGGAAATAGGGGGCAGGCCCATCCTCTGGCATATCATGAAGATATATTCCCATTACGGCTTCAACGAGTTCGTCGTGCTGTGCGGATACAGGCATGAAGTCATCAAGGAATATTTCGTCAACTATGTCATGGACAATTCCGACGTGACCTTCGATTTCGGAAACGACAGCGTGGAGGTGCACGCAAGGCGCGTCGAGCCGTGGAAAGTCACGCTGGTGAACACGGGGCGCGACACCATGACCGGCGGCCGCATACGCCGTGCTCGCGGGTACGTGGGGGATGAAACCTTCATGCTGACGTACGGGGACGGTGTGGCGGACGTCAACATTCCCGCGCTGCTTGCGCATCACAGAAAAAGCGGCCGTCTTGCCACGCTGACGGCGGTGCAGCCGGAAGGGCGTTTCGGGGTGCTGTCGCTGGAGGGCAGCGGCGTTTCCTCCTTTCAGGAAAAGCCCCGCCAGGGGGGAGGCTGGATAAACGGCGGTTTCTTCGTGCTGGAGAGCGGTATTTTCGACTACCTCCCTCCGTCGGACGATATCGTGTGGGAACAGGCTCCTCTTCGCGGGCTTGCGCGCGACGGTCAGCTTTCCGCCTATCGCCACGAAGGATTCTGGCGTCCCATGGATATGCTGAAGGACAAGAAGGAGCTCAACGCCATGTGGGACAGGGGCGATGCTCCCTGGAAGATATGGAAGGACTGACCATGGTTGACCTTTCGTTTTTTTGCGGCAAGAGGGTGTTTCTTACCGGGCATACCGGGTTCAAGGGCAGCTGGATGAGCCGTGTCCTCATTGAGGCGGGCGCGGACGTGACGGGCTACAGCCTGCCCCCGCCTTCCGGGCCGAACCTGTTTTCTCTGGCGGGACTGGAAGGGCGTATGACCGGCATCATGGGGGATGTCCGGGATTTCAGGAGACTGAAGTCCGCCTTTGACGCGGCAAGGCCGCACATCGTCATTCATCTGGCGGCTCAGCCCCTCGTGCGCGAATCCTATAAAGCGCCCCGCCTCACCTATGAAACCAACGTGATGGGCACGGTGAACGTGCTGGAGTGCGTGCGTCTCTGCCCCGGGGTGAGAAGCGTGCTCAACGTGACCACGGACAAGGTCTATCGGAACAACGAATGGTGCTGGGGGTACAGGGAGAACGAGCCGCTGGACGGCTTCGACCCGTACTCCAACAGCAAAAGCTGCTCGGAGCTCGTCACGCACAGCTATGTGAGCAGCTTTTTCTCCGGGGGGATTCCTGCCGTGAGCACGGCTCGTGCGGGCAACGTCATAGGCGGCGGGGATTTTGCGGCCGACCGCATCATTCCCGACTGCGTGCGCGCCCAGATGGAGCGCCGTGTCATAGGGGTGCGTCATCCCTTTTCCACGCGTCCGTACCAGCATGTGCTGGAACCGGTCATGGCCTATCTCATGATGGCGCAGAGGCAGTGGGAGCGGCCTGAGCTTGCGGGCTGGTACAATGTGGGCCCCGACGAGGGAGACTGCGTGACCACGGGAACGCTGGTGGATTTGTTCTGCCGGGCCTGGGGCGAAGGGGCGGGCTGGGAGAATCAGGCCGAAAGGGATGCGCCGCACGAGGCGGATTTTCTGCGGCTCGACTGCTCGAAGCTGAAGTCCGTCTTCGGTTGGAAGCCCCGCTGGACCATTGCCGAGGCCGTGGAAAAGACCTGCGAGTGGACGAAGGAATGGCTGAAGGGCGGGGATGTGCCTGCGCTTATGGACAAGCAGATACGCGAGTATCTGGAGGGGCGGTCCTGAAATTACCGTCGGAGGAAAGAGGATGGCTATGAGCAGAACGGCAGAAGACATCAGAAACGACATTAAAAGACTTGCCGTGGAGTACTGTTCCCTGACGGAACCCAGGAGGCGCAGAACCGGGTACGTGCCCGTTTCCGGCAAGGAGCTCGGAGAGGAGGAGCTCTGCGCCATGATGGACGCCTCTCTGGACATGTGGCTGACCGCCGGGCGCTTCAACGACGCCTTTGAGAAAACCTTTGCCGAAAGGCTGGGAGCGACCTACGCGCTCACGGTCAATTCCGGCTCCAGCGCCAATCTGCTGGCCATGACTGCCCTGACGGCGCAGGAGCTCGGCGAGCGCCGTCTGAAAAGAGGGGATGAGGTCATCACCGTGGCCGCGGGTTTCCCCACCACGGTGAACCCCATCGTGCAGAACGGGCTTGTTCCCGTGTTCGTGGACATGGAGCTTCGCACCTGCAACATCGACGTTGCAGGCATGGAGGAAGCCATCGGCCCGAAGACGAAGGCCGTGTTCGTGGCGCATACGCTCGGAAGCATGTACGACATGGATGCCGTGATGAAGCTGTGCGAGCGGTACGGACTCTGGCTGATAGAGGACAGCTGCGACGCCCTTGGGGCGAAGTGGAGGGACCGGCATGCCGGAACCATGGGGCACATGGGCACGTTCAGCTTTTACCCCGCTCACCACATCACCATGGGCGAGGGCGGCGCCGTCGTCACGAGCGATGCCGTGCTGCACCGCATTCTCATGTCCATGCGCGACTGGGGCCGGGACTGCTGGTGCCGCCCGGGAGCGGACGATACCTGCAAAAAGCGTTTCGGCCTTCAGCGGGGCAGGCTGCCTTTCGGCTACGACCATAAGTACACCTATTCGCACGTCGGCTACAATCTCAAGATTACCGACTGGCAGGCGGCCATCGGTCTGGCCCAGCTCAAAAAGCTGGATGCTTTTCTGGAACGGCGCAGAAGAAACGCCGCCGTTCTGCTTGAGGAACTCTCTGACCTTGAACACGTGTTCATGCTGCCGGAGTCTGCGGAGCCATGCAGACCTTCATGGTTCGGCTTCCTTCTTTGCGTGCGTCCAGAAGCGCCCTTCACCAGAAGGGAGCTGGTGACGTATCTGGAAGCGCACGGCGTGGGTACCCGTCAGCTTTTTGCCGGCAACCTTCTGCGCCAGCCCATGATGACGGAGGGAGATGTCTTTTTCCGCATAGGTTCCGGCCCCCTCATGCATTCCAGAGACCTTTCGGAAGCGCACTACGCCATGCTTCCCCGCACGGATTTTCTCATGGAGCACGCGTTCTGGCTGGGAACCGCGCAGAATGTGGATGAAAACGACGAGCGGAAGGTTTCCTCCATCATCCATGCCTTCGTGAAGGAGGCCGGAGCATGATGAAGGTGCTTCTCACCGGAGGAACCGGTTTCATAGGAAGAAACATCCTGCCTGTTCTTCGAAGGCATGCCGAGGTGGATGCGCCCCGGCGCGATGAGCTGGACACGGTTTCGGCAGAGAGCGTGCGTCGTTATTTTTCCGGTCGCACCTACGATGTGGTGATTCATGCCGCCAACAGTAATCCTTTTCTCAATCCCCGCTGCGACGATGCCGGAAACATGCTCGAGGATTCCCTGCGCGGCTTTCTGAACATCGGCCGGGAGAGCGGGCATTACGGCAGAATGCTGTATTTCGGCTCCGGCGCGGAGTACGACAAGCGGTTCGACATCGTGCTCGCCAGGGAGGAGGAGATAGGCAGAAGCATTCCCCGGGACGTGTACGGCTTTGCCAAATACGTCATGAACGAGCTGGCGCGGGCTTCCGACCGCATCTACAACCTTCGGGTTTTCGGCTGCTACGGCCCTACGGACAGCAGAACGAAGTTCATACGTCATGCCATAGACTGCTGTCTGGAAGACCGGGCCGTGACCGTGCGGCAGAACTGCATGTTCGACTACACCTACGTGGACGACATCGGAAACATCGTCTGCCGCATGATGGACATGGAGCTGCATCGTCACGACTACAACGTGTGTTCGGGCAAGAGGGTGTCTTTGCTGGAGATAGCCCGCATGGTGAACAGGCTGATGGGAAACGACAGGGGCGTGGAAGTGGCCTCTCCCGGCTGGAACAAGGAATACACGGCCGACAATTCCCGGCTGCTTTCCGAACTCGGCTCTTTTGAGTTCACATCCATGGAAGAGGGCATCGCCCGTCAGATAGCCTGGCAGAAGGGGGAGCATGATGAAGAAAAGAGTCGCTGACATCCTTTTCGAGACGCTGGCGGACAACGGCGTGACGCAGGCTTTCTGCGTCGTCGGAGGCGGAGCCATGTTTCTCGACAACGCTCTGGGCATTTCCACGAGAATGAAGACGCTGTTTCAGCATCATGAGCAGGCCTGCGCCATGGCCGCCGAAGCCTATGCCCGATACCGGGGGCTTCCCGCCGTCTGCTGCGTGACCAGCGGCCCGGGTGGTACCAACGCCCTGACCGGCGTGATGGGCGCCTATGTGGACAGCATTCCCATGATAGTGGTCTCCGGGCAGGTGCGCTATGCCACGACGGTGGCCGAAAGCGGACTTAATCTGCGGCGTCGCGGCGAACAGGAGTTCGCCATTGTGGACGCGGTGAAGAGCATGACCAAGTACGCCGTCATGGTGTCCGACCCGCTGGACATGCGCAGGGAAGCGCAGAAGGCCTTCGACGTGGCCATGAGCGGGCGCAGGGGACCGGTATGGCTGGATATTCCGCTGGATGTGCAGGCATGCATGGTGGAAGAGGAGCTTCTGAGGCCGCCTCTTCCAGCGCCTGAGGTGCCGGAAGGAGGGGAAGATGAGGTCCGGGCGGTTCTTGACGCTCTTCAGGGGGCCTCCGCTCCCTGCATTCTGGCAGGCTCCGGCATTGCAGGCAGTCATCTGCAGCAGCCTTTTCACGCCATGCTTGAGAAGATGCGCGTGCCCGTGGTCTCCGCCGCCGTGGTGTGCGATGTCATGTACCGGAATCACCCCCTGTATTTCGGGGCCACCGGCGGCGTGGGAAGCCGGAGCGGCAACCTCGTCATGCAGAATGCCGACGTGCTTCTCGTGCTCGGCTGCTCCCTCGGCTACAAGCAGACCTCCTTCGACCAGCAGGCCTTTGCGCCGAAGGCGCGCGTCATCATGGTTGATGTCGACGCCGATGAGGCGAAGAAAAAGGGCCTTCGTGTGGATGCCTTCCTCCACGCCGACCTTGCGTGGTTCTTCCGCGCAGTGGAGAAGAGCGGACGGGCTTTTTCCGCACCGCCGACGTGGCTTGCCTACTGCGAAGAGGTGAAGGCGTATTTCGACGTGTTCGAAGGCGCGAAAGGACAACCCTGCGAACGCGTGGACGCCTACGACTTCTGGAAGGAGTACGCCCGGCAGGAAGGAGAGGGCGCCCTCACGGTGCTCGGCAACAGCTCCAGCATCATTCCCCGCCTTCAGTCGGGCGGCGAACTGGCGGGGCAGCGCACCTTCGCCAACATCAACTGCGGTTCCATGGGGTACGACCTTCCGGCGGGGATTGGCGTGCATGTCGCCTCGGGGCGTCCCGTCACGGTGGTGACGGGAGACGGCAGCTTCATGATGAACATGCAGGAGCTTCAGACCATCGTGCACAACCGCCTTCCCGTGAAGATGGTCCTTTTTTCCAACGACGGCTATCGCGGCATAGAGCAGACCTGCAGAACCTATTTCCACGGATGCAACGTTGGCTGTACGCCGGAGAGCGGCATTTCCATGCCGTATTTTTTCGCCGTGGCCGCCGCCTTCGGCCTGCCTTACCTTTGCTGCTCCACGAATGCGGAACTTGCCGGGGCCGTTGAGTGGCTGAATTCTCAGGACGGCCCCTGCCTGCTGGAGCTGCTGCAGAAGTACGACAATCCTCCCTGTCCCGTCGTCAAGTCGCGACTCGGCGAAGACGGCAGGCCGTGCAGAGTGGAACTGCACGACATGGCTCCCTTTCTCGACAGAAAGGAGCTGGCCCGGTTCATGTTTGATGCAGGGAGGGGCGGAAAATGAAGAAACTTGTCATCATCGGCGCCGGAGGCTGCGCCAAGTCCGTGGTGGACTCCATCGTCACGCAGGAATGGGACTTTTGCGGATTCATCGACCGCAACAGGGAAAAGCACAGTCATCTGGGCTTTCCCGTGCTTGCCCACACGCTGGAGGAAATGCCCGAAAGGGAGAAGTATCACTACATCATCGCCATCGGCAACAACAAGATTCGAAAATACTACTACGACCTTTTAAAAGGATATGGTCTCAGGCTGGCGTCCATCGTGGACAGCACGGCCATGATTTCCTCCCGCTCTTCCATAGGGGAAGGCTGCTTCGTCGGCAAGATGGCCATCATCAACGGCTGCGCCACGGTCAAGGACAACTGCATCATCAACACCAAGGCGCTCGTGGAGCACGGGGCCTTCGTGCATCCGCACGTCAACATGTCCACGAACGCCACGATTAACGGGGACGTGATTCTTCAGGAAGGCAGCTTCCTCGGCAGTGCCTCCGTCGTCATAGGACAGCTTTCGGTAGGGGAATGGTCCGTGGTGGGGGCCGGGGCCATCGTCATCCACAACGTGGATGCGTTTTCCACCGTGGCCGGCGTTCCGGCCGTGAAAATCAAGCAGGTACAACCATGAGACGCGTCTTTCTTGTTGCGGAAATAGGCTGCAATCACAACGGCGACAGAGAGCTGGCCCGCCGTATGGTGGAGGAGGCGAAAAGGTGCGGCGTGGACGCCGTGAAGTTTCAGACCTTCAGGGCGGAAGAGCTGATTTCCCGTTTCGCGCCCAAGGCCGAATACCAGAAAAGGACCACGGGACGCGAAGGCTCCCAGCTGGACATGACCCGAAAGCTGGAGCTTTCCCCGGAGGACTACCTTGACCTCAGGGATTATGCCCGTTCTCTGGGGCTTGAGGTGTTTTCCACGGCCTTCGACATGCTTTCCGTGGATTTTCTTGCAGGAGCGGGACAGAAGGTGTGGAAGATTCCTTCCGGGGAAATTACCAACCTGCCGTACCTTCAGAAGATAGCCCGCCTGCCTGCGGAGGGGAAAAAAGTCATCCTTTCCACGGGAATGTCCACGCTGGAGGAAATATCCCGTGCCGTGGATGTTCTGCTGAAGGACATGGACGCCTTTGCGCTTACGCTTCTGCACTGCAATACGGAATACCCCACGCCGGATGAGGACGTGAATCTCTCGGCCATACGGGATTTGCAGGTTTCTTTTCCGTATCTGCGCATCGGTTTTTCCGACCATTCCACAGGCTTTGTGGCCGCCGTGGGCGCGGTCGCCATGGGCGCCTGCATGATTGAGAAGCACTTTACCCTCAGCAGGAATTTCGAGGGGCCGGACCACAGGGCTTCCGCCACGCCGGGAGAGCTTGCCGCCCTGTGCATGAACGTGCGCAGGCTGGAAGCCATGTACGGCAGCGGCGGCAAGAGGGTGACGGATTCCGAGCGCCGGAACCGCGTTGTCGCCCG
This sequence comes from uncultured Mailhella sp., assembly GCA_944322695.1. GTDB lineage: Bacteria > Desulfobacterota > Desulfovibrionia > Desulfovibrionales > Desulfovibrionaceae > Mailhella. Next base: position 19,299 of record CALUPQ010000111.1, on the reverse strand, counting down.
TAAATCCGTGGTGGCCCGCCGGGACATAGCCAGGGGGGAGCTTTTCAGCGAGGAAAACGTGACCTGCAAGCGGCCGGGCAACGGCATAAGTCCCATGCGGTGGTATGAGCTGCTCGGAAAGAGGGCGGAGCGCGATTTCTGCGCGGATGAGCTCATCGAGGCTTCCGGCTTTGCGATGCAGGGGGAGTGACATGCCGTATTCCGTTGTCTTTGCCGCCGGTTCGCGCGCCGATTACGGCATCATGCGTGAATACCTGCGTCTGTTGGGGCAGCAGCCCGATGTGGATTTGTCCGTCCTTGTCACCGGAGCCATGCTTGAGGACAAGTACGGTGCGGCAGTGAAGCTTGTGGAGGAGGATGGATTTTGCATTGCCTGCCGGGTCAGGCTCCCTCTGGAAGGCACGGAGAACAGCCGTGTGGTGGATTGCATGGCCGCGGCCCTGCACGCCTTCGGCACCTGGTTTGCAAAAGAGCCCTGCGACCTGCTCATTCTGCTCGGCGACAGGTATGAAATGCTTTCCGTGGCCGTGGCCGCCGCCATGAACCGGGTCCCCATTCTCCATGTTCATGGAGGAGAGGCCACGTATGCCAATTACGACGAGTTCATCCGCCACTGCATCACCAAGATGAGCACCTATCATTTCGCGTCCACGGAAACCTACAGAAAGCGGATTGTTCAGCTCGGAGAAAAACCTTCCAGAGTGTTCCGCACCGGAGCTTTCGGGGCGGAGAACTGTCTTTCCATAAAGGAAGAGAACGTGCCTGCCGAGGTGAAGGCGCTCGCGGGCGAGCGGTACTTCGTGGTGCTTTTTCACCCGGAGACCATCAGCGGAGCGTCGCCCGGAAGGCAGGTGGAAGAACTGCTTGCCGCCCTTGACGCCTTTCCCGGGTACCGCTTCGTCTTCATCGGCAGCAATGCCGACACCGGCTCCGACATCATAAGGGAGCGCGTGGCGCGCTTTGTCAGGGAGCGAGGCAACGCGGCGTACTTCGAGAACCTGCACCCGGACGGCTATCATTTTCTGCTGCGCAGCTCTCTGGGACTGGTGGGAAATTCGTCTTCGGGAATCATCGAGGCGCCGTCCCTCGGCATCTATACCGTAAACGTGGGAGACAGGCAGGCGGGCAGGGTGAAGGGACGGAGCGTCCTTTCCGTTCCCTGCGAGCGGGAGGCGGTGGAAGGGGCCATTTCCCGGGTGCTGGCCCTGGGCGGCAGACAGCAGTTCGAGAACCCCTATCTGGTGAAGGACGCCGCCCGAAAAAGCGCCGAACTCACAGGAAGGATTCTGAAGAGGCTGAAAGAGGATGCTTCCTCTCCGAAGGTGTTCTTCGACATCCCCTTTTCTCTGAGGGAGGAGTCATGAAGTATTACGACATGGTGATAAGTCTCGGGCAGAACTGTCATGCCAGCATGGTGCTGAGAAACTGCAGCCAGCAGCGATATTCCTATCCGCTGGACTGGTCGGCCGGTATTTTGTGGGACAGATGCGGCGTTGCCGGACTGCCCGGCAAGGTGGAGCTCATCTGCCATGATTTCCAGGGGGCCTTCGAAAGGGAAGACTTCGTCGTTTTCGGAGACCGGCCGCCGGATTCTCCCCATTACTGGGTGAAGAACCTGAAAACGGGGCTTCAGTATCAGCACGATTTTCCCGTGGGCAGAAGCGTGGACGACTACTTTCCCGAATTCAGGGAAAAGTATCGCAGAAGGATAAGCCGTTTCTATGAAGAGATAGACAGAAGTGATGATATCCTCTTCTCTTTTCTCTGCTATACCGACGAGTTGACCGACGATGTCGTTCTGCTGTGCCACAACAGGCTCGCCGGACGCTTTCCCGACAAGCATGTCGATGTCATGCTGGTCATGAGAGATGACGACGTGCCTGTCGGCACCTATCGCAGAACAAGGATAAGCCGTCATATAGTACGGTATAATGTGGCCATGGGAGATTCTTTGTATGATGAGAAAAACGTGGAAAAGAAGAATACGGTTTTTGCCGTGGTCAATAATCACTTCGTCACAGGCTCAAAGATAAACAATATGTTTGAAATGCTGTGGAAACAGCAGCATGAAATAGAAATGCTGAAAGAAGAACGGGACCGGCGGCAATGAAAAGGACACTGGATGAAATGACCGGTCTGCGCGGGGCGGCCGCGTTTCTGATTTGCCTCAACCATACGCTGCTGCTTGTGCCCGCCCTGTATCAGTCTGCGCTGAGCCCCTTTCTCATGCGCTGCGGACTGCTCGGCATGAGCCTGTTTTTCTGCCTCAGCGGTTTTGTCATATACTACAATTATGCGGAACGACTGCAGAGTTCTTCAGGCCTGGAAGTCATCCGTTTCTTCATTGCCCGCTTTGCCCGGATATATCCGCTGTACGTCATATTTCTTCTGGGCTTCACCGTTTTCAACCTGATAAGGACCCAGGGGCCGCATCTTCAGGCCAACCTGACGGCGTTGCCGGTCTTTCTCTCCTGCATGCAGAGCTGGTTCTTCGGCATCATCAACGGTTTCCAGGTGGTGCATCTTCAGGGTTCGGCCAATATTTCCTGGTCCATTTCCACGGAGTTCGGTCTGTACTGCCTGTTCGTGCCCTTGGCGTTTCTGCTGAAATGGAAGAAAACGCATGTCCGGGTGCTTCTGTTCACGGCGGGCATGGTGCTTCTTCATGTCGCCTACGTGCAGTTTTGCCATGCTTCCGGGGTGGCCGAGGCCATGGCTTCGCTTTTTTCCTGCACGCCGGAGCAGACCTTTTTTCATCTGGTCAACTATTCTCCGCTCGGAAGGCTGCCCGAGTTCCTTGCCGGATGCGGCGCGGCCATGTTTTTCGACCTCGGCATGCCGCCGGAAGGGTACCCCAGGATGCGGCGTGTCCTTTTTGCCGCGGCGTTTCTTCTGGTTTTAGACTCCTGCACCTGGCGCTTTTTTTCCTTTCCCCGGTCGGACTTCAGCCTGCTTTCCCTGGCCGTGGTTCTTGTGGTGTTTGCCTCGGTCCTTGGCAGGAGCAGAATTCTGTCCTCCAGAGTGTTCCTTTTCATGGGAGACGTGAGCTACTCGGTCTATCTGCTGCACATCGTCTTTGTGATGCTTCTCTGCTACAGGGGGGAGAGGACCGCTTCCATGCTTTCCACGCTGGCCGTCTTCTTTCCTGCCGTGTATCTGTGCGCCTGGCTGTGCTTCAGGTTCTATGAAATGCCGTGCCGTAAAAAAATACGGACGTTCTTCAACATCGCGAAGGCCTAGGAGTGCATCATGCGGCATACGTTCAACATTGCCGGCACGTGCGTGTGCCGGGATACCTTCGGCATGCATGAGGATGACGGCGGGCATGCCGTCGTTTCCCATGCCAACGCCTTTTCTCCGCTGTTCTCCGGGGAAAAGCCGTCCTCAGTGAACATGGAAAAATGGGACGGCAATCAGGAGGGAACGTCCGACTTTTTCCGGCGCTGTGCGCTGCGTGACCTGACCAGAGGCATTTTTTCCTTTCTCGAGGAACACGACGCCGAGTATCTGATACTCGACGTGGGCCTTCTGTCCTGGGATTACCTGAGGCTGGAAGACGGTACGATGCTGTTCAATACGAATATTGCGCTCTACAGAAGCATGGCCCTGTGCGGAGCCATTCCGGCCATCGAAAGGGAATCCGTCCCCTTTGACTGCATGCCTGTGCAGGAGATGAAGGCGCGCCTGGAACGCTATGCCGGAAGGCTCCTTACCCTGTACAGACCGGAGCAGATTATTCTTTTCGAGGTGAAGAACGCCTTTGTCGAATACGACGAGAAGAAGGGGGACGTGACCTTTTATCCTGAGAATAAGCGCAGCCTGCGTACCAATGCATGGATTGACACGGCGTTTCATGTCATGCGGCAGGCTCTTGGCGACTGCCATGTCGTACGCCTGCCGGGAAACGTCATCGGCGATGCCTCCCACAAATGGGGGTCCATGCCCATGCATTACACCCGCGAGTATTACGATTACGCCCTGAAGGCCGTTTCCGTGATTACGGAGAAACGGCCGCGCAGGGAGGAGAGCATGCTTCTTGATGCGCTGCTTTGCTCCTGCGAGGAAAGGTATGCCGAACGTCTTGCCGCCATGGATAATGCCCGCATCATGATGAATATGTACGGCAGCGGGGAAAAGCCCCGCAAGGTGTTTTCAAAAATGAAGAGACTGGGAGCTCTGGGGTATTTCTATGCGCGGTATTCCTGGTATCGTCTTTTTTCTCATGTGGGGTTCGGTTCATGGAAGGAGCGGTATGTCCGTAAGAAAAAGGTGTACAGAAATATTATCGGAACTGTTTTTCGTGGATAAGCATGGCCTTTGTGTTCGGGAGACGATAGCATGAGCTGCACTATTGACGATATTGATATTTTCATTCTCACCCACAACAGAGCCGACTATCTGGAAGAGACGATACGAAGCGTCATCCGTCAGACGGAGCCCGTGAAGGTGTTTTATGTGCTGGACAACGAAAGCACGGACCATACGGAAGAAGTGGCGGCCAGATACGCTTCCTGCGGATGCCGTTATGTGAAGACCAGCGGGCGCTACGGCAATTTTTTCAAGGCTCAGGAACTCGCTGCCGGAAAGTATGTGCTCACGTTTCATGATGACGACCTGCTTCACCCGGAATTTTTTGAAAAGATGCTCATCGGTCTCAACGCGCTTCCCGGAGCGGCCTACGGGGTGAGCACCTTCACCTGGTTTCCCGTGGACGTCATGGCGGCACAGCTGCCGAGGCTTTATGAGAACCAGCTGCCGTGGGAGTACCTCTATCCCCGGCACATGACCGATGATTTTCTTGTTCTGAAGGATTCGTTCGAGGTGACGAAGGCCATTCTTTTTGCGGAATCCTACTATCCCTGCAATCCCTGCATCTGCAGCGTGCTCTACCGGGCGGACATTTTCAGAAAAAGAGTTCCCCTGAACGACATCTACGGCAAGCTGGACGACACCCCGCTTCTGATAAGGATGGCGAAGGAGGGCCCGGCCTTCATCTATCTCGACCACAGGGCCGTCTTCCACAGAACGCATAAAAGACGCGACGCCTATAATCCAGCCACGGCGAACACGCTGGAGCAGTCCTATAACTGGGCCAGAGCGTATGCGGACGAGCTTCGGGGGCGCGATTGTCCTGACTTGTACCGGAAGCTGGTCAACATGATATGCAACATCTATCCCATCGTGACCAGAAAGGAAGTGGTGGAAGAGTATCCGGCGGAAAAGCTGATACGGCTGCTGGTGGAAAGAGGGGATGCCCCGTCTTTTATGACGAAGTTCCCCACGCACGACTATGTTCCGCCGGAGATTGCCGCTCCGAAACCGGTACTCATTCCCGCCGCCCGTTATTTTCCTTCGGAACACGTTCGGGACATATTGCAGACCATGAAACTGATATGTGCATGGAAACTGACGGCCGGACAAAAGAGAAAAGAATACAAGAAGGCCGTGCAGGAAAGAAATCCGCGTTCCGGGTTGTTCCGGGCGCTGAAGGAGAGCTGGCGCCTGCATCGCATGGTCGGGCGGGAAAGCAAATGAGGAACTATGTCATTCTGGCTCCTCCCTACGGCAGAAGTGCGGGCGTACGGGCGCTGTATATGCTTTCCGACATGCTGGAGAGGAAGGGATTCAGCGCTCCCGTGCTGTGCCACACCCCCAGTCCCGGTCATCACTGCATGACGTACTTCACCGGCAGGATGCAGCGGGAAGACATTGTCGTGTACCCGGAAACGGTGAAGGGCAACCCTTTGCGCTTTCATCGGGTGGCCCGCTATGTTCTGTATTATCCCGGAAGGCTGGGCGGCGACGAGGTGTTCGACGAGCACGAACATGTCGTCGTGTGGGACAGAACCTATCTCGGGAATGTTCCGGCGCTGACCTTTTCGATGCTGGACAGACGGCTTTTTTACGACGCCGGGCTTCCCAGAATCAGAGACTGCATCTACGAGCACAAGAACTGCGGCGTGAAGAGAAGGGTGGATGGGGCCGGAGCCGTCCGCATCACCATGAAATACCCTGCCATGCGGAGCGACCTTGCCGCACTGCTTCAGACGACCCGCGTACTGTATTCCTATGACCACAACAGCCTGCTGAACGATGAGGCTGCGGCCTGCGGCGCTGCAGTGAAGCTGGTGACGGATGAAGGACTGATGGACTATGTGCCCACCCCCGAACCCTCAGAGGAAGATACGCAGAGGCAGCTGGCCCAGTTCATCGAGGCCACGCAGTCCCTTGCCCCGTATCCGCCTCCCCCGGAATCGAAGGCGCTCCGGTTGAAGATGACGCTCCGGCTGTTTTTCCACAACGCTGTTCATGCCTGTACGGGAAGCGACAGAAGCCGTCTGAAGGCTTGGCATGACAGGATGAAGCTGGGGCTCCCCGGAAAGTGAAGCGGCCCACTAAAAAAAAGCACAAGGAGTTGAGCATGCCAAGAGTTTCCGTGCTCATGCCGGTGTACAACACCCGGCCGGAATTTCTTCGCGAGGCCATGGACAGCATACTTTCCCAGTCCTTCAGGGATTTTGAGTTCCTCATTCTGAACGACGGTTCCACGGACGGGCGGGTGGAAGAGGTGGTCGGGGCCTATGACGATTCCCGCATCCGCTACGTCGGAAGCGAGCGCAACTTCGGCATTTCCGGTGCGCGCAACCGCCTGCTGGACATGGCGCAGGGCGAATATCTTGCCGTCATGGACCACGACGACGTTTCTCTGCCCGAACGCCTGGAAAAGGAAGTCGCCTTTCTGGAGTCTCATCCGGACGTGGGGCTCGTGGGCTGCCAGACCACGGGAGTGAACGGACGCGGCGTTTCCCGCTTCCCCCTGGACGACCTGGCCCTGCGCAAATCCCTGATGTTCCATTGCGGGGATATCTGCCATCCTTCCTGCATGATGCGCCGCTCGGTGCTGGAAGAGCATCGTCTCCGCTATGAGGCGGCGTTCAGCCCGGCCGAGGACCATGCGCTGTTCTGCCGCATGCTTCCGTACACCCGCTTTGCGAATCTTCCCGACGTGCTGTTCTGCTACCGCTCGTGGGAAGGAAACACCTCGCACAGGCAGGCCATGAACATGGAGGCCGCCAAGTACGGCGTTCTTGAGTTTGCCCGGCAGAGCAATCCGGAGCTCTGGGCCATGGCGCAGACCCATGTCTGGCGGATATACCGCTACCGCCTGCTCGGATTGCCCGTGCTTTCCAAAATGGTAAGCCGCCGGGAGACGCGATGGCTGCTTTTCAACGCGATTCCCGTGTGGCGGGTGAAGGAGTCGTTGCCGCGCCTGTGCGGGCTCTGAAGCCCGTCTGCCCGGCTCCACGCCGGGAAGCATTTTTTTTGCATCACGGCGGGTTGACGTATGGCCCGGGGCGGAGAGGGGGCGTTCTTCTCGACCTTTGCGGCCGACTCTGGCATGATGGCCGCAAAGGAGACCGTATGAAAAAACTGATGATTGCTTCCGACATTCACGGCTCGGCCCGCTGGTGCGGCGCCCTTCTCGAGCGCTTTGAGAAGGAAGGCGCGGACGCGCTGCTGCTTCTCGGGGACATTCTGTACCACGGCCCGCGCAACGCCCTGCCGGACGAGTATGCTCCGCAGAAGGTGATGGCCATGCTCAACCCCTTGAAGGAAAAGCTGCTCTGCGTGCGGGGCAACTGCGATGCGGAAGTGGACCAGATGGTGCTGGAGTTTCCCATCATGGCCGATTACGCGCTGCTGCTTCTGGACGACCTTCGCGTGTACGCCACGCACGGCCATCATTGCAACGAGCAGACTCCTCCGCCCTTTGCCCGGGGAAGCATGCTGCTTTACGGGCATACCCACGTTCCCGTATGCACCCAGCATGAAGACTTCGTGGCCATGAACCCCGGCTCCGTTTCCCTTCCCAAGCAGGGAAGCGAGCACAGCTACATGACCTGGGAGGCCGGAGTCTTTCAGTGGAAACGTGTGGAGGACGGCGCCGTGTACAGGGAATTTGCCTGCGGCGCCGGGAAAGACTAGCGTCTTTTGCCGTACCGGGCAGCCCTTTCCGGCGGCATGGTCTTCCGCCGGAAAGGCAGGTTTGGCGTCTTCGGCTCCATGCCGTTCCGACAGTGGCTTGTCTTGCGGGCGTTCCTGCCACATGGCCGCATCGGGCGGATTCGCCTTGAGGACTGGCGATGCCGGAAGGCCGTGCGGGAAAGGAAACTTGCTGCCTGTTTTCCACCGTGCCTCTTTGCCTTCGGCCTGAAAGGACGGCGTTTTTTCAGCAGCGCGCAGGGTTATGTCCCGCAGAAAAAGTGCAGAAGCTCCTCACGCTCCGCGCCGGAGAACCAGCTTTCCACAGGGATGCTCTCCAGCGAGGCGGCGAGGGAGGCGCTGTCGGAACGAAGTCCCGTGAGCGCCTGTTCCAGCTCCCGGATGTCGCGCAGGGCAAAGAAGTCCCCGAACAGGCGACAGCCGGAAATGACGCCTCCGCGTACTTCCAGCAGACATTCCAGCCTGCCCCAGGAAAAGCGGTGGCGGCGTTTTTCCGTAAAGCGCGGAGACTGGCCCCAGTTCCATTCCCAGCTGCGATAGCGCGAGGCCGCAAGAGCTTCCGCCTTCTCCCTGAGTTTCGGGGAGAGTGTACGTTCCTCGTCCGCGCAGCGGCGCGTCATGGCTTCGATGACCATGTTCATGCACTCGTCGCCGGAAAGTCCGGCAGGGAGAAATTCCCGCAGGTTGGCCACGCGGGCCCGATGAGAAGCTACCCCTTTGGACTGGAATTTTTCCGGGTCGACGGCAAGGGCTCCGGTGAGAACGGACGTGTCCACGTCCACAAGCAGGCAGCCGTGATGCAGCATCCTCTGCCCGGAGCGGCGCTGGGCGGTGCCGGCCACCTTGCGTCCGTTCACGGTGATGTCGTTGCGGCTGGTATAGGCGGCGTCCACTCCCAAATCGCGCAGGGCGGCCACCATGGGCCGCATGAACTCCTCAAAGCCCGACAGGCGGTTTTTCTCCACCCAGACAAGGAAGGAGAAGTTCACGTTGCCGAGGTCGTGATACACGGCGCCTCCGCCCGTGGGGCGACGGACCACGTTGATGCCGTGTTCGCGGCAGTAGGGCTCGTTCACTTCTTCGGCCGTGTTCTGATGACAGCCGATGATGACGGAGGGAGCGTTGCGCCAGATGAGGAACATGCCCGGGTTCTCCGGCGAGAGCGTGTCGAAAAGCGTCTCTTCCAGGGCGAGGTTGAAGGCGGGGTCGGTGCTTTCAATTCGAAGGGCGTACATGTTCACTCCTTATTAAAAATCTTCCGCATGATAAATAAAGGCGGAAGGTTACGCAAGGGGGAGCTTTCGCTTCCCTTGCCCTTGAGGGCTCATCGTGGCAGTATGCTCCGAAGGCGTGCCGCAGAGCGGCCGGACATTGCAGATTCGAGGAAGGCATGGAACAGTTTTCGTTATTCGACGCCCCCGTGCAGAACGGGCATAAGAAGGAAGAGGCCCGTGCGGCGTGGCTGCGCAGGGAGCTGGAGAGGCACAATCGCCTGTATCATCAGCTTGATGCGCCTGAAATCACCGACGAGGCCTACGATGCCCTGTACCGCGAACTGGTGGAGCTGGAAGAGAAATTTCCCGGCCTGCGTACGCTCGATTGCCCCACGCGCAGGGTGGGCGGCTCCGTGCTTCCCTATCTGGAAACCCGCCCGCACCGTGAACGCATGTACGGGCTGGACAACGTGTTTTCCGCCGAAGAGTGGGAGGCCTTCGTGCAGAAGGCCTCGCGTGCCCTGCCTGAAGCCGGGAGCGACGTCATGTCCGCCTGGTGGGCCGACCCCAAGCTGGACGGACTGGCCTGCGAGCTGACATATGAGAACGGCGTCATGGTGCAGGCCCTGACGCGCGGCGACGGCGAAGTGGGGGAAGTGGTGACCGAGGCCATGCGCACCGTGCGCAACCTTCCGCTCAGGCTCGATGGAAGCGGACCTTTCCCGCGCCGCATTGAAATCCGCGGCGAAGTGCTCATGTTCCGCCGGGAATTCGAGGAGTTGAACCGTCGTCAGGCCGAACTGGGGCAGAAATCCTTCGCCAACCCCCGCAATGCCGCCGCAGGTTCGCTTCGTCAGCTGGACACCAACGTGACGGCGCAGAGAAAGCTGCGTTTTCTCGCCTACAGCCTCGGAGAGGTGGATGCTCCGGGCATGCAGCCCTGGCAGAGCCATGCCGCGCTCATGGATTCTTTGAAACGCTGGGGGTTCGATACGCCGCCGGACGGAAAGCTCTGCCGAAGTGCAGAGGAGGCCCGCGCCTATTACGAACACCTGGAAGCCGTGCGCGACGACTTGCCATTTGAAATCGACGGGGTGGTCTATAAGCTGGATGACCGTGAGGCTCAGGCCGCGCTCGGCTTCACTGCGCGTGCGCCCCGTTTCGCCGTGGCGTGGAAATTCACGTCCCGCAAGGCGGAAACCCGCCTGAAGAAGATTGCCGTGCAGGTAGGGCGCACGGGGGTGCTCACCCCCGTAGCCGAGCTTGAGCCCGTGAGCCTCGGCGGCGTGATGGTAAGCCGCGCTACGCTGCACAACGAGGACGAGATTCGCAGGCTCGATTTGCGGGAGAACGACATCGTCATCATTCAGCGCGCCGGCGACGTGATTCCCGACGTGCTCGGTCCCGTGCTGGAAAAAAGGCCGGAAGGCCTGGCTCCTTTTGAGTTTCCCCATGTATGCCCGGTATGCGGCTCTCCGGCCAGAAGGCTGGAAGGGGAGGCCGCCTGGCGTTGCCTGAACATGGCCTGCCCCGCGGTCATCATGCGCAGCATCGTGCATTTTGTGTCCAAGGCCGGACTGGACGTGGACGGCGTGGGCGCGAAATGGGTGGAGGCGCTTATCGAGGCCGGCAGAGTGAAGAGCCCTGCGGACCTTTTCACCGTGACCAAAGAGGAGCTCATGAGCTACGAGCGCATGGGGGAGGTCTCCGCCGGAAATTTCGTGGCTGCTCTGGATAAGGCCAGAGAGAACGCCACGCTTACGCGTTTCATTGCCGCTCTCGGCATAAGGCAGGTGGGAGAGCAGACGGCCCGCACGCTGGCCGAGCGCTATCACGACATGGATGAACTCGAGAGCGCCGGAGCGGAAGAGCTCATGCAGCTGCCCGATATCGGACCGGAAGTGGCCGGCTCCATACGTGCCTTTTTCGAAACGGAATCGAACAGGGAGCTTCTGGAGCGGTTCCGTGCCCTCGGCCTGTGGCCCCATGGCGGAAAGACGGAAGAGAAGGGCGGCGCCCTGGCCGGAAAGAAGGTGCTCTTCACCGGAACGCTCTCCCGTCCGCGCGACGAGTACCGCAGGCAGGCCGAAGCTGCCGGAGCCACTGTCGTTTCAGGAGTGTCGAAAACGCTGGACTATCTCGTGGTGGGAGAGAACCCCGGCTCCAAGCTGGATAAGGCCAGAAATCTGGGCATAACGGTACTGGACGAGCAGGGCTTTCTTGAGCTGATTCACACTGGGAGCCGCGGAGAGTGACAAGGTTGTGAAAAAAAAACCTTGCAGCGGACTTGCATGCCTCGCACGGATTGGCTATAATGAGCCAGTTTTTTTCAGTGTCCTCCCATGGAAGGAAGATGATGGCAGTTGACGGGGCAGAAACGTGCGCCAGTCTGTGTATCGCATGGCCGTGAGGAGATACGCTGAATAAGCGTTTACCAGAATCATGGAGATTATGATGAAAACCAGCTCTCGCAATGCCTATCCCGGTAAAATCACGGCTGTTATTCCCGGTAACCTCAGTGATGAGGTGGAGGTTTCCCTGGAAAGCGGTGAAAAAATCTATGGTCAGATTTCCCATGCCTGCATCCAGAGCCTCAACCTTGCGGAAGGCAAGGATGCGGTCGCACTGGTAAAGGCTACGGAAATCATGCTCGTGGCCGACGACAACGAATACGCCTTTTCCTGCCGCAACCAGTTCACCGGCAAGGTTGTCAAGCTGGTGCGCGGCTTCGTGAACGGCGAAGTGCTCATCCAGACCCCCAGCGGCATGGAAATCAACGCCACCGTCACTCTGGACGGCGTGAACCGTCTGCGTCTGGAACGCGGCTGCACCGTGACCGCCATGTTCAAGTCGCCCAACGTCCTTCTGGCCGTCAAGAAGTAGTCTGCCAAGGATGGTCTCTCTGCTGCGGCAGGGACAGAGACGTTTTACTGCAGCATAAAAGGCACGCCTTTTGACGTGCCTTTTATGCTTGCGGAACCGGCTGTCAGCAGGCGGCAGATGTGTTAAACGAAGAAGCTCCCGTATCAGGCGGGAGCTTCTTCATTTTTTACGGCGTTTGTCGTGTGAGCTTCCGGCCGCATGGATGGGGGGAGCGGCCGGAAATCCGTCAGGCGATGGCGACAGTACGTTTTTCAGGTGCCTTTTTCTCCACTTCCTTGGGGAAGGAGAGCTTGAGAATGCCATCCTCGAACGTGGCGGAGACGTTTTCGGGTTCAAGCGCCTCGCCGACGTAGAAGGTACGGCTGCATGCACCGCTGTAGCGTTCACGTCTCAGGTACTTCCCATTACCGGCATCCTCATCCTTGTTTGCGGTTCTGGCGGCGTTGATGATGAGGTATCCCTTGTCAAGTTCGATGCTCACTTCGTTTTTCTTGAATCCGGGCAGTTCTATGTCGAGCTCGTAGGCATTTTCCAGTTCCCGCACGTCCGTTTTCATCAGGTTGCCTGCCTGCTTGCTCATGGCGGAGTCGTGTCTGCTGAAAGCATTCATGAAGGGGTCATTGAAAAAGTTATCGAAAAGTCTTTCTCCAAACATACTGGGCAACATGGTAAACCTCCATATTTGTATGAAGTCAACGCATAATGATGATGAAAGGGTGACTGAGCTCTTTTATTCATGGTGAAATCTTTCTTTACCATGAAGAGTATGCGTTTCTTCATCCTTTTTAAAGGATACTTTCCATGGGACGTTTTCCCTGAAAGGATACTTTTACAATAAGACTGATTTTCACCCTGTCAATGCCGTGCATGATTTTTTTTTGTGCCTGATGAAGAAACGAAGAAGCGTACGACCTTTCCGTTGACGGAGAGGACAACGGAGCAGGGGAGGCTCAGGGCGCATGATGTCGGAGAGGAGGATAGTATCGGTATGAAGGGAGACAGGTATGCCCCGAGGAGAAAAGGAACTGGTCAGCAGTACTGGCGTTGTCCGTCTATGCTGACGGAGCGGGAGCCATGCATCGGGTGGGGCTACTTTTCGGCACGTATCCAGAAGTCAGCTTTCAGAAAGGGAAAACGGCCGGAAGTATGAGGGGCGTCGGGCGGCTTCGGACAGGCTTTTGAAGGTCTGTTTAATGTTCCTTCCATGTATCAGAGAGGGAAAGGGCACGAAAAGCCGATTGCCCTGCACAGGTGGCAGGGCAATCGCGGAATGCGGGTGAAACTTCGGCCGGCGCTGTATGCATACTCCGCACAGACAGGAATGTTTCCCCGGGGAAGTATTTACTTTTTGAAGCGAAGCAGCAGGGTGGAGAAGCATACGAACAGATAGCCGAGCAGTTCGCTGGATTCTTCTATGGCGGTTTTGGCCGTGCGCCATTCTTCGCACTGCAGCAGAGGCTTCCAGAGCATTCCCATGCCGAAGAGCCTGGAATAGACGAGCACGATGACAAGGCCCGTAAGCAGTATCGGGAAGTAGCGCCACCGCACGAATCTGGCCAGACCGGCCACGGTGGAACGGAACGTGGCGGCTGCATAGGCGGTGCAGGAGAAGGCCAGCGTGAGAGCGGGCCATTTCCAGCAGCCGTGGGACAACATGTCGAGATAGTAGTCCTGCTCTCTTATAAGCATGCAGCCGATGAAGCCTCCTGCAAGCACCAGGGCTCCCCGCATGTCGGGGCAGCGCCGTGCTTCCATGAAGAAAATTGTGGCGCTTATGAGGAGCAGCAGAGTCTGGATGATTTCAGTAGGACCCGCCTCGACAAAGGGAGAGTCGCACAAGGTATCCCACCAGAAGATGAGAAAAAGGGCGACGATGCCGAGAGCGAGAAGAAAAAGAAGCCGGAGGGCGCCGGCGATGGTCCTGAGGTCGTCCACAAGGTCCTTTTGCAGAGCGGGAAAGCGTATGTTCATGGCAAAGCGCGTGTTCGGAACGTTGACGGATGAAGGGGGGGGGCTGGGCCGTGCGGGCTTTTTGTCCGGAAGGCGTCTTTCACGAAAACAGCGGTTCAGGAGTGGCTGGAAAAACTGTTATCACCATGCCGCAAAAGAGATAAGGAAGGACTCTCGCCTTGCGATGGGGATTTGTCAAGTTTTTTGCCGTAAGAGAGGAGGCCTTTCGGTCTGCCCGCCTGTTGAAAAAACATACCCCGGCGTTTTCCATGCATGCGACTGCCCATGGAAAACACCGGGGAAAGTGGTGAGGGAAACAGATTCAAGGCTAGGCTTTTTTCGTGGCGATGTACTGAACCAGCAGCGGAAGAGCTATGCCGCATACACACGTGAAGGCGGCCAGCAGGACCATGCCGTCCATGACCGGGGGCAGGGAAGGGAGAGACTGTTCATGCCAGGGCCATACCGTACGCAGGGAGCCGGCCATGACGCCGATGAGCAGTGCGTTGGTTTGGGCGGGATAACGCCTGAAGCAGGCGGAAAGCACGCGGCTGAAGCTCATCAGACCGCACAGGCCGCCCGCGATGAAGGTAAGCAGGACCACGAGGTCAAGTCCGACCACGGCCGAAAGAATATAGGCGTACTGTCCCATGACCACCAGCATGAAGGAGCCGGAAATGCCCGGCAGTATCATGGCGCACAGGGCGATGAAGCCCGCGATGAAGATATGGGGCAGCTCGTGTGATGCGCTCATGGCTTCGGCTCCGGTGACGAACCATGCGCTTACGGCGCCGATAATCAGGAGCACGATATTTGAGGCGTTCAGGCGTTGTCCCTTCATCATGAGAATGATGGAGGAGATGATGAGCCCGAAGAAGAAGGCCCACAGGGCCTGAGGCCAGGTGTGCAGAAGATAGAGCGTCAGTCGTGCGAGGCTGAAGATGGAAGTGATGATGCCGGCAACGAGAGGAAGCAGAAAACTCCACGGAACAAGGGACAGCGCTTCCTTCCATCGCCCGGTGAGAAAGAGGCGGAAGAAGGTGGTGTTGAACGCCTTGATGCCGTTCAGAAGCTGGTCGTAGATGCCGGTGATGAAGGCGATGGTACCGCCCGAAACGCCGGGCACCACGTCGGCTGCGCCCATGGCCAGTCCGCAAAGGAGATAGCGCAGTTTTTCGTTCATGCCTCTTCCTTGTGCACGAAGCGTACGCGAAGGGGACGCCTTTCGGGAACTCTCCGGTAGTGCAGTGCGGGGAAACCCACCATCAGGCCTGCCATGGGGCGCAGATTTCCGTCCATGTCCATGACGTTGCGCACGTTTTCATCCAGGGCGGCGGCCCTCATGACATACCCGGCCCAGCAGGCGCCGAGTCCCATGGTCGGCAGCAGAAGGTCAAGCGTAGCGGCTGCGATGGAGCAGTTGACGATGTCGAGGTCGTACGTACCTTCGGCACAGGCGAAAACGGCACAGGGGGCGCCGCGGAATATGGGGTCTTCCCCTTTGTCATGGGCCTCGACCAGTCTGGCCAGACTTTTTTCCTTGCGGAAAAGGTCCACCACGGCGTCGGCCACGCGGCGCAGGGCGGGGCGACCTTCCAGTACCAGCCAGCTTACGTTTTCAAGGTTTTTGCCCGTCGGCGCATGACGCACGACGTCCAGAGCCTGAAGCAGCGTGTCGCGGGGAACGTCCATGTCCTTGAAGGCCCGCACGGAACGCCTGCCGCGGATGAGGGCGGCCATGCTTTCCATGGAAGGAAATTCCTGCATGGGCGGAAGAGCGTCGGGGGCGGTACCGTCCAGACTGACGGCGCCGTTCGGACATACGGCCACGCACTGCCCGCAATGCAGACAGTAGTCTTCGTGCCGTACGGTCACGGCATTTTCGGTCATGTGCAGGCAGTGAGCTACGCAGACACGGGCGCACAGGCCGCATCGGATGCAACGGGTGGATTCTATGCGTATCATGGTGTTTCCTGGTGGGTTGTGCTAGGAGAAATTTCGTTGCAGCATAGAGGAAAAAGAGGAAAAAGGGAAGAGTCCGCACAAGGCGGAGGAACAGGCCTTCTGCCTGTGTTACTCCTCCGGAAGCCCCGCCTTGAAACGGTTGCGGGCATGGAAGAGTCGTCTTCCATGAAAGGATAACGTACATGGAATCGGTGACGCTCGTCATTCTTGGAGCCATCATTGCCGTCCTCGGATTCGGCTGGTCCGTACTTTGCTGCGTGCATGCGCTGCTGCACAAAAAGGATTCCCAGTCGGCTCTGGCGTGGGTGGCGTGCATCATGTTTCTGCCGTTCCTCGGCAGTCTCGCGTATTCTCTTTTCGGCATCAGCCGGGCGGACAGTCTGGCCGGGCGTCTTCTTGCTGAAGCGGCACGCCGTCAGGACTCCTCCGACAGAATACTGGACAGAAAGCTGGACAGGGAAAACGATTCGGAACTGTCCCCGGAGTGGGAAGCCTTGAAGGTCGGGCGTGCGCTTACCGGCAGACCCATGATGCACGGCAGCAGGCTGGAGCTTCTGAAAAACGGTGAGGAGGCGTATCCCGCCATGCTGGAGGCCATAGGGCAGGCACGGCGCATGGTCTGTCTTTCCACCTATATCTTCAAAGGGGATGCCACGGGACGCGCCTTTGCCGAAGCTCTCGGCAGTGCGGCGGAAAGAGGCGTGGACGTCAGGCTCATCGTGGACGGCCTCGGCGGGATGATATACTCCCTGCATAAACCATGGCGGAAACTGCGCGAGCGCGGCGTAAAAATTCGGATGTTTCTGCCTCCGCGTCTTTTTCCTCCCATGATGGCCGTGAACCTCCGTACCCATCGCAAAATACTGGCATGCGACGGTACCGTGGCCTTTACCGGAGGCATGAACATAGGCGACCACCATCTTGTGACGTTGCCCCGCAAGGGACGCGTACAGGACATCCATTTCCGCTGCACCGGACCTGTGGCTGCCAGGCTTCAGGAGGCCTTTCTCATGGACTGGGCGTTCGTCAGCAAAATCCCCACGCCGCCTTCGGGGCTGAGCCCCGAGGAGACGGGGAATTCTCACTGCCGCCTCGTGTTCGACGGACTGGGCAGGGACAAGGAAAGCATCCATGAGCTTCTGTGCGGCGTCATTTCCTCGGCCAGGCATCGCGTCACCATATTCACACCGTATTTCATCCCTCCGCGCGAGCTGTCGGGAGCCATGGTGGCCGCCGTGCAGAGAGGCGTCCGGGTGGACCTCGTTCTGCCGGAGAAAAACAATCTTTTCTACGTGCACCATGCCTCACGGCGTTTTCAGGCCCGGCTGGTGCAAAAGGGGATACGCATCTGGTATCAGCCTCCGCCCTTCGCCCATACGAAACTTCTGCTGGTGGACGACTGGTATGCGCTTTTCGGCTCGGCCAACCTTGACCCGCGCAGCCTTTTTTTGAATTTCGAACTCAACGTGGAAGCGGCGGACCCTGTTTTTCAGAAGGAGCTTTCGCTGTATGCGGATGAGGTGATTTCCCGTTCGCGCAGAATGAAACGAAGCGATTACGAAACGAGCAGCCTCTCCTCGAAGCTCTTCGACGCCCTGTGCTGGCTGCTCAGTCCGTATATATGAGCGCCGGCAAGGGGCTCTTCCGTCTGCGTTTTGGGTCCGCACCGGTCTGAATAATCTTGCTGGAAAGAAAACGAAAGGAAACGAAAGAGTTCTTTCGTTGACTTCAAAGCCGGATGCCCTATGTATGTACTATACAAAACCGGCAACATAGAAGGAGCTGACCATGTCTCTGTTTGATATTCTCAACTCTCCCGAACTTAAATCCACTCTCGGTTCCTTTGCAGACAAGGCGAAGAGCACGGCCTCGGGCCTGAGCTCCGCCACTCCCGGCGGTCTGGGCGGACTTCTCGGCGCAGGTGCGGTGGGCGCGCTTCTCGGCAGCGTGATGTCCAAGAGCGTTCTGAAGGATGCCGCCCTGGTGGGCGCCGGCGCCGTGGTCTGGAATTTCTATCAGAAATGGAGCCAGAACGGGAAAGCTCCTGAAGCGATTTCCCAGACGGCTCCTGTACATACTTCCGCATCGGCTCCTGCATCGAGTCCCGCGCCGTCCGACGCGGCGGCCATGCTCATGCTGCGCGCCATGGTTTATTCCGCAAGAGCGGACGGCCATATCGACGCCGCCGAACAGGCGCGCATCGTCAAACTGGTGGAGCAGACTTTTCCCGGCAGGGATATGTCCGCCATCATGAACGGCCTGATGTCGGAACCCATCAATCCGTCCTTGCTGGCCGAAGGGCTGCAGGCTCCGGAGGAAGGAGAGGACCTGTACCGTCTTTCCTGCTTCATCGTGGACGTGGACCATTTCATGGAACGGAGCTATCTGGATGCGCTCGCTTCAGCTCTGAACATTCCTGCGGAAAGAAAGCCCGTACTTGAACAGGAAGCCGTGCAGGCAAAGCAGAAACTTCTTGCCGGATAGGCGGTGGAATACACGTTCTGGCTTGATGGCGTTTTCCCGAATGGGCTTTGATGGCGGCGTGCCGTCTTCGTAAGACGGGCCGCGGGCTTGCGGGAGAATGGTTGAAGACCGGCAAACGCAGGATGGACATAAAAAAGGCGCACCTTAGGTGCGCCTTTTTTATGTACGGAAACGTGCGGAAGCTATGCGGTGGACAACATCCTACACGTTGAAGAGGAAGTTCATCATGTCTCCGTCCTTCACCACATAGTCCTTGCCTTCCACTCGCAGCACGCCTGCGGCACGGCAGGCGGCCTCGGACTTGTGCTTCATGTAGTCTTCATAGCTGATGACTTCGGCACGGATGAAGCCCTTTTCAAAGTCGGTATGAATGACGCCGGCGGCCTGCGGGGCTTTCCAGCCCTGCTTGAATGTCCAGGCGCGCACTTCCTTGGGACCGGCGGTAAGGAAGCTGGCAAGGCCCAGAGTGTGGTAGCCCATGCGGATGATGTTCTCAAGGCCGCTTTCCGTAATGCCGTAGGATTCCAGCATTTCCGCCTGTTCGGCTTCGGAGAGGCCCTGCAGTTCCTCTTCCAGGCGGGCGCATATCTTCACCATGCCGCAGCCACGGCCTTCCGCCAGCGCGCGCAGCGCCTGCACATGGGCGTTGTCTTCATCCAGACCGGCTTCATCGACGTTGGCGCAGTAGATGAACTTCTTGGCAGTCAGCAGAGAAAGTTCTCTCCAGACCTGATGGAAGGGCGCGTTGAGTTCCGGCACCTCGAAGGCGGAGGCGGGCTTTCCTTCGCCGAGGTGAGCC
>CALUPQ010000110.1 GCA_944322695.1 uncultured Mailhella sp. | reverse complement strand
TCGAGGGACGGGTCTTCCACGCAGGGCAGAAGCGGGCGTCGGCCTTCCAACCAGTCCTTGAAGTGACCGATGATGCGCGAGTGGTCGAAGCAGAGCGGACCGGGGAGGTTTTCCAGCGGGTAGAAGGCGGCGTCGGCGGCATCGTCGCCCGCCTTCAGAAGTTCCGGGTGTTCGCAGCGCCCCACGAACACCGTGGTGAGCGTGTGGCAGCGCATGTCGCGCAGCGGCCAGGAGTACACGCCGAGAACGCCCTCGAGCTTCACGTCGAGCCCGGTTTCCTCCTTCATTTCACGCACCGCAGCGTGCTCCGCAGATTCTCCTTCCTCAATGAAGCCTCCGGGCAGAGCCATGCCGAGAGGCGGCGTGCCGCGGCGGACAAGAACAATGCCGTGCTTTTCGTCGTAGATGACGACATCGGCCGTGGGCAGGGGATTGCTGTAGCGGACGACGAGGGTGCCGCATGAAGGGCAGTAGCGGGGATGATTCATGATGTTTCCTTCAATTGGGTTAGTGCTGAATCTGAAATCCGGCTTCCTCCAGGAGATGGAGGGGAAGGGCACCTTTTCTGAGAATGCGCAGACGGCGGTGGCCCAGGGGGGCCGCTATGGTGCTGGCCTCTCCGCCGCCGGGGGCGGGGGGCTCGTCGAGTACGCCGTCGGTTGACGGGGTCAGCGCCTGAATGAGCTCGGGGTCAAGGGCGTCGGCACTGGTGACGGCCGGTCTGCCGCTGATGTTGGCGCTTGTGGAAACGATGGGAAAGTCGCAGGCAAGGGCCAGCGCCCGTGCCGCGGGGTGGGAACTGACACGCGCGGCGATGCTGCCGCTGCCGCCGGTAAGAATTTCGGGAAGAGTTGCCCTTGCGGGCAGAAGCAGGGTCAGAGGTCCGGGCCAGAACGCGGAGAGCGCGGCCACGTCTTGTGCGATGTCTGTTCCCGGGCAGGCCACGAGTTCAAGCTGCTCCGCACTGCCCAGAATCACGGGCAGCGGCATGGACAAGGGGCGTTTCTTGCACTGATACACGCGAAGTATCGCCCCGGGCATGTCGGCACGGCAGCCGATGCCGAAAAAGGTTTCCGTGGGATAGAGAAGAACTCCGCCGAGACGAATGCGACGGGCGGCTTCCTGAAGGGAAAGAGTCACGCTTGCCTCCGTGAAAGGGTAAGCCTATAATGGAAAAATGAGTTTGAAACCCTTGCGCATCATAACTGTAGGCAGACCGCACGCGACCTTCTGGAAGGATGCGGCGGCGCATTATCTGGAACGTCTTTCCCGCTGGCGGCAGATGACGGATACCATCATCCGCGATTCCGACCCCGCGCTGCCGGTGCCCCGGCGCGTGGAGGAGGAGGGCAGGCGCATACTGGCGGCCATCACTCCGCAGGATGTCGTGGTCTGCCTCGACGAGAAGGGCCGTTCCATGACCTCCCGTGAATTTTCACGCTTTTTGGACGGAATGTCCACAGATGCGACACGCCGTCCGTGCTTTATTGTGGGCGGCCCCTTCGGTCTGCACGACAGCGTGCGGCAGAAGGCCCGGCACCTCATAGCCTTCGGCCCGCAGACGCTGCCGCACGAGCTTGCCCGCGTGGTGCTTCTGGAGCAGCTGTACCGGGCGGAAAGCCTGCTGCGGAACATGCCCTATCACCACGATTGAGGCGCTGTCCGCGGACGTTTTTCAACAGGATATGGTGTTCTGTTTTTTCAGGAAAAAGAGAGTTCCGGGAAAATGGCATGCCATCCGGAGCGATTGAAAGAGTGCTTTCGACGCGCCCCTGTGAAGAACGGGGAGGCCGCGCAAGACTCGACACGCTGTCTTTGATGAAGTGAAGTTGAGCCTTCCATGCCGCCGGCGCAGAAGGCTGGGGCATCCATGAAGAGAAGGATGTCTTTCGGCACGCAATGGGCAGAAAAAGGCGTGCGTTAGGCTCGAATAAGGCAGAGGTCTGCCTCTGGGGCTGCATGGGAAAAGCCGGTAACGGATGGCCCTTTTTTCATCCGTCTCCCCAGGCTCTTCGGTCATGTTCTCCCGGGAAGGGCCCCAGCGGAAGAAAAAGAACAGCGGGGCGAACGCATCCTGAAACCTGAAAGGCGTTTTTTCCAGAGCCGGACTTCTGGAGCAGCAAAGGAGGCGGCTTCGCCGCGTTCAGTTTTCCTCACCCGCCATTCTGCGCAGTTCGGCGGCGCGGGCTTTCGCATCCAGCGGACGGCAGAGCGTGAAGGTTTCGTTGCCGCGTTCCTCCTTGGAAACCTGAAAGTGCTGGGCGGCGCGGGCCGCAAGCTGCGGCCAGTGCGTAATGATGAGAACCTGTCTGCGCCGTGCCAGTTCATGCAGGCGGTCGGAGACGCGGTTCAGCGTCATGCCGCCGACGCCGGCGTCCACTTCGTCGAAAATGAGCGTGGCGTCCTCGCCCGTGTCCTGCACCCCTACCACGGCGAGCAGAAAGCGGGAAAGTTCGCCGCCGGATGCGATTTTGTCCAGAGGCTGGGGGTGCTGACCGGGGTTCGGCGCCCACAGCAGACGATAGCGGTCTTCCATGCAGGCAGGACAGATGACCCTGACCTTGTCCTCCACCTGCGGCCAGAGTTCATGGGCAGAGCATTCCGGCACTACCTGCACGCGCTCGGAAAAGCCGAGTCCTGCCAGCTCCTTTTCCAGAGAGGAGCAGAAGCGGACGGCGGCGTCTTTGCGCTGCCTGTTGCATTCTTCAAGTATTGCATGAAGTTTTTTTGCGAGCTCACGTTCCTGTTTTTCCAGACGGTGCAAATCCAGCCCGCACGCGTCGAGGAAGGAGAGGTTTTCCGTGATTTCATCGCGCAGGCGCAGAATTTCCGGAATGGTGCGGCGCATACGTCTCTTGAGCTGGGAAAGCTCGTAGAGTCTGGCTTCCACTTCATCCGGGCTGTAGTCGCTTCCCGATGAAGGGGTGGAGCGGAAACGGCGGGTCAGTTCCCGGGCTTCTTCCTCAAAGTTGAGCAGCGCTTCAAGAGAAGGGGAAAAACTTTCATCTTCCTGAGACAGCGCGTGGAGCAGACGTTCGAGCTCACCGAGCTGAGCGGCAAGTCCCGCGCTTTCTCCTCCGAGCATGAGCTCAAGCCCCTGCTCATACTGGCCGCGCAGCCTTTCCACGCTCTTCAGTTCGTTGCGGGCCTGCTCCAGCCTTTCCTCCTCGCCTTCCTCCGGGGCAACTTTCTCGATTTCCTTCTGCTGCATTTCCAAAAGTTCCCGCTTTTCGCTGAGCATGTCCATGCGCGCCAGCAGCCTGCGCCTCTGTTCCGCCACGTCCCTGAGTTCGCGGACGAGGGCGTCCTTTTGGGCGATGATGCCTTTGTCGGGCAGAAAATCATCAATGAGCGCAGCCTGATAGGAAGGCTGAAGGAGCCTCTGCTGCCCGTGCTGGCTGACATGGAACAGAAGGTCGGGACGAAGGGCCCGCACGGTTTCCTGCGAGGAGAGCGTGCCGTTGAGAAAGAAGTGGCTGCGGCCGGAAGAGGCCGAAAGTTCGCGGCGAAGCACCACTTCCTCTTCTCCGTGTTCGCCCTGGCGGGTGAAAAGAGCCTCCACCTGAGCTTTGTCGCGGCCGGGGCGGACCATGTCGGTGGTGAGCTTGTCCCCGAGAACGAAATTGATGGCCTTGAGAATGAAGCTTTTGCCGGCCCCGGTTTCACCGGTCAGGACGTTCATGCCGTTGCCGAATTCCAGCTCCATGTCGTCGATAAGGGCCAGGTCGCGTATGCGCAGATATTCCAGCATCGTTCCACCAGAAAGAGAGGTTGCGGGCAGGGCCCGATGAAACATCTTTCGTTGAAAGAAGTGGAAAAGTCAAGAATAAATTTATTTTATAAATAAATGTATGATTGATTTCAGGAGGAAAAAGATAGTCTGAAGAGTGGATGAGCAAGCTCGGAAATCGTGAGCGGGACGGCGGAAGAGAGACGTTTTCCCATGGAAGGGAGAAGCGGGGCAAGGCGCGGGGCGTACTTGCCGGAAAGACAGGAAGCACCGGAGATGCCGGTGCAAAAGTGGAGAAAAGGGGCGCTTTCGCGCGAAAAAGGCCGCGCGGCCATGGACCGGACCGCGCGGCCTGCGTGCGTCAGCCTTTCAGCGCCTTGCGGAAGCCTTCGGCGGAACGCTCGATGACGGCGTCCTCCACGGCGAAGGAGAGACGGAAGTAGCCGGGATAGCCGAAGCCGGAGCTCGGTACGGCCAGAACGAGGTTCTGCGTGAGGCGTTCCACAATGGCCTTGTCGTCCCCGCCGGGAGCTTTGGGGAAGAAGTAGAAGGTGCCCTTGGGCAGGGTGAATTCATACCCGGCGTCGGCGAGAATGGCGGCGAGGCGGTTACGGCGACGGGTATAGATGGCCAGCGCTTCGTCGGTGGAGGAACCGAGGCATTCCGCCATGAGGTACTGGCCCACCACAGGAGGATTCACGAAGCCGAGGACGCGGTTGGAGAAGATGAGCCCGTCCATGAGCTTGTCGGCCTGCTCCATGGTCGGATTCACGGCGATGTAGCCCACGCGCTCGCCGGCCATGCCGTAGTTCTTGGCAAAGGAGCTGATGACCACGGCGTGCTTGTAGAGGGGCAGGGCGGCGGGCACTTCCAGCCCGTCGTAGGCCAGGAAGCGGTAGGGCTCGTCGGCAACCAGATAAATGATGCGTCCGATGCGTTTCGAGGCTTCCTCCAGCATGGCGGCGAGACTTGCGATGTCTTCCCGCGTATAGACGGCGCCGGAAGGGTTGTTGGGGGAGTTGATGATGACGGCCCGGGTGCGGGGCGTGACCGCTGCCGCCAGAGCTTCGACATCGGGACCGAAATCTTCCGCGCGGCAGGGCACGGGACGGAGCGTGCCGCCGTGATTGCCCACATAGAAGCGGTATTCACCGAAGAAGGGGGCCACGGTGAGCACTTCGTCGCCGGGTTCGAGCACGGTATGGAAAAAGGCGTTCATGACGCCGGCGGCGCCGCAGCCGAGCATGACATGCTTTGCCTCAAGCTTTGTCTGCTGCTGCACGCTCAGCCATGCCGCCAGCTTTTCGCGGGCCCAGGAGAATCCGCCGTTGGGCATGTAACCCAGAATGCCCGGCTCGGAAAGACGGGCGGCAAGGGCGCTCATGGCGCGGGCAGCTTCTGCGGGGGGGGCGAGGTCGGGGTTGCCGAGGCTGAAGTCGCATACGGCGTCGGCCCCGTACTTTTTGCGCAGTTCGATACCGGCCTCGAACATGCGCCGGATGAGGGACCCCTGGGAAAGATTCTGCTCCATGGCGGAGCTGAGAACGGAAACGGACATGGCAGACTCCTTGAACGTTGGAAAAGAGCCGGAAAAAACGGCGGATGATTCGCAGTCGCATACGGGACGGGAAGGGGCTGAAAGGGCGTTCAGCGCGCTTTCAAGCCTGTCGAGCCAGAGCCCGATGAAAACCGGGTCGTCGGCCAGTCCCCGCAGTTCGGCCTGGCACTGATACCCGGCGGCCTCAATGCGGCTTTTCCATGAGGCGGGGGCGTGACCGGCCATGTCTTCCAGCGTATGGCGTCCGACGAGAGAGAGAAGGGGCAGCAGCCATACGCGGCGGGAAGGGGGAACTTCCCCGGAGAGCACGGGCAGAAGAACGTCGAGTCCGTCGGAGACGGAGGAAGACGGGGATGCGGTCGGCCGAGGCCCAATCATGCAGGTGACATGGATATGAGGGTCGAGGGCGTTCACTTCCTCGGCCAGGCGTCGGTAGAGAATGTCGCATTCGTGGCGGCTGCCGTGGGCCATGCATACCACGGGCTCATCGGGGGCACGCAGGGGGGAGAGGTGCTGAAGAAGGGCTTTTGCGGCCTGCGTGACGGAAGGGTCTCCCGGGGCGTGACCGGAAAGAAGCGGCAGACCGAGGCTGACGGAAAGTTTGCCTTCCTCCGCGATGACCCGGCAGTCTGAGGCAACGGCGCTGTATTCCATGCCCGGAATGATGTGCAGGGGCTGCACCGCGACATGGGTGTAGCGCTCGAAGCGCATGCGTTTCAGCGCCTTGAGCACGGAATCCGATTTCGTGCGGGAACTGGCCAGCCTCAGGCGCATGGTTTCCGAGGTGAACGCCCAGCGCACGGGCAGACCGAAACGCGCTTCCGCCGCGGCCTGTACGGCCCGCAGGGCCGTTGTTCCGCGGATGTTGCCGCACCCGTAGGCCACCAGAAGGATACCGCGTTTCATGCCTTGTCCGGAGAAAAGGTTTCTTCGGTAAAAAGCTGAAAGCCCTTTTTGCGGAGAAGCTCGGCAAACACGCCGTCCCCGTCAACGAGGGTACGGGTGAAGGTGCCGTCGTAAATGCGGCCGCAGCCGCAGGAAGGGGAGCGCGCCTTGAGTATGGCGGCGGAACAGCCGTATTCCTCGGCGATGTAGAGCGCGGCTTCCGCTCCGGAAGCGAAAGCTTCGGTGACATCTTCACCCGTGGCGAAGACGACGCGTCCCTCCCGTCTTTCACTGGGAGTGCGCGGAGTGGGCAGGCCGCCTAGCACTTCGGGGCACACGGGCACGGCCTGACCGGCCTCCACAAGGGAGGCGATTTCCGGACGCAGATTGGAACGGCCGTCGTAACGGCACTTCTGACCGGCAAGACAGGCACTTACCACGTAGCGGCAGGGCTTTTGCAGTTCAGTCAAAGGAAATCTCCACCTGTTCCTGCTGGTCCTTGCGGCGGACGATGGTACCGATTTCCCAGGCTTCCGTCTTCATGGACTTGAAGCGGGGCAGCATGTCGTCGGCGGTGGCCCTGTCGGTAATCATGATGTAGCCGATGCCGCAGTTGAAAATCTGAAGCATTTCCGGCCAGGTGAGATTGCCCTGTTCCTTCAGCCATTCGAAAATGGCGGGACGCTCCCAGCTGGAGAACTTGATGCTGGCGCAGATGGAAGGAGAGAGAACACGGGGGATGTTGTCGTAGAATCCGCCGCCGGTGATGTGCACCATGCCCTTGATGGGCAGGTCGCGCATGATGGACTTGACCTGGTCGGAATAGATGACCGTGGGGGTGAGGAGCACGTCGGCGAAGGTGCGGTCGGTACCGGGCACGATGTCGTCGGCCTTCACGCCGCTTTCCTCGTAGATTTTGCGTACCAGGGAATAGCCGTTGGAGTGCAGGCCGGAAGAGGCGAGACCGATGATGACGTCGCCTACGCTGATGGTCGAGCCGTCCACAATCTTCGGGCCGTCCACGATGCCGACGCAGAAGCCCGCAAGGTCGTAGTCTCCCTTGGCGTACATGCCGCGCATTTCGGCCGTTTCCCCGCCGAGCAGGGTGCAGCCGCTCTGCCTGCAGCCTTCCACGATGCCGCCGACGACCGTGGCGGCAAGGTCCACGTCCAGTTCGCCGCAGGAAAAATAGTCGAGAAAGAACAGGGGTTTCGCCCCGAGAACCAGGCAGTCGTTCACGCTCATGGCCACAAGGTCTATGCCCACGGTGTCGTGCCTGTTGAACATGGAGGCCATTTTGAGCTTGGTTCCCACGCCGTCGGTGCCGGAGACGAGGACCGGAGACTGCATGCCCGTGATGTCGGGCCGGAACAGGCCGCCGAAGCCGCCTATGTCCGAAAGGACGCCATGGGTCTGCGTGCTGGCGACCATGGCCTTTATGCGGGAAACCAGCTCGTTGCCGGCGTCGATGTCGACTCCGGCGGAGGCGTATGCGGCGGAACGGGAAAAACTCATGTTTCATCTCCTCAATGAAAGTCCCGGGCTTTTTCGGGGGCGGGACCTTCCTGCTGTCAGGTGCACCCGCATGCCCGCAGAGCCTGCCTCACGGGCTGGGTCTTGCGGCATTTCCTCCGAAAATCGCTCATACAGGTGCGCCGTATTAATAGT
This sequence comes from uncultured Mailhella sp., assembly GCA_944322695.1. Classification (GTDB taxonomy): domain Bacteria; phylum Desulfobacterota; class Desulfovibrionia; order Desulfovibrionales; family Desulfovibrionaceae; genus Mailhella. Next base: position 5,479 of record CALUPQ010000110.1, on the reverse strand, counting down.
CATTTCCGGGCCGTTTGCCAAGTTTTTTATAGAAAGGCCGCCTGAGAAGTCCGCATGGGCCTGCCGATTTTCCTTTGCCCGCACAGGAAAAAACGGCGATTTTCCGCCCGTGCCGACTCAGACGGCAGGGGCGAACCCTGCCCGGAAGGGCTCAGCCTGTCTGCTTTTGTCGTTCGGTCCTGAGGGAGGGGATATTTTCATGCTCTTGCTTTTCCCTGCGAAGCGCTTAGAACTTGGGAGGTCCGACGGGACCGAATCCCCCATTTTCAAGGCGGTTGTCATGAGCAAAGATTCTTCCAATCCCTTTTCCGTGTTAAACGCGCGGGACTTTCCTTCCCGCAGCGACAGAGACATTTCCCGCAAGTCGCGCCAGCCGAAGACGGTGGTGAAAAACAGGGAAGCCGAGGCCGCTGCGCTCGACGCCGATGCGGAACTGTTCATGCAGGCCATGGGAGGAAATGTGCAGGCGCTTCCTTCTTCCGGTACGCGCGGCGGGGCGGGGAAGGGGGCTGGCTCAAAGGGCGCCGCTGCCGCCGAAGCCGACAATGACAGCTTTGCCCGCGCGCTTGAGCAGAAAGGGGTGAAGCGTCTGCTGAAAAAGAAGGAGTCTGTCTCCGCGGCGCCGAAGGTCGAGAAAGAAGAGCCGGCTCCGGCCACCCTTACCGCCATGGCCCGGGCAGGCGCGCGCATCGGCGGCGGGGATGACGGAGCGCTCATGCGCGAGGCCGTGGGCGAGTCCTCCGTCAACGACGACAGCCGCGATTTCTTCACGGCCATCAAAGGAACCGTCCCCTTGAACGGAAAGGGAAGGGATGTGCCCGTGGAGCCGGAAACTCCGGTCGTTCCGGTAACGGACCCGCGACATCCTCTTCAGGATTTCATGGAAGGGAAAGTGGAATTTTCCGTGGCCAGCACCGACGAGTACGCGGAAGGCCATGTCGTCGGGCTGGACCTCATGATTGTGTCTCAGCTTCAGTCCCGTCAGTTCAGTCCCGAGGCCCACATCGATTTGCACGGCCTGAACTGCGAACAGGCGTTTCAGAATTTGGTGGGATTTTTCCGCAGCTCCTACTACAAAGGCGTGAGAACGGCGCTTGTGGTGACCGGCCGCGGACTCAATTCGCCCAACGGCGTGCCGGTGCTGCGTTCCCGTGTGCAGCAGTGGTTCACGCAGGACCCCTTCAAAAGGGTGGTGCTGGCCTTTTGTACGGCGCATCAGGAAGACGGCGGCGCCGGTGCCTTTTACGTGCTTTTGCGCAGATACAAGAAAAGCTCGGGAAAAATCCGCTGGGATGTCATGCCTTCCGACCCCGACCTTTACAATTAGGCGCTTCTTCCGTACGGAAGGATTCCCGGAAGAGCGTTTGGACAGGGCGTCTGCATGAGCCGTGTCCGCAGAGACGTCAGTTCTTTTTGAACTCTCCCCGTCGGCTGTTTCCCGTCGGGCGGACTCCGCATGGCCTCTCGACTTTTCTGCTGAAGCATGACCAAAACGGAAGGCAGCGCGGTCTGTTACTGTGAAAGGCTGCCGAGAGAAGGCATGTTACAAAATCTTTCAGCTTTTTTTCAGGCACGGCCTTAATTTGCGTCTCCGCCTTTACTCTTGATGAAAAATGCGGGCTCGGCTATACTTGTTCCGCTCCGGCCTGCTTTCAGGCCGTTATTTGTGCAACAGCCCCTTCCCAGGGAGGACAATATGCAAGCTCCTGAAAAAAATCTGGCATTTGATTTGCTTCGTGTGACGGAATCCGCAGCCCTCTCGGCAGCCCGCTGGCTGGGTAAAGGCGCCAAGGAGGACGGCGACGGTGCAGCCGTGGACGCGATGCGTCTTTCTTTCGACTCCCTTTCCATCAAAGGGCGCGTCATTATCGGCGAAGGGGCCAAGGACGAGGCTCCCATGCTGTATAACGGCGAAGAAGTAGGGGACGGAACCGGTCCCGAGATTGACATCGCCGTCGACCCCGTGGAAGGGACCAATCTGCTGGCGCTCGGACGGCCCAATGCCATTGCCGTCATCGGGGCCTGCAAGTCCGGCTACATGTACAATCCCGGTTCCAGTTATTACATGAAAAAGCTCGTGGTGGGCCGCGAGGCCCGCGACGTGGTGGATATCGACGCTCCCGTGGCCGACAACCTGCATGCCGTGGCCCGCGCCGTGGGCAAGGACATCAACGACCTTGTGGTGTTCGTGCTCGACAAGCCCCGTCATAAGGGGCTCATCGAGGAAATCCGCAAGACCGGCGCGCGCATCACCCTGCATACGGACGGCGACGTGGCCGGCTCGCTCATGGTTGCCGACCCGAGCGTGGACGTGGACGTCATGATGGGTACCGGCGGCACCCCCGAGGGCGTTATTTCCGCCTGCGCCATCAAGGGCGTTGGGGGACAGATGTTCGGCCGTTTCGACCCGCAGTCCGAGGCGGAGCGTCAGGCCATGATTGCCGAGGGCACCAGGCTGGATGAAATTCTCACCGTGGATTCCATCATCCGTGCCGACGATGCGTTTTTCGCCGCCACCGGCATTTCCGGAGGTACGTTCCTCGGAGGCGTGAGTTATTCCGGCCGTGGCGCCGTCACGCATTCTCTGGTCATCCGTGCCAAGACCGGTACCTTCCGCTACATCGAGTCCCATCACAACTGGGAACGCCTGATGAAGTTCAGCTCCGTCCGTTACGACTAGAGCGGCGTTTCGGGCGGCAGGGCAGGAACGCGCGGGCATGGCTCATGCGCCGCGGTGTTCCGCCCGACCGGAGGGGCCCTCCCCTGTCCGGTCTGGAAAATGGGGCCGCTTCTCCATGGCGCGGCCTGTGTATAGACCCATAATCCATCAAGGAGTATGGAATGAACAGTGTTCGTACTGCCATCCTGTTCCCCGGTCAGGGGTCGCAGGCATCTGGCATGGGGCGGCGTCTCGCCGAGGCGTCCGCCGATATCATGAATCTCTGGAAGAAGGCGGAAAGCATCAGCGGTCTGCCTCTGCGTGAAATATACTGGGAAAGCGACGACGCCACACTCATGGCCGAGACGAGAAATCTTCAGCCTGCCATCACCGTGGTGAACCTCGCGCTTTGGGAAAGCGTGTCCAATCGTCTTTCTCCTGCCTGCACGGCCGGTCACAGCCTCGGCGAATTCAGCGCTCTGGCTGCCGCCGGGGTCCTCTCCACGGACAAGGTGCTTGAACTCGTGACGCTGCGCGGTCGTCTCATGGCCGACGTGGACCCCGAACACATAGGTACCATGTGCGCCATGATTCGTCTTTCTCAGGAGCAGGTGGAGACCGTGGCCAAGGAAGTTTCCGAAAGCACCGGCAAGCTGGTGCGCGTGGCCAACAAGAACACGCCCCTTCAGTTCGTGCTGAGCGGACACCGCGAGGCCGTGGAAGCCGCCGCCGAAAGGCTGAAGGCGGAAAACCCGCGCGTCAAGGGCTTCCCTCTGGCCGTGAGCGGCGCCTTCCATACTCCCATGATGGCCGAGGCTGCGGCGGAGTTTTCCAAGCTGCTGGACAAGCAGGACTGGCATGATGCGGCGTTCCCCATCTATTCCAACATCAGCGGTGAACCTCTGAGCGATGCGGAAGCCATTCACAGCGCCATGCGTCGTCAGATGACCTCGTCCGTCTGCTGGGTGGACACCATTTCCAATCAGTGGCGCGACGGCGTCCGCCGCTGGGTGGAGTTCGGCCCCCAGGGCGTGCTGACCAGAATGGTGCGTCCCATCCTCGTGGCTGCGGACGTGGCCGACGGCAGCTATACGACCGTTCATATTCCCAATAAAGACGCTGTGGATGCATTCGAAGGATAACCATGCGCGACATACTTCTCATTGAAAAGGCCCTCCGGGACATCGTGGCCGGATACGGCTGGGAATGGCCCGAGAAGGCCGTTCTGGAAATTCCCCGTGATGAAAAGCACGGGGATTTGGCCACCAACCTGGCCATGGTGCTCTCCAAGCAGGCCAAGGCTGCTCCCCGCGTGGTGGCGGAAAAGCTCATCGCCGACCTGTGCGGAAAGTTCCCCGGACTGGTGTCCGCCGAAGTGGCCGGCCCCGGCTTCATCAATATCACCTTTGCTCCTTCCTTCTGGCAGGGCGTCGTGCTCGACGTGGAAGAGCAGGGCAGGGCGTTCGGTTCCTCGAAGAGCGGTAACGGCCGTCGCATCGTGGTGGAGTATGTTTCCGCGAACCCCACGGGGCCTCTGCACATCGGCCATGGGCGCGGCGCCGCCGTCGGCGACTCCCTCACCCGTCTGCTCCGCTTCGCCGGATATGACGTTTCCACGGAATATTACATCAACGACGCGGGCCGTCAGATGCGCCTGCTCGGCGATTCCGTGTATCTGCGCATGCGCGAAATCTGCAACCTGCCCGTGACCTACCCCGAGGACCCCAAGGGCTGGTACCACGGTGACTATATCCGCGACATCGCCCGTGAAATGCTGGAAAAGGACCCCTCCCTTCCGGAAAGGGACGAGGCCGAGGCCAAGGACCTCTGCTACGAGTACGCCTGTGCCACCATTCTTGCCGGCATCAAGGAAGACCTGCGTGAGTTCCGTGTGGAGCATCAGGTCTGGGCTTCGGAAAAGAAGCTGGTTGACGCGGGCAAGGTCGAGGAGGCTTTCGAAAAGCTGCGCGCCATGGGACTTGTCTATGACAAGGACAACGCCATCTGGCTGGCCACGCAGCAGTTTGGCGACGACAAGGACCGCGTGCTGCGCAAGAGCGATGGCTATCTGACCTATTTCGCTTCCGACATCGCCTATCATGCCGACAAGTTCAGACGCGGCTTTGATGAATGCATCGACGTGTGGGGTGCCGACCATCACGGTTACGTGCCCCGCATGAAGGCTGCCATCACCTGCATGCAGCACGACCCGGAAAACGATTTTCACGTAGTGCTCATCCAGATGGTGAACCTCATGCGCGGCGGCGAGCCCGTGGCCATGTCCACGCGTTCCGGTGAGTTCGTCACTTTGCGTGAAGTGCTCGACGATGTGGGCACGGATGCGGCCCGCTACATGTTCCTGTCCCGCAAGAGCGACAGTCCGCTGGACTTCGATTTGGACCTCGTGAAGCAGCGCAACATGGAAAACCCCGTGTACTATGTGCAGTATGCCCATGCCCGCGTGGCCGCGCTGCTTCGCCGCGCCGCCGACCGTGGCGTAAGCGTGCCGGAGCGCAGCACGGCCGAAACTCTCGCCGCCCTGACCTCGGCGGACGACCTGGCTCTGCTTCGTGAGGTGGAGCGCTTCCGCAATGTAGTGGAAGATGCGGCCCGCGCTCGTGCCGCCCACCCCGTGAGCTTCTATCTCATGGAACTTGCGGGCAGGCTGCACAGCTACTACGCCAACCACCCCGTGCTGAGCGGCGACGATGAAACCGTGATGAAGGCCCGCCTGGCGCTGCTTCGTGCCGTGAGCGTGGTCATCGCCAACGGTCTTGACCTGCTCGGCGTCAGCGCTCCGGAATCCATGTAGTCATGGCC
>CALUPQ010000109.1 GCA_944322695.1 uncultured Mailhella sp. | reverse complement strand
CGGATGGAGTTGGTAAGCTGCATGCCCGGAATAAGAAGCATGATGTTACCTATGCTTATCTTCTCGACCGAACAGCCGAACCCGAACGACACGAAGAACAGCGCAAGGCAGCCGCCTGCAAACGACCACAAAACAGCCGCGACGTTGGCGGGAAGCTCAAGGGCGCGGGAGACCGACTCCATGCAGCGCAAAAAAAGGCCGATGACGGCAGAAGCCGCGGCATCCTGCCATACCCCGCCAAAAAACAGGGTGAACGAAGCGGATACAAGGGCATAGATGACAAACATGACGGCTGAGGAATACTGAGGAGTGCTTCTGCGTATTTCCTCGAGCTCGCTTTCCACCACCTCGAAAAGAGGCATTTCCTCACAGATGCGTCGGGACAGGGCGTTCAGCCGGGACAGCTTGAACAAGTCGTATTTCGTGAACGTGATGCGCCTTGTCTGGGTGACGGCGCCGAAGGTGGGCGCGTACACGGTGACCACGATGGCCGAGGTAATGGTGAACACATCCACCTTTTCCGCCCCGTAGGCCAGGCAGATGCGTCTGACGCTGTCCTCGACCCGGCTGACCTCCGCACCGCTGATGAGCATCTCTTCACCGATGTTCAGAGCGTTGAACAAAAATTCCTTGGCATAATCAACGGAGGAGGAGTGTTGCAGCGCCACCTGCTCCGTCAGATAGTATTTCGCCATACTTAAACCATCGCTTCAAGAATTCCCAACGGCGGACTTCCGCGCAAAACAGAAGCTGCTCCATGTGTTACAAGCTATAAAAAACGGAAGTATCACTGTCAATGACTGCGAAGGACAGGACAAACGGCTTGTCGCAGGCGCTCCATGCCCGCAGGATAAAAAGCATGCACTGTTTTTGAAAAATCCGCCTTTCCCCCACCGCCCGACTTCAGACGCCATGACCGGAGGCATGAGAGTCTCAAGGGGAAGTTTCGGATAAGCACCGCCCATGCACAGGGCCCGAACGCCTTCGGCAGCTTCCTTCCCCTTGAAAAATTCCCGCCATCTCGCCAAGTACCCTTGATGCGGCATTTGCACACGCTTTTTCTTCCGGCAGTCCCCATCCGGAGTCCGCCAAAAGTGCCGCAAAACAGGAGACCTGAACGAACCAGAGTCTCAGGCCAGAAAAGCACGAGTTTGTGCCCCATGCTCGTGCCCTTCTTTTTTCAGTCCCGGCAGAATGGCTGCCGTTCATTCCATGGACGTCTCATTGCCACTGGCCTCCGGTTGCCGCTTCCGCCGGCCGACAACAACACGGGGGCCCGGCCAGCATGCCGGCATCTTACAGGGCAGTTGCTTTACCGTGGATTCGTGCCGATGGAGTATTTCCGACGCTGGTTGTTCCCTTTACGGTATCGGGCCTGCCTTTTCGTTTGTCCTGAAGCTGCTTCGCCATGACGTCGGGCTTTTCCATCACCGATGTTTGACTGCAGGGACAGCATAAAAAAAGAGCGCCCCGCAAGGAGCGCCCTCTTTCAAGACAAGACGGATACAACCTACTTGGCAGCTTCGGCCGGAGCAGCAGGAGCTTCAGCGGCAGGCTGTTCGGCAGCCGGAGTCCCGGCCGCGGCGGGAGCAGCCTGTTCAGCCGCAGGAGCCGCAGCTTCAGAAGCCGGAGCGGCAGCAGGCTCGGGAGTCGCCGCAGGAGCAGCGGCCTCGGGCGCGGGAGCAGGAGTCGGTTCAGCGGCAGCAGCCGGAGCTTCCGCGGGAGCGGGAGCAGGAGCGGGAGCAGGAGCGGCGGGCACTTCTTCAAACTGGACATCAAGCACAGACTCCTGCGAGGTGCGGGTGGAGCTGTTCATGATGTTGTACCCCAGAGAGGTGCAGATGAAGATGACGGCCAGAAAGGTGGTCAGCTTGGCAAGAACGCCGCCGGCGCCGGCACTGCCGAACACGGAACTGTTGCCGCCTCCGCCAAAGATAACGCCCATGCCTTCCCGGCCGGACTGCAGAAGAACCAGCACGACAAGGATGACGCATACGATAACATGAAGGGTCAGAATGGCTGTCTGCACGCGAAATGCTCCTTAACTAGGCATTGATTATCTGAGTAAAACTATCAGCCTTCAAAGAAGCACCTCCTACCAGCACACCGTCCACATTGTCAAGTGCAAGTATGCTTCCGGCATTGGCGGGCTTCACGCTGCCGCCGTACAGGAGGGCCGTTTCATCGGCCTTGTCGCCCAGGATTTCACGCATGAGCTCGCGGCAGATGGCATGAGTTTCCACGATGTCGTCGGTGGTGGCCGTCTTTCCGGTACCGATGGCCCACACCGGTTCGTAGGCAATGGCAAGGTTCTCTGCGGGCGTTTCGGCGGGCACGTTCTTCAGGCCAATCTTGAGCTGGCGCTCGAGCACGTTGCGCAGCAGGCCGGATTCGCGCTCTTCCAGGGTTTCACCGATGCAGAGCATGACGCGAAGGCCGTTGGCCAGAGCAAAGGCGGTCTTCTCGCCCACAAGGGCGTCGCTCTCGCCGAGGATGTGACGGCGTTCGGAATGACCGGTCAGCACCCAGGAGGCGCCGCAGGCCTTAATCATGGAAGGAGAAATTTCGCCCGTGAAGGCGCCTTCAAGAGCAGGATACATGTTTTCAGCTCCGGTCGCGGCGCCCTGAATGGCCGTCATGGCCTCGGAAGCCTTCTCCAGCGCCGTGAACGGCACGAAAACCACGATTTCACGTCCTTCAGGGGCTTTGCCCCCGAGCAGGGCGGCCATGTCATTCAAAGTGGCAACAGCTTCGGCTCCGGTCTTGTACATCTTCCAGTTGGCGGCCATCAGCTTTCTCATAGAACAACCTCTCTAAAACTAAAATGGAATGGGCAAGAGGGTACGCTTATCAGGCAAAAAAACAAGTCCCGTCCCCTCCGCTTTGAACTCTGGAAAAGGCGGGCGTGTGCACTCTGACCCCACGGATTTCTACGGCCAGTCCCGTCACGTCATCCACGTCCAGAAAAACGCCGTTCAGGGATACGGGTCCGCGGGCAGGCTTGAACGGATGCGGCATCCGGGTGATGAAGCGCTCAAGAGCCACATCGAAATCCATGCCGAGGGAGGACTGCTCCACTCCGCACATGCCCGCATCGCTGATGTAGGCCGTTCCTTTGGGCAGAAGCTGGGCATCGGCCGTCTGCACGTGGGTATGAGTGCCGATGACGGCGCTTACCCTTCCGTCAAGCATCCAGCCCAGAGCCTTTTTCTCGGCCGTGGTTTCGGCGTGAAAGTCCACCAGACGCACGGCCACCCCTTCAAGCTCATGTCCAGGCTCTCCCCTTCCGGGGCCCTCAGGTCCAAGCTCCGGCGCGCCCTCAAGCCAGCCGAGCGCCGTGCGGAAAGGACAGGCCAGCGGGTCCATGAAGGCTGTGCCGAGCACGTTGAACACCGCTATTTTCCGACCGTCCGCAAGCGCATGCACCACGTGCCCTCTTCCAGGCGTTTCTTCAGGATAATTGGCCGGGCGAACAAGCCGTCTGTCCTTTTCCATGCGGGCAAATATCTCCCTGTGCCGCCAGACATGATTGCCGCCCGTCACCACATCCACCCCGGCGGCAAAAAGTTCGTCCAGCGTTTCCGACGTCATGCCCATGCCTCCGGCAATGTTCTCGCCGTTGGCGATAACGACATCAAGCGCAAGCTCCGTCTGCAGGGACGGCAGAAACTGCTTTACCGCGAGCCTTCCGGCCTTCCCCACAACATCGCCGAGGAAGAGAATTCTCATCTCCCCTCCTTCCGGCACTTATCCAGCAGCGCATACAGCCTGTCCTTGGCCGGACGCAGAAGCGGCTCATCCGGCAGGCCGGCGAGCACGACTTCCATAAGTCCGCTTTCGGCCAGGGCCTTCCTTGTTGCGGCAAAGCGCAGCTCCAGCATCCAGGCACCGAGCAGCAGACGAAAATCGTTGACAAAGCGCAAGTCGCCGTAACTGGCCACGCGTCCGGCAAGCACGTCCTCGGCGACACGGGGCGTCCAGGCATCCGGCTCGTCCTTCACATGCAAAAGCACGGCATCCCTTTCCGGCAGCGCATTTTCCAGGTATCCCACCATGATGCGGAAAATATCCAGCTTGTCGCTGTCACGCACCACATCGGTGACGAAACGGGCCTCTGGAGAAAGCATGCCGGGCAGAATGTGACGATTGTGCAGAAGCACCGCGCACTGGGCAAGACCGCGCACATGAGGCTCCTCTTCGCTAAGAAAGCCGCCGTCACGCATGGTCTGAAAGCTCAGAAGCGCATGGTTGACGGATTTGGCGTCCATAAAGGTGCGGTAGCGCTCGAACTGCGGAAAACGCCCGCAGTCGTGAAACAGCGCGGCCAGACACGCCGCACGGCAGGCGGTCGCGTTCTGACGCCATTGCTTTTCCCGCGCATCGTCAGCAAGGGAATCCACCACGAGTTCGGCATGCTCCATCACCCTGAAGGTGTGCTCCACCTTGAGACGCAGCGGCGCGCTGTCAGGCACATGGCGGAAGCCTTCCGTGTAGTCGAGAAAAAGGCGGCGGTACGCGGAAAAATCAGCGCTCATCCCGCTCTCCCCTCTCCTGCCACTCTCTGAGGCGGCGCTCGCGCTCCTCAGCCTCCTTCAGACGTATGCGCCTGTTGCTTTCATCCCACTTCGGGTCGCGGAAAAATCCCCGCGGCCCGTAAAGCGCCCGCAGAAAAAAAATCACCGCGGCGGAAACCAGCACCATGATGAAAACACCGCCGAGCTGGCCGGTGAAGAGACTTTCGAGCAAATCGGACAAAAGAAGCTCCTTGTACAGAATTTACCAGATAGTAGCCTCAGCCCGCCCGGGACGCAAGTGTCGCGCTTTACGCCAAAACGGCCCTGTGCTACTACTTGGCACGGATTTATCATCGGAGCTGCCATGTCGGATTTCGTCCATCTTCACTGTCATACTGAATTCAGCCTTCTCGACGGCGCCATCCGCGTGGGCGACCTGGCACAGAAGGCCAAGGCTCTCGGCATGCCCGCCGCCGCCATCACTGACCACGGCAACCTTTTCGGCACGGCCTACTTCTATTCGGCCTGCAAGGACGTGGGCATTCCCCCCATCATCGGCTGCGAGGTCTATGTCACCCGCGACCATACCGACAAGACGTCGGACTTCGCCAGGGTGCGTCACCACCTCATTCTGCTGGCGCAGAACCCCGTGGGGTACAGGAACCTCATGCACCTGGTCAGCCGCAGCTGGCTCGACGGCTTCCATTACAAGCCGCGCATCGACAAGAAGATGCTCGTGGGCTACACCGACGGGCTCGTCGCTCTTTCCGCCTGCGTGGCGGGCGAGCTTCCCCGTACGCTGCTCGGCACCAACAAGCTCATCACGGGCGGCGGCACCTTCGACGACGCCATCGCCATCGCCAAGGAATATTCCGCTCTCTTTCCCGAGCGTTTCTACCTTGAGGTGCAGGCCAACAGCCTGCCTGAACAGGCGCTGGTCAACCGCCGCATCATGGAGCTTGCCGACGCGACGAAGCTGCCGCTTGTGGCCACCAACGACTGCCACTACCTCAACGCCGACGACGTGGAAGCCCACGACATTCTGCTGTGCATTCAGACGCAGGCCAAGGTGGACGATGCCAAGCGCTTCCGCTTCGAGGCGCGCGACCTCTACTACAAGTCGGAAGAGGAAATGCGTGCCGGACTTGAGGGCGTTCCGCGCGAAGCCATGGAGAACACGCTCAAAATTGCCGACCAGTGCTGTCATCTTGAAATCCAGCTCCATGCGCCGCCCTATCACTTCCCGGTCTATGACCTGCCCGAGGGCATGACCCTTGCCAGCGAATTCTGCCGCATGGCCCGTGAAGGTCTGGAAAAGAGGCTGGAAAAGCATCCTCACAAGGATACCAGCAGTCAGCAGGAATACCGCGACCGCCTGGAAATGGAACTCAAGGTCATTTGCGACATGGGCTTTCCAGGCTACTTCCTCATCGTGCAGGACTACATCAACTGGGCCAAGAACAACGGGATTCCCGTGGGGCCCGGTCGTGGTTCCGCGGCCGGCTCCGTGGCTGCCTGGGCTCTGCGCATCACATCCATAGACCCTCTGCCCAACAAGCTTTTCTTTGAACGCTTCCTCAACGTGGAGCGAGTCAGCATGCCCGATATCGATGTTGACTTCTGCGAAGACAGGCGTCTCGAAGTTCTCGACTACGTCACCAAAAAATACGGCAAGGACAAGGTGTCCCAGATTGCCGCCTTCGGTAAAATGAAGGCCAAAGCCGTAGTGAAAGACGTAGGCCGCGCCATGGGCATACCTTTCAATGAGACCACACGAATCGCCAAAATGATTCCTGCAGATCTCAAAATGACGCTCCAAAAAGCGCTTGATACCGTTCCCGAACTTGCGGAGGAGTATAAAACAAAACCGGAAGTCAGAAAGCTCATTGATATTTCCAAGCGTCTGGAAGGACTCACCCGCCATGCCTCCACCCATGCGGCGGGCGTGGTGGTTTCCGACAAGCCCATGGAAGAGTATCTTCCCCTGTTCGCCGGCCGAAAAGGGGAACAGATTGCAGCCTTCGACATGAAGTTCGTGGAAAAGGTCGGACTCGTGAAGTTCGACTTTCTCGGACTTCGCACCATGACCGTGATCTCCAATGCGGTCAAGAACATCATCCGTCAGGGAAAGGATGCTCCGGACATGGAAAACCTTCCGACGGACGATCCGAATGTCTACGATCTTCTTTCCCGCGGGGATACGGACGGTGTCTTCCAGCTGGAAAGTACGGGTATGCGCAAATACCTGCGCATGTTGAAGCCTTCGGGTTTTGAAGATCTTGTGGCTATGCTCGCCCTGTATCGCCCCGGACCTCTGAATTCAGGCATGGTTGATGAATTCATCAAGCGCAAGCATGGAGAAATCGAGGTCACCTATCCCCTGCCTGAACTGGAATCCTGCCTGAAAGACACCTACGGTGTTATAGTCTACCAGGAACAGGTCATGCAGATCGCGCAGATCACGGCCAAGTACACTCTGGGCGGTGCCGATCTGCTGCGACGGGCCATGGGCAAGAAAAAAGCCGAAGAAATGGCCAAACAGCGCGACATTTTCCTCAAAGGCGCCTCGGAGAGAGGCGTGGCAAAGGAAAAAGCCAATGAAATCTTCGACCTTATGGAAAAATTTGCAGAATACGGCTTTAATAAGGCGCATTCTGCCGCTTACGCCTACATTACCTACGGCACGGCGTATTTAAAGTATTACTTTAAAGTTGAGTTCATGTCCGCCCTGCTTTCCTCGGAAATCGGCAACCAGGACAAAATACTCAGCTATATTGCCGCATGCCGGGACATGAACATTGAAGTTCTTCCTCCCAACGTTCAAATCAGCCTGCGCTCCTTCACTCCCAGCGGAAATTCCATTGTGTACGGCCTCGGCGGCGTGAAAAACGTAGGCGACGAAGCTATTAATGAAATAGTCCGTTCACGCGAAGAGGAAGGCCCCTATAAGTCTCTTCTTGATCTTTGTACCAGAGTCAACCTTCGCAAGGTGACGAAGCGCGTCCTTGAAAGTCTGATTAAAGGCGGAGCCTGCGACTGTTTCGGCGTCAGCCGTGCCGGTATGCTTGCCAGTCTCGACAACGTGGTTGCCCGTGCACAGAAAAAGCAGAAAGAAAAAAACTCCGCTCAGATATCCCTGCTTGCCTTCACGCCTTCCGTGGAAGCGGCACCCATGCCCGGCCTAGGGTTCCCCTGTGAAGAGCAGCACACCCC
>CALUPQ010000108.1 GCA_944322695.1 uncultured Mailhella sp. | reverse complement strand
GCGCGAGTATCTTGCGCAGGATCCAGACGCGGTTGAGCACGTCCTCGCCGAGCAGCAAGTCTTCCTTGCGCGTGCCGGTACGGTTGATGTCGATGGCGGGGAAGACGCGCTTGTCCGACAGGTGACGGTCCAGATAGATTTCGCAGTTGCCGGTGCCCTTGAATTCTTCGAAGATGACTTCGTCCATGCGGGAACCGGTGTCGATGAGAGCCGTGGCGATGATGGTGAGCGAGCCGCCGCCTTCGATATTGCGTGCCGCGCCGAAGAAGCGCTTGGGACGCTGGAGGGCGTTGGCGTCGAGACCGCCGGAAAGCACGCGGCCGCTGGAGGGGGTCACCGTGTTGTAGGCGCGCCCGAGCCTTGTGATGGAGTCCAGAAGAATGACGACGTCACGCTTGCGCTCCACCAGTCTTTTGGCTTTTTCCAGAACCATTTCGCACACCTGCACATGACGCTGCGGCGGTTCGTCGAAGGTGGAGCTCACCACTTCCGCGTTTTTCACCGTGCGCTCCATGTCCGTCACTTCCTCGGGGCGTTCATCCACCAGCAGAATGATGAGATACACGTCCGGATAGTTGGCGTTGATGGCGTTGGCTATGGTCTGCAGCAGTATGGTCTTGCCGGTTCTGGGCGGAGCCACGATGAGGGCGCGCTGCCCGCGGCCGATGGGAGACATGAGGTCGATGATGCGCGACGACATGTTCTTGGAGTCGGTCTCCATGCAGAACTGCTGGTCGGGATAGACGGGGGTAAGGTTGTCGAACAGCACCAGGTGCCGGGCGTTTTCCGGCGGTTCGAAGCCTATTTCATTGACGCGCACCAGGGCAAAATACCGTTCGCCTTCCTTGGGCGGACGAATCTGGCCGGATACGCAGTCGCCCTTGCGCAGATGGTAACGCCGAATCTGGGAAGGGGAGACGTACACGTCGTCCGGGCCGGGCATGTAACTGCACAGCGGGGAACGCAGAAAACCGTATCCGTCGGGCAGAATTTCCAGCACGCCGTCGCTGTGAATGACGCCGTTCTGGGAGGCGCAGGCCTGCAGCAGGGCGAAAATGAGTTCCTGCTTGCGCATGGAACTGGCGTTTTCAAGCTGGTACTTTTCCGCCAGGTCCATGAGGTCCTGCATTTTACGGGTCTTGAGTTCCGTGAGGTTCAGTGCGCCTTCGTCAAGAACAGGAGCGGATTCTACAGTTTCGGGCTCAACAGGAGCTTTACGTTTCCGTATGGGCATAGAGATACCACCGGGAAAAGGAGAAAGGGCAGAGAAATATCGCACCGGAAGGGTACGATGACAAGGGAGAAGAAGAGTGGGGATACGGCCGAAGAAGAACGGCCGTAGAAAAAACTATAGATGTTTTTTCCGCTATTGGCAAGTCCTCGCGGGGAGGTTACTGCTTTTTGCGGGTGTTGGCCACGTTGATGGCACGTTCCGGCCCGTCGATGGTGAAACGCAGAATGACGTCCACTATGTCGGGAAAGGTCTTTTCCATGACGGTCCGTTCCGGGTCGAAGAAGCGGCCGAGCACCCAGGAAATGACCTGCTCCCGGCTTTCAGGCTTGCCTATGCCCACGCGCAGACGGTAGAATTCGGGCGTGCCGAGGCGCTGCTGGATGGATTTTATGCCGTTGTGGCCTGCCGCGCTGCCGCCTTTCTTCAGCTTCATTCTGCCGGGTTCGAGGTCGAGTTCGTCGTGAACCACGAGAAGCTGCTCGGGCTTCAGCTTGTACCATGCCATGAGAGGCTGCACGGCGTCGCCGCTCAGGTTCATGAAGGTCTGCGGCATGGCCACGAGCCAGGAACCTCTGCGCGGAATCTGGATGCGCCAGAGCAGAGCGTTGAAGCGGGAGCCGGAAAGCTGTTCCGGGGCGCGGCCGTTGCCGCGTTCCACTTCTTCCAGAAGGGATTGAACCGCCATGAAGCCGATGTTGTGGCGTGTGCCTTTGTACTGAGGCCCGGGGTTGCCGAGGCCGACGATGAGTCCGTTGAGTTCCATACCGTATCCGAAGGGTTGACGAAAGAAAGCCGGAAGGCGCAACGGGCACGAATGTGCGGCAGAGCGGAGCGCCTGTCAAGTCCTCCTTGGCAATCGGAGGCTCTGATGATAAAGCACGGGGACATAATATGAAGAAAAAGCGGGAGTATCATCATGCCGTCATTGTATCGTCTGAATCTGACCGTTGCCGATGAGGATTTTGCTCTGGCCGAAGCGCTTGTGGCCCAGGCGGCCGGGGCTGGCTGGGAGGAGGAATCCCTGCCTTCCGGCGACATGCTGCTGCGTGTCACCTCCGAAAGGCAGGAGGACATCGACCAGCTTGCCTCCACCGTGGAGACGCTTCTGCCCGAAGCCATTCTTTCCCGGGAAACGCTGCCCGACACGGACTGGATGTCCAACTGGCGCAATTACTTCACTCCTGTGCAGGCCGGAGATTTCCTCATTCTTCCGCCCTGGATGAAGGATGCCGACGCGGAAGGCCGCATTCCCGTGGTCATTGAGCCGAAATCCGCCTTCGGTACGGGGCATCATCCCACCACCACCATGTGCCTTGAAGCCATCAGCCGTCTGCACGCCGCGGGCAGGATGGCGTCCGGGCAGACCTTTCTCGACATGGGGACGGGAACGGGCATTCTCGGCATCGCCTGTGTGAAGCTGGGCCTTTCCGGTTTCGGTGCGGACATCGACCCTCTTTCCATCTCCAACGCGCAGGAAAACTGCGAAGTGAACGGAATCACCGGGGGCTTCGACATCCGGGAAGGCAGCGTGGAGCTGGTGGAAGGGCAGAAGTTCGACGTGGTCATCGCCAACATTCTTGCCGGACCGCTCCGCGAAATGGCCCCCGCGCTCATGCCTCTGGTCAGGCCCGGCGGCTGCCTCATTCTTTCCGGTTTTCTTGCCGTGCAGGTGCCGGGCATGCTGGAGGCCTATGCCTCCTTCGGTGAACCGCAGCAGATTAGGCTTCCTTCCCCTGCTTCCGACCCCACCCGGTCGGCCTGCAGCGACGACCCCGAAGCGGACGACTGGGTCTGCTTCTTCTGGCCGAAAGTGAAGTAGCATTTTTTTGCGTTGACCAGCGCCGTCCGGTTATGCCGGGCGGCGTTTTCCTTTTAAGGGCAGAAATTTTCGCCGGGTCGCTGCTTCCCGGGGCGGCAGCGTATTGACGGTCCGGCCTTCCGGCAGGCGTGTTGCAACGTCGGGCCGGGGCGCGCCGCAGGCCGTCTTCTTGCGGAAGGCATGGCGTTTTTTGGAGAAGCGGATTCGTCGCTTCTTCTTTCCGGCGTCCGGCAGGCACGGCGTCCGCAATATGGCTGATAGGATGCACCCGTTCCTGTGGATGGAAGGGAGAGGCTTCCCTTTTACAGTGGCCCCGTCTCTGCGGCCGGGGCCTTTGCCTGTGCGCTTGCGGAGAAAAGACTATGCGGCGCAGGTTGAAGATGGCTTGAAAGAAAAAGGCCGTCGGTGTTCCGGCGGCCTTTTCATGCGTTTCATAACGGCCTGTTTCAGGGATGGAAAAGCGTTCCTGCTCGTCAGCCCTTGCGGAAGAGCACACGCTGCAAGTCCGCCACGGTGGCAAGTCCGCGGCTTTTGGCGTTTTCCGGGCAGAGTATGGGGTTGTAGCCGAGGCGCATGGCCTGCTTCATGCGTATGTCCTGCCCGGAAACGGGGCGAATCTGCCCGTTGAGGTCCACTTCGCCCCACAGAACGCAGCGTTCCGGCAGGGGAATGTCGTAGAAGGAGGAGAGCAGCGCCGCCACGAGGGCGAGGTCCAGCCCCGGTTCCTGAAGGCGCATGCCGCCGCCCACCTTGGCGTAGATGTCCGCCTGACCGAAGTTGAGACGCAGGCGCTTTTCCAGAACGGCCAGCAGAAGATGCAGGCGGTTCACATCGAACCCGAGGCCGGTACGGCGCGGAATGGACAGATAGCTTTTGGTGGCAAGAGCCTGTATTTCCACGGCAAAGGGGCGCTGTCCGTCCACAGCCATGACAACGGCCGTACCGCTCAGCGAGGTGTCGCGCGCGCCGAGGAAAAAGGTGGAAGGGTCCTCCACCAGCTCAAGTCCCTTGCGGACCATGCGGAAAATGAGAAGTTCCTGATTGGGGCCGAAACGGTTTTTCAGCACCCGGAGCATGCGGAACATTTCTCTGCGGTCGCCTTCCAGAGAAATGACGGTATCGACCAGATGTTCCAGAAGGCGGGGCCCGGCGAGGGTTCCGTCCTTGGTGACGTGTCCCACCAGAACGAGGGCCGTACCGGAACGGCGGCAGCGCTCCACAAGTTCCGTGGCCACGGTGCGCACCTGACTGACGTTGCCGGGCAGGCCTTCGGCCGCATCGGAAGCCAGCGTCTGCACGGAGTCCACAATCATGAGGGCGGGGGCGCTCTCCGGGTTCTCCAGCACGGGAAACAAGTCTTCCACACGGCTTGTGGCCACGGCGAGCAGGCTATCATGCAGCACGTCGAGACGTTCGGCTCTGTTTCTGATTTGCGGCAGAGACTCTTCACCGCTGGCGTAGAGCACGGTTTTGCCTTCGCGGGCCACGGCGCCTGCGAGCTGGAGGAGCAGGGTGGATTTGCCTATGCCCGGTTCTCCGCCCACGAGAATGGCGGCCCCGGGAACGAAGCCCCGACCGAGAATGCGGTCGAGCGCCTCAAGGCCCGTGCCGAAGGCGCAGTGGTCGCCGCCGGTCACTTCCGCGAGGGGCAGGATGCGGGACGGACCGTGACTTTTCGGGGAAAGCGCTCCGCCGGGAGAGGGACGGGCTGCCTGTACGGCCTCAAGCGTGTTCCATTCCCGGCATCTGGGGCACTGTCCGCGCCACTGCGCGCTTTGCGCGCCGCAGGAGCGGCAGACATAGATTTCCCGTATTTTTGCCATGGTCTGTCCCGCCGGACCGATTACTTGTTGAAGAGATTGATGCGGCGCAGATGACGGCCGCCTTCGAAGGGCGTGGTCAGGAACACGTCCGTCATGCTGGCGGCAATACCCTGGCCGGAAACGCGCTCGCCGAGGCACAGCACGTTGGCGTTGTTGTGCGCGCGGGCGTAGGAGGCGTGGAATTCGCTGGTGCAGAGCGCCGCGCGGATGCCGGGAACACGGTTGGCGGCCATGCTCATGCCGATGCCCGTTCCGCAGACCAGGATGCCGAAGGCGCTTTCATCCTTCAGTACCGCGTCCGTCACGGCCTGGGCCTTCAGCGGATAATCGCAGCTGGCCGGGTCCGAAGGGCCGAGGTCATGCACGTCGTGCCCTTTTTCCTTCAGGTACTGCACCAGGAAGGTTTTAAGATTGAAGCCTCCGTGGTCGGACGCGATATAGATGATGCTCATGTCTGTCTCCCGTGAAAGGGTGTAGCGGGCTGGCCCGCCTGTTAGTAATCCAGCGAATAAACGGCAAATGCCGCCGGAACGTTCAGCTCCAGATTGCCTTCGGTCAGTTCGTCCGAGGAGGCACGGCTCTTGACGAGCAGAACCATGCGGAGCTGCTTTCCGTCCGCTTCCATATGTCCGTCCAGACGGCGGGGCAGGGCGTTTTCGTCATAAGCCATGTCCAGCGTCCAGCGTCCGGCGTCACTCCAGCGCACGGGCAGAGCCTCGGCGTTCAGCTCAAGCTCGTACTGGCGGTCTCCGCTGCGGTAGCAGTAGATGATGTTGCCGTCGCTTCCGGTGAGGTAGCGCTCCGGCGCTGGTCCGTCAAGAGCGGAAAGATAGCGTCCGGCGAGGAGGTCGTTCAGGCGCGTCATGCGCATGGGCAGGGGCAAGCCCAGCAGACGACGGAGGTTTTCCGCGCTTTCCATGCCCACATAGGCCTTTTCGTCCCGCGGAAGCACGAGGAGCACGCGCCCGTTTTCAAACAGCCCCTTGGCCACGTTTGCGCCCACGCCGGCATTGATTTCAAGGCGTATGACCCTGTCGTCTCCCGTCATGCCGTTTTCCGCCGCTTCCATGCCGGCAGGTTCGTGCCCTTCGTCGGAGAGAGAATCGGAGCGCTGGCCGGACCAGAGCGTGTAGGTCACCCTCCGGGTGTCGTCCACGGGACCGAAGCGGAGGCTTCCGGAAAGCACGTCGTATTCCGCGGGACGGGAGGAACGCTCTACAAACGTCTGCCAGCGCCGGGTGGCGTCGCTGTCCGGGGTCATCATCTGTCCTTGGGGAGCGCAGCCGGCAAGCAGCGCGAGCAGGGCGAGTCCTGCAAAGAAAAAGGAACGTTCGGCAGTCATCATGGTTTTTCCAGTTTGAGTCTCACTCTGTCGGCATCCTCGTCATAGCCCATGGTCCTGAAGAGTTCCATGGCGTTGCTCCAGCCCTGTCTGGCGGATTCGGAATCGCCACGGGCAGCGGCGATGTCCCCGTAATGTTCGAGCATGGCCGGGTCTTGAGGATTGCTTTTGTCTGAGAGGTCCAGAGCCTTGTTTATCGCGTCCCAGGCCTTGTCGAACTCGCCGAGCCGATAGAGCACCCATGCCAGCGAGTCGAGAATGAAATCGGCCTCCGGTTCCAGTTCCACCGCGCGGAGGATGAGGTCATGGGCCCGGTTCAGGTCCCGGTTGCTGTCGGCCAGATTGTAGCCCACGTAGTTGAGGGCCAGGGCGTTGTCGGGATATTTAAGGATGAAGGCTTCCATGAGCTTCATGGCCCGGGCCCTGTTTCCCTCCAGCTCATGAATATAGGCTTGCTGGAAGGCCGCCTGCTCGTTGTCCGGCTGAAGTCGCAGCGCTTCGGCGATGGTTTTCTCGGCGGTTCGGAAATCCTTCTGGGCACAGTACAGTTCCGCGGCAAGAAGAAGCGGCTCCACGTCGGAAGGATGGAGCTCACGGACTTCCTTCAGCGTGGCAAGCGCTTCGGAAACGCGTTTCTGCTCGTAGAGAATGCGCACCTTCATGCGCAGGGCCTTGTCGTATTCCGGGCTTTCGGATGAAACCTTCCCGAGCATGGCAAGGGCGTCCGCCCCCTCTTTTCCGCTCTCATAAAGCAGCGCCGCATGATAGAAATATATTCCGTCGGGCATGTTCTTCTGCTTTTCCAGCCGGGCAAAGAGCTTATCCGCCTGGTCGAGCTTTTTCTCATCCACCAGAATGGCAGCGGCGGCCACGGCGAACTGGACGGGGTCCGAGGATTCGGTCACCGTGGAAATGGCGGTATCCATATGACCGTCCTGAAGCTGCAGACGGATGAGGAAGAGACGGGCGCTGCGGTTTTCCGCATCGGTTTCGAGCAGCTTTTTATAGATGCCGGCGGCCTTGGACCTGTTGCCCAGCTCCTCCAGCGTAAGCGCCAGAAGCTGCCAGGCTTCGGAGTATTCCGGGTCTTCCCTGACGGCGCGCTCAAGCTGCTTTTCCGCTTCGGAAAAGCGGCCGGAAATGTTCAGGGCCTGCGCATAGGCGAAGCGTATCTGCGGGGTGAGCTGCTTTTCGGGAATGCGCTTGAAAACGGCCATGGCTTCCTCGTTCTGGCCGCTGCGCAGAAGGGCGAGCGCAAGTTCCGCCTGCGCCTGACCGTCTGCGGGATGCGTTTCGGCAAAGTCGCGCAGCAGGGTGATGGCCTCATCCCTTTTGTTCTGCTGAATGAGCAGGTCTGCCCGCAGGGAGACGAGGGCAAGGTCGTCCGGCATTTTCTTCGAGGCTTCCTGAATGAGCGGGACGGCGTCGGCTTCATGCTCGTGGGCAAGAAGCCAGATGGCGGCGTCGATGAACGGAGCCGAAGACGGCAGGGTGAAGGCTCCCGTACCGAAGGTGAGCAGTCTGTTGGCGGCGTCGAGGACGGCGTCGCGGTCATTGCGGGCGAGGGCGCTGTCGAGCTTGAGCTGTGCGAAAATGAGTTCCGCCCGCTGCGAAGGCTTTTGCGGCTGCAGCTGAACCGGGGTGTAGAATCGGGCCTGCTTTGAAGGCTCGTCGAGCCCCTGTCCCGTTGCCGTGCATCCTGCGGGCAGCAGCATGAGGGCAAGCGTGGAGACGAGCATCAGGCGTCCTGGCTGCTGGGGCGCGGAAAAACGACGGGCACGGAGGAATGAGAGTCTGGACATGGAGGTTCCTGTGGGCGGAAGATTACGGCTGTATCCATTCTTCCGATAAGTCTTTAATCTCGCTCCCGAGATGTTCTTTCAGTTTTTCCTGCAGGCGCGCTTCCAGCTGGCGTATGCGTT
>CALUPQ010000107.1 GCA_944322695.1 uncultured Mailhella sp. | reverse complement strand
CGCCCAGCGCGGCCACGGCGTCGGCCCGGGTGAGCACGGCGTACGGCAAGGAGCCGGGCTCGACGTAGTCGGCGGCCAGCACGCAGGCAAGGCCGACGAGAACCACGGCCGAGGACCAGATGTCGGTGGTGAAGTGCATGGCGTCCGCTTCCAGCGCCTGGGACTTGTGCTCCCGCGCCACTCTGCGCAGCATGGCGGAGCGGCTGATGTCCACAACAAGGGAAATGATGACCACCGCAAAGGCCCACCACGAAGGCTCCACGGGACCTGCGGAGAAGAACAGCCGTTCCACCGCCTCCATGACAATCCAGCCGCACGTCACGACGAGAAGCACGGTTTCCGCAAGGGCCGCCAGGCTTTCGGCCTTGCCGTGCCCGTAGGGATGCCGCTCGTCCGCGGGCTGGGCGGAAATGCGCACCGCAAGGCAGGTGATGCCCGCGGCCACGAAGTCCAGCGTGCTGTGCAGCGCCTCGGAAAGAAGGCCGAGGCTGTTGGTGGAAATGCCCGCCACCAGCTTGATGACGGTAAGAAACGCCGACCACAGCACCGACGAGAGCGCGGCCTTCTTCTTCTCCGCGTCCGCCAGCACGGCTTCCTGCGCCGCCTGCTTCTCCTGTGCTTCCCTTTCGCTCTCGGCGTCCGCCAGTCTGGAAATTTCCGTATCCTGCTGCTGTTTGATATCGCTCATGAAACGTCTCTTACGTGCTGAAAATTTCCCTGTTTCTCACAGGTCCCTCCTGTTTAATGAGGCGGAAAAACGGAGTCAAGCGCCCACCGCCGAAGGCTCTTCAAAGGCGGCCTTCGCGCCGTCGAAAAACGCCCGCCTCCGCCCGGGCGTCTGCCTCCCCACCCGACGGACGAGGAAACTCGGCGCGATTCCGCCTTCCGGTTGCCTTGAGGCTTCAAAACGGCTATCGTCTCCCCGTTCATCCATCCATAATAAGGAGTGTTCTCCATGCCCAAGCACATTCTCATCACCGGCGCGACCTCGGGCTTCGGCCTGGCCACCGCACGTCTTTTCGCCACCGAAGGCTGGCACGTCGCGGGCACCGGCCGCCGGGCCGACAGGCTCGACGCCCTGCATCAGGAACTCGGCGACGCCTTCCTGCCCGTTCCCCTCGACATGCGCGACAGAGACGCCGTCATGGAAACGCTCGGCAACCTGCCCGGCGAATGGAACGACGTGGACGTGCTGCTCAACAACGCCGGCGCGGCCCTCGGCCTTGAGCCCGCGCAGGAGTGCAGCCTCGACGACTGGGACGCCATGGTCGACACCAACATCAAGGGCCTGCTCTACGCCACCCGCGCCGTGCTGCCCGGCATGGTGAAAAGAAACCGCGGCCACATCGTCATGCTCGGCTCCATTGCTGGCAACTACCCCTACGCGGGCGGCAACGTGTACTGCGGCTCCAAGGCCTTCGTGAAGCAGTTCAGCCTTTCCCTGCGCGCCGACCTTCTGGGCACCGACGTGCACGTGACCAACATCGAGCCCGGCCTTGCGGAAAGCGAGTTCTCCATCGTCCGCTTCCACGGCGACACCGAAAAGGCCGCCTCCGTGTATGAAGGCACGAGCCCCATCACCCCGCAGGACATCGCCGAAACCGTGTTCTGGGTGACGCACCGCCCCGCCCACATCAACATCAACCGCGTGGAAATCATGCCCATCTGCCAGAGCCCCAGCGGCCCCATGGTCAGAAAGGGCATGTAACGGCATGACCGGCAAGGGAGGGGCAACCCTCCCTTTGCTTCGCCGGGACAAAAACCCCGCCGCGGCGAAGCGCCCGTAAAAAGCCCCTTCGCCGGAAGGAAGAACCGCGCTTGCCCTTCACGCCAGGCCCTTCCGGCCTGCGCACGGGGCCGCAGTGCAGCGCCGAACGCGGAAAAAGCCGCCGCGACACGGCCGCGGGAGGCAAAACGCCCCGGAAGACGACGGGCGAAGCGCCCCCGACACCCCGGCCCGCATTTTCAAAAAACACTCCGAGCACCATCTTCAAGGAAAAGACATGGAAGAAACCTTTGCCGAAACATGGCTGCCCCATCGCGTCTCCTACGGCGAGACCGATGCCATGGGCGTTGTCTATTACGCCGAATACATTCACTATTTCGAGCGCGCCCGCGGCGCCATGTGCCGGGAGGCGAACCTCGGCTACGGCAAGATAGAGGAAGCGGGCTTCATGCTGCCCGTCAGAGAGGTGGAATGTCGCTACCGTTCTCCCGCCCGCTACGACGACCTCGTGCTCGTGCACGCGCGCATTGTGGAATGGCGGCGCGCCTCGGTGCGGTTCGAGTATGAAATCTACAACGAAGACCGCACGAAGCTGCTCTGCGAAGGCATGACCCTGCACGCCGTGGTGAACCGGGAAGGCCGCCCCGTGGCCGTGCCGGAATGGATGAAGGAAACGCTCTCCCGCAAGAAAGACGCGGAGCAGGCCTGATTCCGGCGCTCCGTCCGCATGAGCCGCACGATGCGGGCAGGTCCGCGCCAGCCTTGAAAGCGACTTCTCGGAACCTCCTGTAGCCGAACGATGCGGGCCGCGCCCTTCCGCTCCGCAAGGGGCAGCCGTCCCCGCCACGCCCTGCAAGGCGGCGTTCGAGACATGAAGGCGAATCCGCCTCAGAACCGTCTCCGCGCGCCCGATGCCAGTCTGGGTCGAGGAGATTGAACACCTGGCGCCCCGAAGCCTCCCCGCGCCCGGCGCGCCTCTGCCTCCTGCCTCCCGTACCGGACCGGAAACGGACGGACCCGCCCCGTGCCCGCCCGGGGAAACGTCCCGCCGCGTGCCCGCCCGCGCCCCGAAGAAGCCGGGCGTTCTCCAGGACGCCTCTTCAGCGGCGCCGGGGCGGAAAAAGCCGCCTTCCGCGCCCCTTCCACGCCCCGCTTCGTATTGCCTGCCGCGTTTTTTTCCTGTATATTGCGCCGCAGGCATATCTTTACCCTTTACCTTTCTCGCGAGGCTCTCATGAAACGTCTTTCCTGCATTCTCGCCGCTTTCGCCGTGCTGTGCATGGCGGTCGGCGCTCAGGCGAAATCCTACGTCAACGGCATCGATGCCAACTATCCTCCTTTCGCCTATGTCGGCGAAGACGGCAAGCCCGCCGGGTTCGATGTGGACTCCATGGACTGGATTGCCAAGACCATGGGCTTTGAAGTCACCCATCAGCCCATGGACTGGGACGGCATCGTCCCCGCCCTCATGAACAAGAAAATCGACATGGTCTGCTCGGGCATGAGCATCTCGCCCGAACGCGCCGCCGTGGTGGCCTTCTCCGAGCCCTACTACACCATTCAGAAGGTCATCCTCGTTCCCGCCGATTCCACCCTCACCGCCGAACAGGCCATCAAGGGCAAGACCAAGCTCGGCGTGCAGCGCGGCACCAACGAACACGAACTTCTGGAAACGAAGAAGGTCGAAGAAAAGCTCCAGTACGAACTGCGCTTCTATGATTCCGCGCCTCTGGCCGTGGAAGACCTGCTCAACGGCCGCATCGAGGCCATAGCCATGGACAGCGCCCCCGCCAACGACGCCATCAACAAGGGCAAGCCCGTGAAGATTGTGGGCACCTTCGCCGACGATGACATGTTCGGCGTGGCCATCCGCAAGGAAGACAAGGAACTTATCAACCTCGTGAACGAAGGCTACCGCAAGCTGAAGGCCGACCCCTACTGGAAGGAACTCCAGGCCAAGTATCTCAGCAAGTAATACGCCTGCATCGGGGGAGGCCGCAGTCCTCCCCCTTTTTGTCGCTCTTTCCCCCAGGCTCCCGCGCCGGGGGGAAGCTGTCCTCCGGGCCGCCCCTCTTCTCCCGATTCGGATTTCACAGTGCATATTCTTTCCACCATCATCGAAGCCTTTCCCTACATTCTCGAAGGGACGCTGGTCACCATCGTTCTCGTGGCCGGCGCGCTTTCCCTGGGCTTCTGTCTCGGCGTGCCCATGGCCGTCACGCAGGTCTATGCGCCCCGCCCGTTCGCCATGCTGGTCAGCGTCTATGTGTGGTTCTTCCGCGGCGTGCCCGTTCTTCTGCTGCTTTTTCTTTTTTACTACGGTCTGTTCGGCCTCATAGGGCTGGACGTGGGCACCATAGGCGCCTCGTGTCTCGTGCTCGGCATGACGAGCGCGGCCTATCAGTCCCAGATTTTCCGCGGCGCCATCCAGTCCCTGCCCGCCGGGCAGCTCAAGGCCGGACGGGCCCTCGGCATGACGGACGCCCAGACCATACGCAGCGTCATTCTGCCGCAGGCGCTCAGGCTCTCCATTCCCGGCTGGTCCAACGAATATTCCATCCTGCTCAAGGACTCGGCCATGTGCTTTGCCCTGGGCACGCCCGAAATCATGGCGCGCACCCACTTCGTGGCCTCGCGCACCTACGAGCACCTGCCGCTCTACATCACCGCCGGCCTTCTTTACTTTGCCATCACCATGGCGGGCGTGACCATGCTCCGCCGCCTCGAACGA
Source organism: uncultured Mailhella sp. (assembly GCA_944322695.1). Taxonomy (GTDB): domain Bacteria; phylum Desulfobacterota; class Desulfovibrionia; order Desulfovibrionales; family Desulfovibrionaceae; genus Mailhella. Next base: position 12,124 of record CALUPQ010000107.1, on the reverse strand, counting down.
AAAGCCCGCATTCCCGGCTACAGCAACGCCGGCATGTAACGCCGAACAAAGACCATGAACGCCCACCAGAACGACACCCCCATTCTCCGCGCGGAACATTTTTCCAAATCCCTCGCCGGCCGCAAGATTCTCGACGACTGCTCCATCAGCATGCGCCCGGGCGACGTGAAAGTGCTCATCGGCCCGTCAGGCGCGGGCAAGAGCACCTTTCTGCAATGCATCAACTGCCTTCTCGAGCCGGACGAAGGGGAAATATGGCTCGGCGAGCGCAGGGTCGACTTCAAGAACACGAAGGAACTGTACGACCTGCGCCAGCACGTGGGCATGATTTTTCAGGACTTCAACCTCTTCGACCACCTCTCGGCCGAGAACAACGTGGCGCTCGCCCTGCGCAAGGTGCGCGGACTCGGCAAGGCGGAAGCCCTTGCGCGCGCCCATGAGGAGCTTGCCCGCGTGGGCCTGGCCGACAAGGCGAAGCTCTACCCCGCCCAGCTTTCCGGCGGACAGAAGCAGCGGGTGGCCATCGCCCGCGCCCTTGCCATGGACCCCACCATTCTGCTGCTCGACGAACCCACCTCCGCCCTCGACCCCGAACTCGTGGGCGAAGTGCTCACCGTCATCCGCGACCTTGCGGCCCACGGCATGCCCATGATTATGGTCACCCATCAGATGGAATTCGCCCGCGCCGTGGCCACGGAAATTCTGTTCATGGAGTCCGGCCGCGTCATCGAGCAGGGAGCGCCGGAAGTGCTCCTCGCTCCCGGAGCGCAGACCCGCACGCAGGACTTCTGCACCCGTCTGCTCGATTTGTGCGGCGACGCCCCGCTGGCAGAGGAAGAAGCCCATGCTTGATTTCATCGACGTGAACTTCATCACCTCGCGCGTCGTCCCCTATCTGGACAGGGGCCTCATGATGAGCCTGCAGCTCATCGTGCCCGCCGCGCTCATCGGGGGCTTCATCGGCGTCATCATGGGCGTCATGCGCGTGTTCGGCACCCCGTGGATGCGCCGCGCCACCGACTCCGTGGTCGCCGTGGTGCGCGGCGTGCCCCTCACCGTACAGCTCATGATTCTCTATTTCGGCCTGCCCAGCATACCGGGGCTGAAAATCTACCTTTCGCCCTACGCGGCCGCGCTCATCGGCTTCATCGTCTGCACGGCCTCCTATCAGTCGGAATACGTGCGCGGCGCCCTGCTCTCCATACGGCAGGGGCAAATCAAGGCCGCGCAGGCCCTCGGCATGACGCGCTGGCAGACCATCTGGTCCGTCATCGTGCCTCAGGCCGTGCGCCGCGCCCTGCCCGGCTGCGGCAACGAAGTCATTTATCTGGTGAAATATTCCTCCCTCGCCTACATCGTCACCTGCATCGAGCCCACCGGCGGAGCCAAGGTGCTCGTCTCGCGTACCTTCCGGCCCACGGAAGTCTATCTGGTGGCGGCCTGCTACTACCTCGTCATGGTCAGCGTGGCCACGTGGCTGCTCGCCAGACTGGAAAAGAAGCTGGCCATACCCGGCTTCGGCACGCAGAAATGACGCCCCGCCGCCCTCCGCAGCGCTGAAGCGCACCGGGCGGCAACGATGCGGAAAGTTTCCCCGGCCGAAGGAACGCTGCAAAGACGCGCGCAACTTCCGGCCGATGATGCGGGAAAAAAGCGCCTGCGGGCATCGGACGCGCGCCGCATTCCTGCCGAAGAGGCAAAAAACGCCCCGGGGCTTTCTCCGGTAAAAAAGGCCCCAAAAACGCCCGGCGCAAAGAAGCCCTGGCCGGAACGCTTCGAAATCGCGGGGAAGGACCGCGCCGCCTGAAGAAAGAACGCCCGCAGCCTTGTTCCATCGGCGGAACGCAGGCCGCGCCAGACCGGACGCGTCACGCCAAAAGAATCCGGAACACTTCCCGAAGGCTCCGGAGCGAAAACGGGCCCGCCCCGTCTCCCATCCGGGAAGGCCGGGGGGCTTGAACATGGCCGCCCCTCGCGCTACCATGCCGTCACGCGGCAACAACGCCGTCAACTTCTACCCCAAAGACCATGACTTCACTCGACCATATCCGCAATTTCTCCATCATCGCCCACATCGACCACGGCAAGTCCACCCTGGCCGACCGCATCCTCGAATATACCGGTGTGGTCAGCGCCCGCGAAGCGCGCGAGCAGTACCTCGACAGAATGGACCTCGAACGCGAGCGCGGCATCACCATCAAGGCGCAGACCGTGCGCATTCCCTACAAGGACAAGGACGGCACGCAGTACGTGCTGAACCTCATCGACACTCCCGGCCACGTGGACTTCGGCTACGAAGTGTCCCGCTCCCTTGCCGCCTGCGACGGCGCGCTCCTCGTGGTGGACGCCACCCAGGGCGTGGAGGCCCAGACGCTCGCCAACGTCTACATGGCCCTCGACCACGACCACGAAATCATCCCCATTCTCAACAAGATAGATTTGCCGAGCGCCGACCCCGACCGCGTGCGTCAGGAAATCGAGGACACCATCGGCCTCGACTGCACCGACTCCGTGGACGTCTCCGCCAAGACCGGTCTCAACATCGACAAGGTGCTCGACGCCATCGTGCACCGCCTGCCCGCGCCCGAAGGCTCGCGCGAAGCCCCGCTCAAGGCCCTCATCTTCGACTCCTGGTACGACAGCTATCAGGGCGTGGTGGTGCTCTTCCGCATCATGGCCGACACGCTGAAGGGGGGCGACGTCATCCACCTCACGGCCGGCAACCGCGACTACGAAGTGGTGCGCCTCGGCGTGTTCTCGCCCAACGCCATCGACGTTCCGGAACTCGGCGCGGGCGAAGTGGGCTTTCTGTGCGCCAACATCAAGGAACTCGGCCATGCCCGCGTGGGCGACACCATCACCCTGCGCGACAACCCCGCCGCCGAGCCCGTGCCCGGCTTCAAGGAAGTCAAGCCCATGGTCTTCTGCGGCCTCTACCCCACCGATGCCGCGGACTACGAGAACCTGAAGACCGCGCTGGAAAAGCTCCAGCTCAACGACGCCGCCTTCTCCTACGAGCCGGAAACCTCCACGGCCCTCGGCTTCGGCTTCCGCTGCGGCTTCCTCGGCCTGCTGCACATGGAAATCATTCAGGAAAGGCTTGAGCGCGAATTTCAGGTGGAGCTCATCGCCACCGCTCCGTCCGTCATCTACAAGGTGGACACCACGGACGGAAAGACCTTCACCATCGACAACCCGGCCAAGTTCCCGGACGGCTCCAAGGTCAAGGCCCTGTACGAGCCCTACGTGAGCATGGACATCCACGTTCCCACGGAATTCGTGGGCAACGTGCTCAAGCTCTGCGAGGAAAAGCGCGGCATCCAGAAGAACCTCGGCTTCATCACCACCAACCGCGCGGTCATCACCTACGAAATGCCCTTCGCGGAAATCGTGTTCGACTTCTTCGACAAGCTGAAGTCCGGCACCCGCGGCTACGCCTCCATGGACTACACGCCCATCGACTACCGCGAGTCCTCGCTGGTCAAGCTCGACATCCTGCTCAACGGCGCCCCCGTGGACGCCCTCGCCGTCATCGTGCACAAGGACAACGCCTACCCCTACGGCCGCGCCCTCGCCCTCAAGCTCAAGCGCACCATCCCGCGGCAGATGTTCGAAGTGGCCATCCAGGCCGCCATCGGCAACAAGGTCATCGCCCGCGAAACCGTGTCCGCCTACCGTAAGGACGTGCTCGCCAAATGCTACGGCGGCGACATTACCCGTAAGCGCAAGCTGCTGGAAAAGCAGAAGGAAGGCAAAAAGCGCATGAAGCGCATGGGCAACGTCGAACTGCCCCAGGAAGCCTTCCTCGCCGCCCTCAAGGTCGGTGACGACGGCGGCAAGTAGGAAAAAAGGAAGATTGGTGAGGCGGGGGAAGGCGGAAACCCCTTTGAAAAGGGGCTTTCCTCCTTCCCCCGCACCCCCACCCTCCTTCCGGAAACGTTCAATAGGGCGTGTTACCTTTGAAAAAGGGGAAACGCAAAGCGGCGGACAGCGCCCCCCGGCCAAAAGAGAGCGAAAAAATCGTGCTTTTTCCGCGAAACGACAGGCCGTATGGTTTGAAAGCGAAGCATTTCAAACTGAAAAGGCGCTATTATGGATGGAAAGGCGCTTGTCCACGCGGCCGTTTCACGAGGCAGAACTCCGCCCTCAGGAAATTTTCAGGGGGAGAACGGCTGACGAAGGGAGGGAAGAGGTTCGCACGCTGCCGGTCCGGACTCGATGGCCCGGCCGAGCTCTTTTCTTTCGGAAGCAGGCGGACAATGCTGGGCGGAAGAGGCGCTTTCTGAAAAAAAGGGAATGTCCCTCCTTCCTTATAGAGGATGCTTCACTCCCCTTCCGCGGGAAAACGTTCTTTCGCCGCTTCCACCATGCAAGCGGAAGGCTCAGGCGGAAGCTGCATACCCCCGGCGCGAGGCACGCATAGAACCGGCAAAAAAGCCGACGCTCTTTTCCGTATGCCCCGGCTTTGTGCCCCGGCTTTTCCGGCGGGCAGACGGGAAGGCTCGAAGGAGAGACGTCAGGCCCGACTTGGCCGCCCTGAAGGCCGTCTTTTTCCGAAAGCGCCCTGGGCGTTTTTTTTATGTACGAGGCTCTCATGAACGACATACGCATACGCACGGCCACAAAGGCCGACGTTCCGGCCATGCTGGCCATCTACGCGCCCTATGTGCGGGAAACGGCCATCAGCTTCGAGTACGAGGTTCCCTCCGTCGAAGAATTCGGGGCGCGCCTTGAGCGCACCCTCTCCCGCTACCCCTGGCTTGCGGCGGAAAAGGACGGAAACATTCTCGGCTACGCCTATGCTTCGGCCTTTCATCCGCGAAAAGCCTACGACTGGTGCGCCGAAGCCTCCATCTATGTGGCGCAGGATGCGCGCGGCCGCGGACTGGGAGCCGCGCTCTACGCCGCGCTCGAAACGCTGCTCAAACGGCAGAACATTCTTGTGCTCTATGCCTGCATCGCCCGCCCGCCGCAGGAGGATGCGCACCTCACCTGCGCCAGTATCCGCTTCCACACCCGCATGGGCTACCGCACCGTGGGCGAATTTCCCCGCTGCGGCTTCAAGTTCGACACCTGGTACGACATGGTGTGGATGGAAAAACGCCTTGCCGAACCCGCCGCCCCGCCCGCGCCCGTCCTTCCCTTTCCGGCAGTGGAAACGAAGGGGTAAAAATATTGAGGGGGAAGAGAAGCATCTTTTGAAAAGGCCCCCATCACCGTCCCCCCCCTTTCTTCCGAAAACGTGTATTCGGGACAGCCCGCTCCACAGCCTTCGCCAGGCCCACAGAACGGCGGCAAGGCATGAAACGGTAATGAAGAGAATTTCATGAAAACATTTCATCTTACGGCATGGCTGGCGGTCATGTTTCTGACGGTCGCGCCGTGTACGGCAGGCACGCTCTTCTGCGACGACTATGGAAACTGCACCGGCAGCACGGACGAAGGAGAACTCATGCAGCTCCACACGGACGATTCCGGCACGACCATGGGATTCGTGGGAGACTCCCCCGTGCATCTCTACTCCGACCCCTACGGCAATACTACGGGATTCATCGGCGACAACCCCGTACATCTTTATTCCGATTCCTACGGCAATACCATGGGCTTTGTCGGAGACGACAGCGTCCACGCCCTCACGGATGATTTCGGAACCACCATCTGGTAATCCTGTTTCAGAACGGCGCCGGAACCGAGCTCCAAAGTCGGACACCAGCCCTTCTTTCTGTCGGGCCCTGTCCGAGCCGTGCACGAAAGCCGGAGAAAAGCCGAAGAAAAGCTTTCGCTCCATGAAAAGGGTGCTGACGGCCGCAAAAGCGGCAGTTCTCCCCTTCCGCCCTTCCGACACGCGCACGGCACGTCAAAGGACGGGAGAAAGGACGGACAGCGCGGAAAACCGGTGAAGCCTGCAACGATTTCCGGCGCACAGCGGTGCACGTTCTCAAGTCACCCGCCCCGGAAAGTGATGACTTCGAAACAATAAGGCGGAAGCAAAGGCCGAAGAGCCTTTCCGCAGAAAAGGCCTGCCCCACGGAGAGCAAAAGAAAAGCGGATGCCGAAACATCCGCTTTTCTTTTATGCGTACAGGCGCCCAAAGTTCTGCGGCAGCTCCGGTCGATGCTCTCCGACCGGAGCTCCTCCGCTTCCTTTCCGGGCAGCCTTCAGGCGACCTTGAGCGCGTCGCCCTTGTTAGAAGCTGTAGCGCAGGCCCACGGTGCCGCGCCATTCCTCGTCAATCTGCGCGCCTTCCGTGCGCTCCACGTCCGCCCACAGAGAGGCCTTTTCCGTGAGACGCACGTTCGTGCCGATGCCGTACTCGAACCAGGTGTCCTCGCCGTCGATTTCATACACGTTCATCATGCCGTTGTTCTGGCCGGAAATCTTCGCATCGCCGAGGAACTGCTGCACCACCGAGGCGCGGGCGTAGATGTCGCCCCGGTCGCCGGGCAGCTTCCAGCCGGCGGAAACGCCCGCACGGCCGATGAGGCTGTCCGTATTGTCCACATCGTAGCGCGCGGAGCCGAGGCTGAAGGTGTCGCCGTCCACATAGGTGTAGGCCAGCTCCAGCTGAGGTTCGAGATAGAAGCGTTCATACAGATTGAAGCGCCAGCCGAATTCACCGGAAAGCGAAGCCACCATGCTGTCGATGGTGCCATCGTATCCGGCCAGCTTCACGTCCGTGTTGAAGCTGCCGAGACGCGCGATGACGTCGGCAAACATGCCGTTGTCCGCCATCCACACGCCGTAGGCCGCCACGGCCACGCCTTCCATGTCGGAAGAGCCGCGCTTGTGGTCGCCGTCGCCGTAGGTGAAGCTGCCCGCAAGACCGACCCGCACGTTGTCCCAGGCCGTCAGGGTGTCCACGCCCACCTGCACGGTGTTGAAATCGTTGGTCAGGCCGCTGTCGCCCTTGAGCCTGCCGCCGTCCCAGCGCATCCACACGCCGGTATCTCCGGTGACGGAGCGCAGGTCGCCCATGCGCTTGCGGATGTCGTTGTTCAGGATGCGGTCAAGAGAAAGTGACGTGATGGAGGCAATTTCCAGCGCCGATTCCATCACATGATTCTTGCCCATGGATACGCTGCCGTCCGAGCCGATGGTCAGGGCGCCGTTCACAAGCCCCTCTTCCACGTTGCCGGTCACGGAGAGGCTTTTGTCGGTGGAAGACACGTTGGCTACCAGAGCCGTTGCTTCTTTGGCGGTCAAATCATCCGCCGTCACACCCGTGAGATTGACGGCCAGCGCGGCCCCCTCGGCATTGGTCGCCGTAAACGTGCCCGCGCTCTCGCCTTCCTTGAGGTCTGCGGCAAGGTTCACCGTGCCGGAGCCGCTCAGTTTACCGACCTCCACGTCCACGCCCTTGTTCAGGTTGACAACGCCGTTATCCATATTGAGGTTGTTGAGGGCGGCGTACATGGTACCGGAAGAAGCAGTCGGGGCGGAATTGGTCACCTTCGTAGGCGTCCAGACGGCGCCGTTGGCAAGTCCCAGCGACATGCCGGTAACGGAAAGCTTAGTGTCATCTGGCTTGTTATTCTCGCCCCAGCTAACTGTGGTGTTACCATTCCAATAGGAATCTGCACCACTTAAATTCACATCTACGACGGCATCGACTTTCGTTCCAGAAGTCCCATCGTGATAGTTGAAATCTATGTCGCCGTTCATCTGGACAGTATGTGCGCTCTTCTTATTGATAGACACTACTGCATCGCCACGGGCCACGATAGCAACACTTCCCTTGCTGCTCTCCAGCGTGTTGACATACAGGTCGCCTTCGATGTTCACGCGGCCCTGAGACATGGCAACAATGGCTATGGCATTCTCCGCAGTACCAGCACTCACATCAACATACGTCTTTCCAGCATTGATGTTGACGGTGGCAAGTCCATTGGTGCTACTTGTCGTGAAGTTCTGACCATGAATGCCATATATCCATCCATTGGCTGAATACCCTGTAATGCGAAGTTGTTCAGCATTTATATTAACTACTCCACCATACACCCCATTGCCACCTTCTGCCCATACGCCTCTGCTTATCTTAGCATATGTTTCTGTATCACTAACATTTATATTAATAGATTCTGTCTTTCCTGAAGCACCTATATTGACAATAGACTGGTTTGCAGATGCCGCTGCGTGAACACCGGTAACGCCATTTTGCAGAGGTATCGCTTGAGCATTGATATCGAAATAGTCGCCACTGAAGCTGGCCTTATGACCACTAGCATATACGCCAGCAGTAACACTACCCGATTCAGATACATTCTCCTCAACAGTCACATCGTCACTGCTGGCGTCATAGAAGTATGTCGCCCCTTCCGCCGTAGCCGCTCCGCCAGCCACCAGCATGGCGGCAACCGCCAGAGAACCGAAGGTGTTGATGAGACGGCATTTGGAAAGAACCGCCTTGTAACGATTGACGAGATTGCCGAGAGCTCCCCTGCTGAGCATGATAAAAACTCCTTGTTTACGACATAGCCATGTCATTACGCGGAGAAAAGGATACAACCCGGCGAAAGGAATACTTTTTTAAGAAACATCATTGTCCTGGCACACTCTGCACAGCCATGACGCATAAAGTATCATCGTGTGCAGAACCGCAGCATGCATCTGACAAAAAATATTTCCTGTCAAAAAAGTGTACGTTTTCGTCACACATAAAAAATATGATTTTACTGTTATTTTTTTCTGGAATATTTCCTTGGTGCATGATAAGGTACTGTCAGTTTTAAGGGGAGGAGGTGCCGACGGAAACGTACACTTTTCCGCCACTTATGGAGCATTGTCGACAGAAGGCATGCCATACAGCGCAAGCAAAGAGGCGGGGCAGCTCACGACTGCCCCGCCTCTTCATCTTTTATATGAGGGTGTCGATATCTATCGTCGCACGCTCACAAGGTAGAGTCTGCCCACGGCCACGAGAAGGAGCAGCGCATCCGCGCCCCAGGCGGCCATGAGAGGCGGCAGCGCGCCGAGCTGTCCCAAAGATTCGCCGAACATGGTGAGGGCGTACATGATGAAGGTGCCCGCCATGCTGATGGCCACGGCGATATAGACGTTGGAGCTTACGGACACGATGGCCGCGCCGAGAAGGGCCATGACCACAAGGGATGCGGCATAGGAGATTTTGCCGTGCCACACCGTGCGCAGGCCTTCCACGTTGGAGCCGGCCACGCGCAGCTGCTCTATGGCCGCGCCGAGCTGCCAGATGGGAAGCTGCTGCAGATTGTCGGATTCGGCGCTGAAGAACAGTTCCGGGTCCTGATGCAGGGGCAGTTCCAGCCGGACGAGCTCCTCGCGCTGATAGGTGTCCGGGTAGAGGCGCACGGCGTCCGCGGCCACCCAGCCGTTTTCACTGCCCTTCACGCGGGGAGCACGCACGATGACGTCCACGTCCGAAACGCCGTCGCGGACGTGGAAGGCGGAAAAGCCCGTGCCCTCGCCGTCGGACTTCAGTCTGTCCACGGAAACCGTCCAGTCGTTTTCCATGAACCACACGTCGTTCACCGTGCGCTGGCTCAAATCTCTCTTGCGCACTTCCTCAAGCCAAATCTGCTGGGCGTATCTTTCGCCCTGCACGCCCACGAACTGGGAGCAGGCAAACTGCACGCCGCCCCAGAACACGCCGCACAGCACGAGCACGAAGGCCACGGAAGAGAAGGAAATGCCCCCGGCGTGCAGCGCCGTGAGTTCCCTGCTGTGATGCATGAGGCAGAGCGTGACCACCGTGGCCAGCAGAAAGACGGCAGGCAGAATCTGCGCCATGATGGAAGGCAGACGCACGCCGAAATACTGCAGGATGAGGCCGATGCCGGAGCCGGCGTCGATGAAGATGTCCACCCTTTCCACGATGTCGGTCAGAAGATAGAGGCCCATGCCGAGCCCCATGATGAGCATGAGAAGGCGGGCATGCCGCAAAAAGATGTAGCGGAAAAGCAGGCTCATGCGGCCTCCTCCTTTTTCTTCTTTTTACGGCCCTTTCGCGACTGCCAGTACTCGGTGATGCGCGGCATTCGCTCCTGAGCGGAAAGCCGTATGCCGTAGAGGCCGAGAAGCAGGAACAGGACGTTTGGCACCCAGAGTCCTATGGTCGGATTGAGGTCGCCGCTCTCGCCGAGGCTTATGCCGAGCATGAGCAGGCTGTAGTACACGAGAAAGAGCAGAAGCGCCATGAGCACGCCGGTCTGCTGCTTGAGGCCCTCGAAGGACGTGGCGATGGGAATGACGAAGATGCACAGAATCACGCAGGCCAGCGGGAAGACATGACGCTTGTGCCGCTCCACCACTATTTTGCGCGCCATGCGCGGGTCGGTCTTCTGCAGGGCCTTTTCGTTCTCGGTGTCGTACAGGCGCTCCCAGGTGTATTCCTTGGGCTTGACAGGGCCCATGTCCACGCCCTTGAACAGCGAGTCGAAGCTCATGCGCACGGCGTATTCCTGAAAGCCCATGATGGAGAGCGCGTCGTCCTTTTCGGTGTAGCTGCGCCCGTTTCTGAGCATGAAGATGATTTCGCCGTTCTCGTAATCGGCGTCGAGATTGCCCTCGGGGGCGAGAATGGTCATGGTGGTGTCCTGGGCGCGGCTGTCCTCCACCATCACGCCCGCCATGGTGCCCGAGGCCGGGTCCACCTTGCGGGCGAACATGACCATGCCCGGCACGTCCTTGTTGAACACGCCGGGCTGCACCACCACCCTGGCGCTGCTGCTTGCTATGGAAAGCACCTCCGAGCGAAAATGCCCCATGCCCCAGGCCTGCCAGTACACGGAAATCCAGAAGCCCAGCATCGCGCACAGCACGGAAAAGACGATGGGCGCGGGCAGCATCTGATACAGGCTCACGCCCCCGGCCTTGAGCGCCACGAGCTCCCTGTCCGTGCTCATGCGCAGAAAGGTGAGGAACACGGAAAGCATGCAGGCGATGGGACAGATGAAGAGCAGGAAGAACGGGCTCAGGTAGCAGAACAGGCGCAGCGTGTCCCAGACGTTGAGCTCAAGTCCGAGCAGCATGTCGCGCAGCTGAAGGGCGCGCCCCATGAGGATGAACAGCAGAAGCACCGCCGTGGACAGCAAGAACGTCTTGGCGTGCTCCATGAGCAGACGGCGTTGAAGAAGGTTCATGCGTCGGCCTCGTCCGCCTGCCGGGAAAACAGGCGTTCAAGCGCCTCCTGGTCCAGCGGGGAAAGGTTGAAGCGCACACCCGCGCTGTCCAGCAGCTCGGCCGTACTCGTGCCGGGGCATTCGCGCCTGCGCTCCACCATGTACCTGAGGGCACGGCGCACCAGTTCTTCGTGCTGCATAACGGTAGCCATACGGGAAGTCTCCACTTGCGTATGATTCCCAGGAAAAACGGCCTGTGGCCTCTTTTCCGAAAGGAAGGCGCGCCCCGCCGGGCACGCGTGAAGGAGCGGAAGGCTCTTCCCTCCGCTCCGGACCGGAAAAGCCGGAAACTAGTCGAGCACCACCATGTCGCCGGGGTTCATCACCAGCGGACGGCACTTGGGCGCACATTCCTTCAGCGCTTCCACGAAGGCGTCGGCGCTCTGCGCCAGCACGGGGAAGGTCCTGTAGTGCATGGGCATGGCCACCGGCACGCCGAGCAGCGCGGCGGCCTTCGCGGCAAGAGGCCCGTCCATGGTGAACACCCCGCCGGCGGGCAGGAGCGCAAGGTCGAGCCTGAAGCGGTCGGCAATGAGGGTCATGTCGCCGAAGAGGCCGGTGTCGCCCGCGTGATACACGGTGTGACCGCCGGGCATTTCCACGACGTAGCCCACGGGGGAACCCATGGCCGCGGAATGGAAGGCCTGCGTCATGGTGAGCTTCGCGCCCTTCTCTTCCAGCGTGCCGTCGATGTTGCCGCCCATGCCGTAGTTGATAATCTGTCCTTCCGGCACGCCGTGCTCGCGGAAATATCCCACAAGGTCGGCGATGCAGAAGAGCGTGGCGCCCGTGGTGCGCACGATTTCCACGGCCTGTCCCAGGTGGTCGCCGTGGTCGTGGGTGACGGCCACAATGTCCGGCCTCGGAATTTCCCGCCAGTCGGGAGCAAGGGGGTTGCCTTCGAAAAACGGGTCGATGAGCACGGAAACACCGTTCTCGCTGAGCATGACGTTGGCATGGCCGTACCAGGT
>CALUPQ010000106.1 GCA_944322695.1 uncultured Mailhella sp. | reverse complement strand
CATTTCCATCATTATTCCCTGCCATCGCATCGTGGGAGCGAACGGCAGCCTCACCGGGTACGCCGGAGGTCTAGACAAAAAAATACGCCTGCTGGAGCTGGAAGGCGTGAACACGAACCTTTTCAGCGTACCCCACGCGAAATAAGTCCACCGCTCCCCTCCTCAGGTAAACTTTCTCTCCGGTCTGCCAGCCTGAGGCGGACTGCTGCCATGTACCTTCTGCATCGGTTTCCGCCATGATTTGTCGAAAGGGCCTTTCTTTCAACCGATGAAGAGCCTGCCCTTCTTTTCCTGCCGCGTCTTGCCAATAAAAAAAGACCGCGCCGACACTTTCTGCGTCGAAGCGGCCCTTTTCCTCCCAGGAAAGAAAAGCCTTAAAGCGCGTACCAGTCCTTTATCAGTTCGAGGCAGACCTTTTCCGCAAACTCTATCTGAGCAACCGGGCAGGCCTCGTCCACCTGATGGGCCATGGAACTGTCGCCGGGCCCGAAAATGACCACGGGCACATGAGGGAGCTTGGTGCGAAGCGCGGCGGCATCGGTAAAGAACGGAACCGTAACCACGTTTGCCGGCTGTCCGGAAAGCTTTTCATACAGGCCGTACACCTTCTTCATCCACGGATTTTCCGGTTCCGTCCACACCGGAGGAATGTCCAGCGTGGTTTCCATATCCACGCCTTCTCCGCAGATGCTGCGTATTTCTTCCCTTAGCTTTTCGTGCTCCATGCCGGGCACCGTGCGCATGTCCATGGTAAGCACGGCAGAATCCGGCACGGAATTGCTGTTCAAGCCGGAATGCAGCGTGGAGAGAACCGACGTTCCCCTGCCCAGGAAGGGATGCGAGCCCGCAGGAGCAAAGTCAAGAAGACGCGTTGCTGCGGGAAGCATTTTCGCAAGGGCGCTGTCTCCTTCCTCCGGCATGGAGGCGTGCGACGTGCGACCGGAAGTGGACAAGTTGAGCCACAGGGCGCCCTTGTGACCGGTCAGAGGACGCGCCCCCGTAGGTTCTCCCACAAGAACGGCCCCGATGTTCCGAAACTCCCGCTCCGGCATGTGGAAAGAGCCCAGACAGCCTCGCTCTTCCCCGCCGTAGAGATGGAGAACAAAATCGCGGTCCTTGATGCGGGGAGCCATGGAAAGAGCAGCTGCCAGCATGACGGCCGCCCCGCTTTTCATGTCGCAGGAGCCGCGACCGTACAGGCATCCGTCGATGATTTCCGCGGAAAAGGCATCATGCTTCCACGGCATGGTTCCCAAAGGCACCGTGTCCACATGACCGGCAAGGCAAAGGGCTCCGCCCTCACAGTCGGGATGAAGATGCGCGGACAGACTGCACCTGCCGGAATCGCCGTCATCATACCTGTCGAGGAAAACGGTGAACCCCGCCTTTTCCAGCCATTCAGCCACCTGTTCAAGAAGCTTCGCCTCACTGCCTTCACCCGTTATGGTGTTGCAGCCTACCATCCAACGGGCCAGGCCCGTTCCGCTGAAATCATTCATGACGCTCATCCGAAATACGCCTTCTTCACTTCATCGCTCTGTTTCAACTCTTCCGCCGTTCCTTCGGCAACCACTCTGCCCTGCGCCAGCACATATCCGTAATGAGCAATGGCCAGCGTCTGCCTCACGTTCTGCTCCACCAGAAACACGGCGATGCCGTCTTCGCAAATCTGTCGAATGACGCGGAAGTTGTCATTGACCAGCGCAGGCGACAACCCCAGGGAAGGCTCGTCGATGACAAGCAGCTTCGGCTCGTTCATGAGTCCGCGACCTATGGACACCATGGCCTGCTCGCCGCCGGACATGGTTCCCGCAAACTGCTCGCGCCGCTCCAGAAGACGGGGAAAAATGCGGTACACCCGCTCGAGGCGCTTGCGAATCTTGTCCCTGTCCTTCTCCATGTAGGCGCCCATGAGCAGGTTTTCCTCCACGGTCATCTTCGAAAAGATGCGGCGGCCTTCGGGAATGCAGCTTATGCCGCGCGCCGCTATCTTGTGCGGCGGCAGGCCGGAAATCTCCATGCCGTTGAACACCACGCTGCCCTGCCGCGGCGGCGTAAGCCCGAGCACGGCCCGCAAAAGCGTGGTTTTGCCCGCGCCGTTGGCCCCCAGAAGGCCGGTAATGCGGCCTGCGCATATTTCCATGTTCACGCCGCAGATGACATCGGCCTTCCCATAGGCCACGAAAAGGTTCTCAATTCTGAGAGGGGAAAAAGCAACATCCATCTACGCCGCCTCCGTTCCCAGATAGGCCTGCTGCACCACAGGATTGGACGTCACCTCATCATAGCTTCCCTCGCAGAGCTTGCTGCCGAAGTTCAGCACGATGCAGCGGGTCGAGATTCTTTTGATGACGCTCATCTCATGTTCAATGAGAATGACGGACGGCCTGTTTCCTTCAAATTCCATGGCAATGAGTTCATCCATGAGCTGTCTCGTCTCATCCTGCGTCATGCCAGCCGAAGGTTCATCGAGAAGCAGCAGCCTGGGGCGTCCGATAAGCGCACGGCAGATTTCCACGCGGCGGCGGTCTATCATGCTCAGCTCGCCCACGGGCTTTCTGATTTTGTCGGCAAGCGTGGGGTTCAGCGCCTTCAGCATAAGCCTCATGCGCTCCTCATCCTCCCGGCACTCCTGAAAGAAGGCCTTTCTCCGTATGATGTTGTGCAAAAAGCTCATGTTGAGATTCTTGCCGTTGCCCATCATCACGTTGTCGAACACCGTAAGCTCAAGGCACAGCCTAGAGCGCTGAAAGGTACGGGCTATGCCCGCACGGCAGATTTCCTGAGGGCTCTTTGCCGTAATGTCCTTGCCGTCGAAAACAATGTTTCCTTCGCTCGGCGTGTATATTCCCGTAAGAACGTTGAAAAACGTGGTCTTGCCGGAGCCGTTCGGACCGACAAGGCCGATAACGTCCCCTTCCTCAACCTGCACGTCAAGCTTGTTGAGTGCCGCAAGGCCGCCGAAGCGCATGGT
>CALUPQ010000105.1 GCA_944322695.1 uncultured Mailhella sp. | reverse complement strand
CTATGCCGATGGGAATGGAGATGAGCAGTGTCAGCAGCAGGGATATGACGTTCATGCCCACGGTGAGGGGCAGCCGCTCCATGATTTTTTCCATGACGGGGCGCGCGTCGCTGGAAAGGGATATGCCGAAGTCAAGCCGGACAAGACGCCCGAGCCAGTCGACATACTGTTCCCAGAGCGGACGGTCCAGCCCGTAGAGGGCGTTCAGGCGCTCTCGCACCATGTCTCCGGCCAGAGGGTTGAGGCTGGTCTGCATGTCGGTAGGGGTGCCAGGGGCAAGATGGATGACGAAGAAGCTGACCAGCGTGATGCCCCACAGCACAAGAAGCATCCACAGCATCTTGCGGACGGCCCGGATAAAGAGCGCCTTCCATCGGGAGGCGCCGTCGCCGGAAACGGAAGTTGTTTTCATGAATACTGCCCTCTGAAAACGGAAGTGTCCGGCAGGGAGGGCGCGGCGTCGGTCGGCGCCCCTGCCGTAAAAAGGCTCGGTCCTCAGGCGCCGGGCTGCATGGTTCCCTGACTGATGTCGTGCCGCATCCATTCGGCCACGGCCCTGGCTTCGGCCTGCCATGCTGCAGGGCTGAGGCGCAGTGCGAGGAACTGCCGGAACATTTCGTCCAGCATGTCCAGAGCCTGGTCGAGCAGGTACATTTTTTCAAGAAAAATCGCGTCCGGGTCTTCGGATGCGTCTTCTTTGGAGATGGGCGGAGTACGGAGGGAGTTGATGCTGAAGTCTTCCGCCTTCAGCGTAACCTGCCAGTCCATGCCGTCCTTTTCCAGCCGCACGAGGGCGCGTACCACCTGCTTGCCGGTGAGAAGTCCGAGGCGCGCCTCCCGCAGAGGAGAGAAGGAGCCCACCACGGTGGCGGTTTCCTGATTTTCCCCTTCACCGCCGCGCACCACGATGCGCTGCTCCATGGCCACGGTAAAGGGCTCGCCGCCATGCTCGGGGCCTTCCATGCGGAAGACGTTGCCGGTTTCGCTGCGGAACCACAGCCAGGTAAGAAATTCCTGACCAAGAATAAGGTCGGTATTTTCTCCGATGTAGCCTATCTCTGCCATGTAGAATGCCTTTCAGAACCTGAGTTGAAAAATGTGTCGTCGAAAACGGTACGGCCGTCCGTTATGAGTGAGGAAGGCCCGAAGAGGGACCTGTCCGCCTGTTCGGCACCGCAAGGGCGCAGCCTGACCACGACGCGGCACTGCTCCGGCGGAATGCGCACGAAGGAGCCGTCAGGACGCGCTGCCGTCGATGAAGCGGGTGGACTCCACGGCGTCGAGCTTTTCCGCACACTGTTCGCCGAGCAGGGAAAGCGTCAGGGCCGAAGGAACGAGCTGTTCGAGGCGCAGTTCGAACGTACGGGTGAAAAGCTCAAGGAAGAGCTCTATCATTTTCGTCTGGGTGGAGGCGAAATACACGCGGCCCGTGCGCATGTTCCAGATGACCTGAAATTCCGCAGGGATGGGCAGGAAGCGTCCCATGAGGCGCAGCTTGACCTGTTCGCCTATTTCCTTCTTCCTGTCCCGGGGGATGAATTTCTTGCCCAGTTCCTTGATGCGGGCCTCTTCTTCACGCAGAGCCACGCGGGTGTGCTTGCGCAGAACGGCGGGAGGGATGCGACGCGTGTCGAGCCGGAGAGAAAAGGTCAGATAGTCGGCCTTTTCGGGCGGGCTGAGCTTCCATTCCGTATCGAGCATGTCGTCAAAACTGGTCCACCCGAAAGACCGTTCTTCGGCAATGTCGTCGATGTCCATGAAGGCGAACTGACGGAGCTTTTCGGGAATGGCCGACCACAGGTCGGCGGGGACGTCGTCAATGATGCGAAAGCGCGTGAAGCTGGTGCTTGCTTTGAGAAAACTCATATGTTCCTTCCTTTTGGGCGGGAAGGGAGCTTCCCGCAGGCCGCGTCATGGTACGATAAGCGGGCGGCGCGTGCAAGGGCCCATTGCATGGGGCGCGCAGCATCCGGGCAGGGTACCTTGAGAGAGGGGGGAAGGCTCTCCCGTGCCTGAGGGGAGCACAAGGCGGCTCAGCTGTCTTTGGGAGTGTGTCCGCTGCGGGAAGCCGAACCGGCTGCGCGGCAGTCCCATGTTTCACAGTAGGGGCAGGGGGTTCCGTGGTCGAGACTGTCGATGATGCCGCAGCCCTGGTGATTTTCTCCATCGCAGGTGCGGCGCAGGGCTTCCAGATGTGTCTTGAGGTGTTCGAGCGAGGCTATCTGCGCTTCCACATCCGCAATGTGCCTTTCCACAAGGTCGTTTATCCAGGCGCAGCTCACGGTAGGATTGTCCTTGAAGGCGAGCAGGTCGCGTATTTCGGCCAGATTCATGCCATGCAGTCGGCAGCGTCGAATGAACTTGAGCCGTTCGACGTCTTCCTCTCCATACAGACGGTAATTGGCGTTGGTTCTCTCCGGCCGGTGCAGCAGTCCTTCTTTTTCATAATAGCGGATGGTGACGACCTGGCAGCCCGTGACTTTGGCCAGTTCTCCGATTCTCAGCGACATGGCGATTTCTCCGGTGTATATGACTTGCAGTCGATAGTAACTATAGGGTTTGCAAAGTCAAGAAGCGCATAAGGGCCTTTTTCCGGTCCGCCGTGACAAAAGGGAGCAAAAAAGCGCCGGGGCGAAAAAAAATTTGAAAAGACGCTTGACTCTATAGTCGCTATAGACACTACGTTGGTATCAACAAAGGAGAACCAGCGTGGAAAAGCATCATCAATCCGATATCGGCAAGGCGTCCGCCTGCGCCTGTGCGCAGGCGTTCAGCCTGAGACCCTTTGCTGAGGAAATGGCCCATCTTTCCCGCGGGGAAGAGGGCGGGCATGAACATCATCACCATGAACCGCACGGGCACTGCTGCGGTCATGAGCATCAGGCCCCTGAACAAGTGGACATGAGTGCCGTTGCCGAGGCTTCGGCCACGGTTGCCGTCTATCGCATCATGAACATGGACTGCCCCATGGAAGAGGCGCTTATCCGGAAGCGTCTTGCCTCCGTGGAAGGCATTGAAGAGCTTGAGTTCAACCTTATGCAGCGCGTGCTCACCGTGCGTCACAGCCTTCCGGCCACAACGGTGATAGAAGAGGCGCTTTCTTCCATAGACATGCATCCCGAGCCGCTCAGCAAGGAAAAATCTCCGTCGCCGTACAAGGTGGAGCAGAGCCGCATACCCTGGAAGAGGCTGGCGGCGGCCGGCGCATGCGCAGCCCTCTCCGAAGGGGCGGAGTTTGCGCATGCTTTCGGCTACTTGGGCGGTACCGAGTTGCTTCCTATCCTCTTCGCCGTGGCGGCGATTCTTCTCGGTGGGCTCGGCACCTATCGCAAGGGCTGGCTTGCGGTGTCCAACCTCAACCTCAACATCAACGCGCTCATGTCCGTAGCCGTTACGGGAGCCGTGCTCATAGGGCAGTATCCCGAAGCCGCCATGGTCATGGTGCTTTTCAACATTTCCGAGGCCATCGAGGCCAGAGCGCTTGACCGGGCGCGCAACGCCATAGGCAGATTGCTTGAGCTTTCCCCCGAAAAGGCCACCGTTCTGCAGGCCGACGGCACATGGAAGGAAACGGACATCCGCAGCATTTTGCCGGGGCGGCTCATCCGGGTGCGTCCCGGAGAGAGAATAGCGCTGGACGGCATCGTGCGGAGCGGTCACTCCGCCGTGAATCAGGCTCCCATCACGGGAGAAAGCGTTCCTGTGGAGAAGGCCGAAGGCGACAGCGTGTTTGCCGGTACCATCAATACCTCCGGCTCTCTGGAATTTGAGGTGACGGCTGCAGCCTCGAACACCACGCTGGCCCGCATCATCCATGCGGTGGAGGAGGCGCAGGGGCGCCGCGCACCCATGCAGCGCTTTGTGGACGCCTTTGCCCGCTGGTACACGCCCGCCGTGTTTCTGCTCTCGCTGCTGACGATGCTGGTTCTGCCTTTCGGCATGGGCTGGGCATGGAAGGATGCCGTCTATACCGGTCTGGTGCTGCTTGTCATCGGTTGTCCGTGCGCTCTTGTCATTTCCACGCCGGTGAGCATCGTGAGCGGCATGGCGGCCGCCACGCGCAGCGGCATACTGATAAAGGGCGGCATGTTCCTCGAACAGGGACGCAAGCTGCGTTTCCTTGCCCTCGACAAAACAGGAACCATCACATACGGACGGCCGCGCCTGACGGACATGGTCGTTCTGCCCGGAGCGGACGGCGACAGGGCCTCCCGGCTTGCCGCAGGACTGGCCGCACGGTCTGACCATCCCGTATCCCGTGCCGTTGCCGAAAAGGCGGAGGAAGACGGAATGGAACTTCCGCACGTGGAAGACTTCGAGGCCGTTCCGGGGCAGGGCGTGCGCGGTAACGTGGAAGGCAGAGCCTGCTATCTCGGCAGCCGCCGCATGATGGCCGTACTCGGTCTGGATTCGCCCTCTCTTGCCGCAGCAGCGGCAGAGCTTGAAGGTCAGGGCAAGACTGTTGTCGCCC
>CALUPQ010000104.1 GCA_944322695.1 uncultured Mailhella sp. | reverse complement strand
ATGATGGGAGCCGAATCCTTCGCCGCCCTCGATACCTGGAAGAACGGCCGGGAACTGCCGCATTTCGCCCACCTCGTCATGGTGCCCCGTAACGGCGACGACGGCAGCGTGTTCCATGAAAGCATACGCTCCTTCTGGCCCGGCAGCCTGCCGGACGACAGCAACGTCCCCCTCGGCCGCGAAACAGTCCACCTCGTCGGCGGCGGATGCTGCACCTTCCTCCCCGTGCCCCGGCTCGATATCAGCTCCACCTTCATCCGTGCCCGCTGGCGCGCCGGCCGCAGCCTCGACGCCCTCCTGCCCGAAGCAGAACTCTCCGTCCTGCGCAGCCACGCCGCCGAAGTCTCGGAGTGCTGGGCTACCGCAAGACCCCGGTAAGGCAGAAAAGGCAGGAAAGGCAGGAAAGGCATGCGGGGCAGGCCCCGCGCCCCCGGAAAGGCAGTTCTCGGGGGGCAGCCCCCGAACCCCCTTGGAAAGGCATGCGGGGGGAATGATTCCCCCCGCGCCCCCTCGTTTCCGCCTTGCGGCTTCGCCGCGCGGCGGCAGCAGGCCGGCGGAAGGAGGCCGGGCGCGTTGCTGTTTCCGATGGGGGACGGAGCAGTGTGCCGGAGGCCGGATGTTGTTTTTTTCCTTTTTTGCGGACAGGCAGAGGTCGTGTTTTTGAGTGTGCGGAAAGTTTCTCCGTGTGTTTCATGCCGCCGCGCCCGGGGTGTTGGGGCGTTTTGTCGGTGCCGTGCGCTTTTGCCCTTCGTCATCGTGACGCGCGCTCAGAGTGGTCGTGTCCTTCGGACCCGCCCACGGTGGCCGACAGCGTTTCCGGCCGCTGCCGGAACCGCTGTGTGAGCGGAAGGGCCATGAGAGGGAGAAGCGACGCGCAGGTCAGCCGGTGAGAGGGGCGTTTTTGTGTCATGAGCCCCTTTGGGTTCAGATGTTCCGAAAGTGTTTTTCCGGAATATCCCACTCCGCAACGTCCGACGATTGCGTCTTTTTCGAAGAAAGAGAAAACGCCCCGCAGGAGTGTTCCGGCGGGGCGTTCATACAGGTTTGGTTATCGGATTAGAACTTCCAGCTGAAGCCGACGTTGACGTTCTGGTCGGTTTCGTGGCTGGAGGCCTGGATGCCGTAGTTCAGGCCAAGGGCGAAGTTGCCCTTTTCGGCCTGGATGCCGACCGTGCCGGCCCAGCTGGTGGAATCCATGATGCGGGTGTTCACGCCGTCCACGGCGTTGATGCCGGAATAGGACACCTTCGTCGTATTTTTCTTTTCACCGGCGGCGGGAATGACGGACACGTCGGCCAGCGGCTTCACGTTCCAGCCGGAGACGTCGATATCCTTGGATACGGTCACGCCTATGGGGAACTGGACGATGTGCTGCGTGTCGGAAGCGACATGGTTCAGGACCGAGCCGTTCACCTTCAGGTCGTGGCTTTCGGTGTTGAGGGCGGTGTAGCGCACGCCCGCATGGGGCAGGAGGTCCACAACGTCGGTATGGATTTGGTATTCGGCACGCAGGTCGGCGATGAAGGCGTTGGTGTCCACGTCGGCCTTGCCCTGTCCCATGCCCATGGAGGAGGGCAGGTTCAGCTTCACCTCGTGGTCTGCCATGGCGTAGCCGAGGCTGGCCATGACGTTCAGGCTGTCGAGATTCCAGCCCGCGTACAGGTTCACGCCGCCGAAGTTGTAGGAGTTTTCGGCGGAGGTGGCGGTACCCTTGCTGTCGGACTTACCGCCGCCGCCGTTGATGGCGGCGCCCACGCGCACCTTGCCGCCCAGAAGTTCACCGACGAGCGTGTCGGCGCCGAGGGTCATGCCGCCGTAGTTGCCGCGCACGGAAGTGTCGGCGGCAGCCATGCCGTGCGTGTAGGTGTTGCCGTACATGGGAGTGGCCCAGATGTCCACGCCGTCCTTGTGGATGTTGTTCTCCTTGCCGAAGAAGCTCAGGGACAGATGATGGGTGAGCTGATTCACTCCGGCATCGGCAAGACGCAGAGCGGTGTTCTGTACGCCGGCGGTCACGGCCGCGCGGGACACTTCGTTCACCATGGCGGAGGCGGTGGCGTCGTCCGGCATGTAATACATGCTGTCCATGGCGCGGCTCAGGAAGCGCACGCCCATGGAATCGGATTTATCATCGAGTCCCATGGCGCTGAGAGCGTTGAGAGAGCCGGCCGCAGTGATGCCCGGCATAACCGTGGCGGCGTCCTGGGCTTTGGCCACGAGCTCGCCGTCTTCAAAGGTCACGTCGAACAGACGACCGGCCTGGATGTTCTTGTCCGTCCAGAACTTGTTGTCGTCGAAAGACTGATTGTCGAAGATGGTATAAGTCGCGTTGTCCTTGGCGTTGGAGATGTACAGCTTTGATTTACCGTCCACGAAGACAGAGTTGTTGCCCGTGATGGCAGTCTTGCCCTCCGCGGCGATATTGCCGTCCACCACCAATATGGAGTCGGAGCCGAAGGCTACCGGAGCGCCATTGCTGCCGGTGACATCGCCGACCTGGAGGCTGCCGCCGTCCAGGTTGAGCTGCTCACCGAGAGCAAGCAGAGCCTGATTTTCCGTGGGCGTCACGCCGCCGAGGTCGGACATGACAATGCCAAGCGCGGCGCCGGTATTCACCTTGAGTTCGGAATCCGAGCCTTCCTGCGTGTAGCCGCTGTTCAGAAGGGTCACGCCGCCTGCCACGGTCATGCTGCCGGCGTTGTGAACGTCGTTGTCTTTGCTTCCCGCGGTATTATTGCTAAAGACGTTCGTGCCGGAGAAGGTTGCAGTGGCCCCCGTGCCGTTATACAGGGCCCCGCCGCCATTTTCACCCGAACCGTTGTTCTGGAAGGTGACATTTTCCAGCGAGAGCGCACTGCCCCTGTTTGCTTCATTTTTCAGGTTGGCAATCGCACCGCCGAGATTGTCGGACGTATTGTTTTCAAAGAGCGTGCCTTCAACGGAGAGAGTAGCAGCGTTGACGATGGCGCCGCCTTGCCCGGCTCCGCCCGTGGCATTATTCCCTACAAAAGAGCCGCCGGTGATTGAAATTTCTCCGCGGGAACCGTTCCACAGCGCGCCACCGTTGCCGGCGGTGTTCCCGATGAAGTCGGTATCCGCTATAGTAATCTTTCCCGTCACATCTCCACTCGTGGTGGAAGTATTCGCAATGGCGCCGCCCATACCCGTATTGGCGGTGTTATTTTGGAAGGAACTCCCCGTGATGGCTACAGTACCGCCATAGTTGTTGATGGCGCCGGCCTTGTTGCTTGAATTCTTTTTAAATTCGACGTCGGTGATAGTAAGGTTCGCTTTGGTAGCGTTATAAATGGCGCCGGCTGCAGTTTTAGCCGTGTTGTTGCTCAACGTGCCGCCAGTGATGGTCATCTCATCGCCATTCCATATGGCGCCACCGAACCCTGCGGAGTTTCCCGAGAAGTCGGTATCCGTCATCGTTATCGAGCCGGAGTTGCTATCGGTAGAAATGGCGCCGCCATGACCTGTGGCCTCATTTTGGAAAAAGGTGGCCTCAGTCAGGTTGATGGTGGACTCCAATTTTCTGTCGTTGGCATCCTGCCACATGGCAATGGCGCCGCCGTCTTTGGCCTCATTGCTTTCAAACTTCGCACCTTCACCAAAAACAAGATTACCGTATTCCAGAGCGATGGCTCCGCCAAGGGCGTTCTTGTCAGGTTCCGACGGAACAGCAACTGTATTGCCGCTAAACGTTGCATTTTTACCAAATGTAACGGTTGGATTGCTAGATTCTTCTGATTTATCAGCAAGCTTTATATAAAGAGCGCCGCCGCCCCATGCATTGCCATCGGCTTTATTTCCTGAAAACGTGACATTGTCACCGGCGGTAATGCCGTTCAGAAGTTTTGCAGCGCCACCGGCACTGGCGGTAGTTTTATTGTTGGTAAAAGTTGTACCATCGGCGATGGTAACGCCGGAAATATCATAGGAGACGGTGAATGCTCCCGCCATAGTAGAGTCGGCGTTGACGTTGTCTGCATATGTGCCGGACAGCTCTTGACCCGATTCAGCCTGAATAGGGTCCGCGGTCGCCGCGGTCGCTCCGCCCATGACCAGCATGGACGCCACGGCCAGCGAGCCGAACGTGTTGATGAGATTGCATTTTTTCAGAACCGCTTTGTAACGGTTGATGAGGTTGCCGATAGCTCCTCTGGTAAGCATGTACCTATCCTCCAATGTTGAAGGTCCTTTTATGGAGTAAGAACAATTTTGTTTTGTCGGAACAGGTGTTTTCCGGACGGGTTCCTACACCATGGATAATGACATAAGGAGGGAGTGTGTCGAAAACGTGTACGTTTTGGACAGGATACAGAATTATTACTTTTCATAGTATTTTTTTGTGGAATAATTGATTGTTTTCTGATACGGTGCCCTCAGTTTAAGAGGAGAGAGCGCTGGCAGAAACGTACACTTTTTCGCCTGCTTTATAGCGCAGTTTTTTTTCATGCGGACGGAAAGGCCGTTACAGAGGCAGTTTTCCGGGACTGCAATCGTAAGTGTTGACGCGTCCGGGGAGCTGCGTGGTACGGGGGCTCGATGTTCGAGCCATACCTTCATGCACAACCTACCACGCCGTAACGCCCGACCTGTATGTCTCTCTCAACCTCTTGAAATCCCTTCCATCAACACCGCAGGCGTGTGTTGCCGCACCCGCCTTTACTGAGCGCGACACGAGGATGCCGGGCAACGCAGGCCATGTCCGGCGGGGTGAATTCTAGCGCGGCGGCCAAGTAAACACGAGGATGCCGGGCAACGCAGGTCATGCCCGACGTTTCCCGTATCTGAAAGCACCGCAGATAAAAAAGCTGGTGTTTCAGTCGGGAGTACTCGGCTTCATGGAAAGGTTTGTCGTGATAAGTGGAGGGGATTTTTTCTTTCGGCTTTTTGAGGAGCTTCTGAAAGGGCAGCGCGTTCTGCCTGCCGTTTTCCGTTCGCCGGAGGCCGCCGACCGGCTTTGCCGGGAGGCGGAACCATGGGGGGCGGGGGCTTGTCCCGACTTGTCGGGGAGATTATCTCCCCCAGATGCCTTTCCTTTTCTGTCTGTTCTCTTCCTCTATTTCCATCCGCGTTCCACGCCGTCGGGCACGATGATGCGGCCTTTGGGCAGGGCGTGCCAGGGGAAGGGGCCTTCGCTGCGGAGTCTGTCGGCGAGGGCGGCGGGGGTGATGGGGGCCGGAGCGGGGGAGAGTCCTGCGACATGGGCGAGGTGGCCGACGACGGCCTCGGGCGAGCATCCCGCTTCACGCAGGGCGGCGAGACTGAGGCTTTTGTGGCGTTTGGCGAGGCGTTCGCCCTCGCTGTCGTGGAGCAGGGGGATATGCGCGAAGGAAGGGGGAACGGCTCCGAGCAGGCGGTAGAGCAGAAGCTGGCGTGGGGTGGAGAGGAGTATGTCCTCTCCGCGCACCACCTGGGTGACGTTCATGCGGATGTCGTCCACGACCACGGCGAGCTGGTAGGCCCACACGCCGTCGGAGCGGCGCAGGGCGAAGTCGCCGCCGCAGCGGCGCAGGGAAATGCGCTGGGGGCCGAGCACGAGGTCGGTGAAGGTTTCCTCGTCGTCCTCCGGGCAGGCGAGGCGCAGGGCGGGCTTTCTGCCTTCGGCCTCCTTTCGGGCACGCTCTTCCTCTGTAAGATGGCGGCAGGTGCCGGGGTAGGCCGCGCCTTCGTCGCCGAGGCCGTCCGCCGCGCCGTGGGGCGCTCCGGCGAGCAGGCGCAGTTCCTTTCTGGTGCAGTAGCAGGGGTAGATGAGTCCCCGGGCGTTCAGCGTTTCCAGCGCCTTTTCGTAGAGGGGGAAGCAGCGGCTCTGCAGATAGGGCGCGTGCGGGCCCTCCCTTCCCGGGCCTTCGTCCCAGTCGAGGCCCAGCCAGAGAAGGTCGCGCTCGATGGCGTCCATCCACTCCCTGCGGGAGCGTGCCGGGTCGATGTCCTCATGGCGCAGGATGACGCGCCCGCCTTCCGTGCGCGCGGCGAGCCACGCGAGCAGAAACGACCATGCGTTGCCGAGGTGCAGCAGCCCCGTGGGGCTGGGGGCGAAGCGCCCCGTTGCCGTGTTCATCGCTCCGCCTCCTGCGGGATGGTTTCAAAGCACTGTTCCATGACGGCGTTGGAAACCGCCATGCCTTTGCGTGTGAGAAAGAAGCGCCCGCCTTCAAGCCCGGCCATGCCGCGGCGCACAAGCTCTGCGATGAGCGCGCCGTTGTCCGCAAGAAAGTCCCGCCCGGTCAGGGCGCGGTAGGCGGCCGTGTCCAGCCCCGCCGCCGTGCGCAGGCTGAGCATGACGAGCTCTTCGGCCTTTTCCGTAAAGCCGAGCACCTCGCGCTCCCCGGCGTCGCGCCCTTCGCGCACGGCCGAAAGCCACGAGGCAAGGTCGGCAGGCTGGGTTGTGCGCACTCCGTCAAGGCAGCTCACCGCCGAAGGCCCGAGACCGAGATAGTCCTCCCCGCGCCAGTAGCCCGTGTTGTGGCGGCATTCCCGCCCGGGCCGCGCGTAGTTGGAAATTTCGTACTGCCGGTAGCCGGCCGCCTCAAGCAGCGCGCCGCCTTCCTCATACATGGCAGCGGCGTCGTCCTCGTCCGGCAAATTGAGCGTCGCGCTCTCCTGAAACATCGGCGTGCCTTCCTCCAGCGTGAGTCCGTAGCAGGAAAGGTGCTCCGGCGCGAGGGCCGCGGCTTCGGCAATCTGCGCCTTCCAGCCCTGCAGCGTCTCCCCGGGCAGGCCCCACATGAAATCGAGCCCCACGTTGTCGAAGCCCGCCCTGCGCAGCGCCCAAAACGCCTCAAGCGCTCCGGCCCTGTCGTGCACGCGGCCGACGGCGGCAAGCAGCGCGTCGTCCAGCGCCTGCACCCCCAGAGACACCCGGTTCACCCCGGCCGCGCGAAAGCCCCGGGCCTTTGCTTCCGTCATGGATTCGGGGTTGGCCTCCATGCTGATTTCCGCATCGGCGTCAAGAGAGAACAGCGCGGCGGCCCTGTCGAGAATGCGGCCCATGATGGAGGGGGAGAGCAGGCTCGGCGTGCCGCCGCCGAAAAAAACGGTATTCACGGCAGGGCGCCCCAGCGTTTCCGCCTTGCGGCCCATGTCGAGACAAAGGGCGTCGGCCCACGCGTCAAACCTGTCCGTCCCGTCCCGCCCCGCGGGCTCGGAATAGAAGGCGCAGTAACGGCATTTTCTGCGGCAAAAGGGAACATGGATGTATAAAAGCATCCCCGCAGCATGAAAAAAAGCCGTGCCTGCGTCAAGCCCGCGCCCCGGCGTTGACAAGCTCCTTGCCCGATTTTAGAGGAAGGGAGGAAAAGCCGGAAAGGGCGCGCTGCTTCGCTTCCGGAAAAGGCAGGGAAAGCAAGGAAAGCAGGGAAAGGCGGCGGGGCGCTGCCCCGGACCCCGCCGGGGGCAAGGCCCCCGGGCCCCGGGAAAGGCATGCGGGGGAGATAATCCCCCCGACCAGTCGGGACAAGCCCCCGCGCCCCCCTGTTTCCACCTCCCGGCATGGCCGGTCGGCGGGAGAGGGCAGGTCGCGTTGCTCTTTCAGAAAAGAAAAGGCGAGGCAGGCAGAGGGCCGGAAGGCGTTTTTCTTTGGAGTGCTGGTCGGACGGGCGCGGAGCCTTCGCGTTTTGCCTGGCGTCGTCGTGGCGCGCGCTCCGTGCAGGCGTGTGCTGCCGCACCCGCCTGCGGTGGCCGACCTCTGTTCCGGCCTGCGCCGGACCAGAGGTATCAGCGGAAGGGATGGCTGGAGCTTTTGGGGAAGGAGTATCGCAAAGGCCCGGCGCTGTGTTGTGGTTTTTGCAGGAAGACGTTGTCGGAAAAAGAGCTGTGAAGTCAATGTGTTATATTGGGGTGTCTCGACGTCCGTTTTGCGTCGGTCTTCCGGTGGTATGATGTTTTTCGACCCCGGCGGGCGTTTGCGATACGGTTACGCTCCCGCGGCATGACGTTGTTTCAACGCACGGGGGCCCCCGGCCGGCCTTCAGGCGTCGTACAGGTCCCGCGTCCGTACGGCGTGTCCGGGGCGGACGGGCGTTTGCGGTACTTGGTGCTAGACTATGACAAGGAAGGAGAGGGACATGGATTTGTCGGCAGTGCTTTTCGACCGTGACGGCACGGTGATTGTGGACCGCCACTACCTCGGCAGCGCCGACGGGGTGGAGCTCATTCCCGGAGCGGGGCAGGCGCTGGGGCTTCTGCGGGAACGGGGCATGGCCGCCTATCTCGTCAGCAATCAGTCGGGCATAGGACGGGGATATTTTCCCGAATCGGGCTGGCACGAGTGTCAGGCGCGGCTTCAGGAACTGCTCGCCGCCTTCGGCGCGGGCTTTGAGGACGCGCGCTTCTGCCCCCACGCGCCGGAAGAGGCGTGCGACTGCCGCAAGCCCGCCCCGGGCATGTGGGAGAGCCTGAAAAAGGAGCACGGTCTTGAAGCCTCGCGCTGCGCCATGGTGGGCGACAAGGTGGAGGACCTTCTTTTCGGCGTGAACGCGGGCCTTGCCGCCGCCGTGCTGGTGCTTACCGGCAAGGGCGCGGCGTGCGCGCAGAAGCTCGGGCTTGATGAGGCGCTCATCCGCGAAAGGGGATTCGTGCCCGTGGAGGTCGAACTTCCCGGAGCTTGCGGGAGCGGAACGCGCCTTTTTGCCGCAACGGACCTTGCCGCCGCCGTGCGGGGGCTGCTCGCCCTCTAGCCGTGCTGCCGCGTGCGCCGGGGGCTGCGCGCTGCGTCGTGTTTTTCCCGCCCGTGGGCGTGGTTGCGCCGGCTCCGCACTCGCCTTTCTTCCGGGGACGGGGCCTTCGAAGTCCGGCTCCGCGCCGGAGGGCCCGGACGGAGGAACAAGCCGCGCTGCCACGTGGCGCAAGGAAGGGGCGCCTCCCTCTTTTTTGCGGAAGAAGCCGCTTCTGCGGAGCCCCGGCCTGCAGCATGGGGGATTTCCTGTGCCTCAGGGCCCGCGGCTCTCTTGCCCTTCTTGACTTTCCCCCACCCGTGGGGCAGAAAAAAAGAACGTGTGCGCAGGGTCGCACATTCCCGAAACCCTATTTTTCTCCAGTGAGGCCGGCATGTTTTTCAGGAACACCTGAGGCATAGTTGAGCAGAGACAAGGTTTGTCTTGCCGGCCTTTCGTCGTGGAGCGATTTTCGTCCCTGCGCGTCCTTTGCTGTTCCCGAAAAGGTGTCGCCTCCTGAGCAGGAGGTGTGCATGAATCGTCTCTTTTCCGCTCTGGCGCTGGTTCTTCTCAGCGCGTCTCTGGCCGTGGCCGCTCCGCTTGACGCCTTCAAGGGCCAGAAGGGCAGCATCGACATCGCGGGCGGCACCGCCCACATCCCGGTGATGAAGAAGGCCGCTCAGGCCATCATGACCGCCAACGGCGACATCCGCATCACCGTGGCCGGCGGCGGCTCCGGCGTGGGCGTGCAGAAGGTGGGCGAAGGCCTCGTGCAGATTGGCAACACCGGTCGCGCCCTCAAGGACAGCGAAGTGGCCAAGTACGGCCTTAAAACCTCCCCCTTCGCCATCGACGGCGTGGCCGTCGCCGTGAACCCGGCCAACGGCGTCACTTCCCTGACCAAGGCGCAGGTGAAGGACGTGTTCGCCGGAAAGATTGCCAACTGGAAGGAACTCGGCGGCAAGGACGCCCCCATTTCCCTCTATGTGCGTGAAGACGGCAGCGGCACCCGCGAAACCTTCGAAGAGCGCGCCCTCGACAAGGGCACGTCCGCCCAGAGCGCCAACGTGGTGAACTCCAACGGCGCCATGAAGACCGCCATCGCCCAGGACCCCAACGCCATCGGCTACGTCGGCATCGGCCATCTGGACGACTCCATCCGCGGCGTCACCGTGGACGGCATGGTTCCCTCGCAGGAAAACGCGGCGAACGGCAGCTACAACATCACCCGTCTTCTGTACATGAACACCAAGGGCGAGCCCACGGGCCTCACCGCGCTGTTCGTGGACTACATCTATTCCGAAGACGGCAAGGCCTTCACTTCCGAAGCCGGTTACATCCCCGTGGACAAGAAGTAGGCAGAGTCATGGGAAACGGCATTCTTCACGCCGCCGCATCGTCCCGGAGCGGACGGGGCTGGGTCTTTTTGCTCCGCGTCTCCGTGCTCATGGCCATGGGCGGCATGGCGCTGCTGTTTCTCATGATAGTCGCCTTCGCCCTGCCGGTCTTCGTGCAGGGCGAGGGCGGCGGCCCCTTCACGTGGTCCTGGGCTCCGGGGCAGGGGCATTTCGGCATTCTGCCCATGGTGGCGGGCTCGCTGGCCATGGGCGCCACCGCCGTGGCTCCGGGCTGGCTCATGGGGCTCTGCCTCTGCGCATGGCTGCTTTCGCCGGAAAAGGCGGGCAGACCGGGGGTCGCCCGCACCCTCGTGGGGGGACTCGTGCGCGTCATGACGGCCATCCCCACCGTGGTGTACGGCTTTGCCGCCGTGTTCCTGCTCGCGCCTTCCATCCGCATGGGGCTCGGCGGCTCCGGCTTTTCGTGGCTTACCGCCTCCCTCATGCTCAGCGTGCTCATTCTGCCCACCGTGGTGCTGGTGCTTCAGGCCGGGCTCGCCCCGCGCCTCGAGGCCGTGGCCCTTGCCGGGGCGGCCATGGGCATGAGCAGGATGGAACTTCTCTGGTACGTGGTGCTGCCTTCCGCCCGCGCGCCGCTGCTGTCCTCCGCGGTGCTCGGCTTCGGCCGCGCCGTGGGCGACACCATGCTGCCGCTCATGCTGGCGGGCAACGCGCCCGTCATGCCCGATTCGCTGCTCTCAAGCCTGCGCACACTCACCGCGCACATGGCCCTCGTCACCTCCAACGAAGTGGGCGGAGCCGCCTACGATTCGCTGTTCATGGCCGGGCTTGTGCTCATCGTCGTCAACGCCGCGGTCAGCCTTGCCATCCGCCGCATGGGGGAAAGAGCATGAGGCATTCCGTTCCCTTCCTCTGTTTCCGCGCGCTTGCCGCCTTTTTTGCCGTGTTCGTGCCCTGCGTGGTCTTCGCGCTCATGGGCTACCTTCTCTGGCGCGGCCTTCCCGTCATGGGCAAGGAGCTGCTTTTCGGCCATGCCGCGCCGCTCGACGCCATTTTGGGCCGCACTCCGGTGTGGGACGGCCTCTGGCCCGCCTGCGTGGGCACGTTCTGGCTCGTGATTCTCACCATGCTGCTCGCCATCGTGCCCGGCGTGGGCTGCGGCGTCTTTCTGGCCGAAATGGCCACGCCCCGGCAGAAAAGGCTGCTCGGCGCGGCCGTGGACATGCTGGCGGGCATGCCTTCCATCGTCATGGGGCTGTTCGGCTTCATGCTCATCCTGCTTCTGCGCCACACCGTGCTGCCGGACGCCAACACCGGCCTTCTTCTCGCCGCGGGGTGCCTTGCGCTGCTGGTGCTGCCCGTGCTCGCCGCCTCCACGAGAGAGGCGCTGGCCGCCGTGCCGGACTCTCTGCGCCTTGCCGCCGCCGCGAGCGGCCTTTCCCGCGTGCAGACCATGGCGCATCTGTGCCTGCCTGCGGCCGCGCGGGGCATGCTCGGCGGCGTGGTGCTGGCCGTGGGCCGCGCCGCGGAAGACACCGCCGTCATCCTGTTCACCGGGGTGGTGGCCAATGCGGGCCTTCCCGCGGGGCTTCTCGGCAAGTTCGAGGCCCTTTCCTTCGACATCTACTACATTTCCTCCCAGTATCAGGACCAGCAGGAGCTTCTGCGCGGCTTCGGCGCCGCGGCGCTGCTGCTCGGCATATCCTGCGCGCTGCTCGTGCTCGCCAGAGTCCTTGAGCACGGTTTCCGCCGCAAATGGCAGGGAAAGGCGTAATCCATGCAAGCTGCTTCCTCTTCCTTCGTTCTGCGTATGCGCCGCCTTTCGGTGTCCTTTTCCGGGCATGAGGTGGTGCGCTCCGTTTCTCTCGACGTTCCGCGTTCGGGCGTGGCCGTTCTCGTGGGCCGCTCGGGTTCGGGCAAGACCACGCTTCTGCGCGCCGTCAACCGCCTGAACGAGGAAGTGCCCGGCTGCCGCACCGAAGGGCAGGCGGAGCTTTCCCTCGGCGGCGGCCCCGTGGCCCTGTACCCTGAGCCGGGGCGGAAGACGCTGCCCCTTGAGGAGCTCCGCAGGCGCGTGGGCATGGTGTTTCAGACGCCGCAGGTCTTTCCCGTAAGCGTCTATCGCAACGTGGCGCTGCCCGTGTCCGTGGCGCTCGGCTGCCCCCGCGCCGAGCTGGACGACCGCGTGCGCGACGCCCTTGTGCGCGCCGATTTGTGGAACGAGGTGGAAGGCCGCCTCAACATGAGCGCGGAACGCCTTTCCGGCGGACAGCAGCAAAGGCTGTGCCTGGCCCGCGCGCTGGCGCTTGAGCCGGACATGCTGCTTCTGGACGAGCCCACCGCCTCGCTGGACGTGCGCGCCGCCCGCCACGTGGAGGAGCTGCTTCTTTCCCTTTCCGAAAAGCTGCCCGTGCTCATGGTGTCCCACTCGCTCCCCCAGAGCCTGCGCCTCGCCTCGTTTCTCGCCGTCATGGCGGAGGGCAGGGTGCTTCGCTGTCTGAACGGCGTGGACGGCATGGAGGAGAGGGACCTGGAAAGGATGCTGTTGCAGGAAGGGGAGTAGGCCGGGACGTCGGTCCGCGCGCCGGAGCTTTTGCATGGACGCCGCGTTCCTGTCCGGCACGGGCCGTGCCCAGGTTGCCGTGGGCGCTCCACAAGGCGGGGCGAAACCTGCTGGAAGGCAAGGCTCCCCATTTCTGAGGCAGCGCATGAGGGAGCCGCGCCGCGCTTCGAGGAGCGTTGCCCGGAGGGGATGCCCGGCCGGGGCTTCGTGCTTCCCCTGCGGAAGAGGTTGCGCCTGTCTTGCGGGCGAAGAAGGCCCGAAGAAGAGCGCCGGCAAGCCGGCAAGCCGGAAGAGAGGAAAAGGCCCGCGGAGTCTTTCGGCGCGGAAGGGCGGAAGTTTGTCCGCCCGCCGGAAAGAACGCATGGAGGCACAGCGGACGGGGCGGACATCTTGCCGACTCTCCCCGTGCAGGATATAAGGAAAAAAACGCGCCGCCCGCCGCCGGCGGCTCATCATGAGCAAGGAGAGCCCATGCCCAGCTACGAAGACATCTTCACCAAGGAATGCCTGAACGACGTTTTTCCGCCCGAACGCACCGAGCAGTTCTTCGAAGCCCTGTTCGGAGACCCGGACGAGGGCGCCTACGATATCCGCATGTCCCTGCTTTCCGCCTCCGACAGGAAGCTGGACTTTCTTTTCGAACTGCATCAGCGCGGCGACGCCTGCCTTGCCTGCAACCTGACCCACGGCCTGCCCGCCGTGTTCCTGCGCCACCCCGTCATCAATATCAGGGGCGTGACCGCAAGGCTTGCGGAACTGGCCGGATGGCCCGAAGGCGGCTGGGAATGGAGCCTCGGCAGCACGGATGAAATCTCCCGCGCCCTGCACGTCATTCCCCTGACCCTGAAGCGTACGGACTAGCGCTTCACCTGCGAAGCGACCGCGGCAGGAGCGCGGCCCATGCCCTCGGCCGGAGGGGCGCGCTCCTGAAAAGGGCGGGCCCCCGTGCCGGAAAGCGATTTTGCCTTGCGGCGCGGAAGTCTTTTCCGGGAGCAGCTCTGGCGAGTGCTTCCAAGGGCGGATTGCCCCTCCCACCTTGTGAAGGGGGTTCTCG
>CALUPQ010000103.1 GCA_944322695.1 uncultured Mailhella sp. | reverse complement strand
TGTGGAGCTCATGCCTTTTGAGGAAGTGGAATACTGGGAAGAGCTCTGCACCATCATGGAATGGAGCAAGACGCACGTCCACAGCACCTTCCACATCTGCTGGGGAGCGCAGGCAGGCCTGTACTATCACTACGGCATACAGAAAAAGCTGCTCCCCAAAAAAATTTCGGGCATCTATCCCCATCACGTGGAGCACGTGGGCTCCATACTCTTCCGCGGCTTCGACGACGAATTCATGGCGCCCCACTCCCGCAATACCACCGTGGAAAGGGCAGACGTGGAAAAGGAGCCTGAGCTCAAGATTCTTGCATCCTCTCCCGTGGCGGGCCTCTACGCCATTTCCACCGACAGCGGCAGGCAGATATTCATCACCGGCCACTCCGAATACGACGCCGACACACTGCACAGAGAGTACACGAGAGACATTGCCGCGGGCATCAACCCCGACATTCCGGAAAACTACTACCCGGACGACAACCCCGCTCTGCCCCCGCGCATGACGTGGCGAGCCCACGCGCACCTTCTCTACGCCAACTGGCTCAACTACTTCGTCTATCA
Source organism: uncultured Mailhella sp. (assembly GCA_944322695.1). GTDB lineage: Bacteria > Desulfobacterota > Desulfovibrionia > Desulfovibrionales > Desulfovibrionaceae > Mailhella. Next base: position 3,813 of record CALUPQ010000103.1, on the reverse strand, counting down.
GTCCACCCCCTACGACCTTGCGGAGCTGGAGGCGCAGGCCCGCAGAAACAGCCTGTAGCTTTCCCGGGGTGAGTCCTCACCGGACGACGCAGGCTCCGTTGCTCTCTTTTGACAAAAAAAACGTACGGCTCTTGTCCGTCCTGCCTGCATCCTTGCAGTATTCCCGGGCTTCCGAGAAACTCGTTCCGGGACAAATCCCCCCTGTCGAGCAAGGCAGCCCCGACTCTTCCCGCCCCTAAACCGAAACGCACGCTCTTCCGCTTAAAAACAGGGCGGCCGCCGAAATCCTGAAGACTTTCGGCGACCGCCCTTCTGGTTGCCCAAGACGGTTTGCCCAAAACAACGGACAGGCCAATGCAGTGAGCAACCGTGTGGAATACTTACATCAAGTATTAATTAAATGACCACCTAAAGGATGTCGTGCATGCTCAGAATCCCCATGGGTCTCTGCTTTTCATCCACCACGAACACGCAGGTAATCTTCCTGTCTTCCATGATTCCCTGAGCCTTGGCGCTCAAAGCATCCGCATCGACACACACGGGATGGACGGTCATCAGCTCCCTGGCAGTGCTTTCAAGAATATTCGGTCCCATGTGGCGACGAAGGTCGCCGTCGGTAATGATGCCCACAAGCGTCTCTCCGTCCATCACGCCCACGCAGCCGAAGCCCTTGCGCGTCATTTCGGCAAGCACATCCATCATGGGAGCATCGAGAGAAAGCAACGGCATGGCGCTGCCCGTGTGCATGAGGTCGCGCACAAGAGACAGCTTCTGCCCCAGTGAACCGCCGGGATGGAAGCGGCGAAAATCCTCCCTGCGGAAACCGCGCGCCGTCAGCAGACACATGGCCAGAGCGTCTCCCAGCGCCATCTGCACCGTGGTGCTGGTGGTGGGGGCACAGTCCAGCGGGCAGGCCTCGTGCATCTGAGGCTGCAGAAGAAGATAGTCGCAATGCTTGCCCAGAAAGCTGTCGGCGTTTCTGGTAATGGCGACGATGGGCATGTTGTTCTGCGAGGCATAAAGCACGATATCCGTCAGTTCCGCCGTATTGCCGGAATTGGAAATGGCAATCACGGCATCTTCGGCGGTTATCATGCCGAGGTCACCGTGACTGGCTTCGGCCGGATGAACGAAATACGCCGGCGAACCGGTGGAAGCCAGCGTTGCGGCAATCTTGCGCGCCACATGCCCGCTCTTGCCCATGCCCGTAACGGCAATGCGTCCCTTTATTCCAAGAAGACACTCCACCGTTTTTTCAAAGCTGTCCCCGAGGCTGTCGGCCAGAACCTGGAGCGCCTGCGCCTCGTCGTGCAGAACCTGTCTTGCTTCTTCAAGATACTTCATCACGCATTTCCCATCTGTGTCATGACGATGCGGCGCACCTCTTCAAGGTCCTCCGGCGTATCCACCCCGGGGCCCATGGCCTCCACTTCCAGCACGCGGATGGCGATACCGGCCTCAATCACGCGCAACTGTTCCAGCTTTTCCGTGTTCTCCAGCGGAGAGTACGGCAGCTTGCCGAAATTCATAAGGAAATCCCGGCGGTAGGCATACATGCCGAGGTGCCCGAAGTACGAAGGGGCAATGCCCCCGGAACGCGGGAAGGGAATGGGACTGCGGCTGAAGTACAGCGCATTGCCGTTATGCGCCCGCACAACCTTCACCAGATTGGGATTCTGCGCCTGCTCCGCGCTTACGGGGTAACAAAGCGTGGCCATCTGAAGGGCCGAATCGTCCAGCATGGCCTGTGCCAGCTTTTCAACGGCGGAAGGCTCGACCAGCGGTTCATCCCCCTGCACATTCACGTAGATGTCCGCTGGATGGGCTTTCGCCACCTCAATGAGCCTGTCCGAGCCGGAGGCGCAGTCCGGGCTCGTCATCACGACTCTGCCGCCGAAGGCGGACACGGCGTTCATGATGCGCTCATCGTCCGTGGCCACCAGCACTTCATCAAACAGCGAAACCCGCCGCACCCGTTCATACACATGCTGCACCATGGGCTTGCCGCAGATATCCACCAGCGGCTTGCCCGGCAGACGCGTGGACGCATAGCGGGAAGGAATGACGGCTACAAGGCTCATAGAGCCCCCTTCTTGGCAAGGCCGTCAAAGGCCTTGATGAGAGACAGAAACTCCGGCAAATCCTTTATGGCCAGCATGTTCGGACCGTCGCAGGGGGCCTTGTCCGGGTCGGGATGCACTTCCATGAAGATGCCCGCCACGCCCACGGCCGCCGCCGCACGGGCCAGTGCGGGCACGAATTCCCGCTGACCGCCGCTGCAAGAGCCCTGCGCTCCGGGAAGCTGCACGGAATGGGTGGCATCGAACACCACGGGCGCAAACTTCTTCATGATTTCAAGGCCGCGCATGTCCACAACAAGGTTGCCGTAGCCGAAGCTCGTGCCGCGCTCGCACAGGGTGATGCGCTCATTGCCCGTGGAACGGGCCTTCTTGAGCACATTCTCCATTTCCCACGGGGCAAGGAACTGGCCTTTTTTGATGTTCACCGGCTTCATGGTGGAGGCCGCCGCAAGGATGAGGTCCGTCTGGCGGCAGAGGAAGGCGGGCGTCTGCAGGTAATCCACCACTTCGGCCACCGGCGCGGCCTGCTCCGCGGTGTGTATGTCCGTCAGAACGGGGATGTCCCGGCTCTCGCGCACTTCCGCAAGAATGGAAAGCCCTTCCTCCATGCCCACGCCGCGAAAACCCGCGCCGGAGCTGCGGTTCGCCTTGTCGAAGCTGGACTTGTAGATGAAGGGAATACCCGCGGCCGCGAAGATTTCCTTCAGCGCCGCGGACACCTCAAGCGCATGGGCACGGCTTTCTATGGCGCACGGCCCGGCTATGAAGAAAAGAGGCTGCGTGTTATCAGCCTTGATGTACGGACGACCGTTGAATGCAAGTTCGAACATGGGAACTCCAGGCCCTGTGGGCAGAAAAGGAAAATGTCGCAAAAACTATAAGGCATCACCGGACGGACTTCAAGGGAAGAAGGCTTTCCCGCAAAAAAGCGTCCGTGTACCAAGCGTTGCACAGATACTCCGGCTGAGAAGACTTCCCGAAGCTCCCCATGAGACGCCAGCGACGCCTTCTTTTCCTCAAAGGGAAAACATTATGCAAGGTCGCGAATCACCCGCGCCAGCATCTGCGGAGCCACCTCAAAAGAATACTCGAGTTCCAGACGTTCCGTATCCTTGTGCGCATCCTTTCCCGCCGGTCCCACGGAAGCTATGGGGACATCCAGGGAGAGCAGGTCGGACACGGGCAGGGAATAAACGCTTCCCCAGCCGGGCATATTGTCCGCCAGCGTTTCCAGCTCTTCCGCTCTGCCCTGGAACCCCATGTAGCTCAAATCCATGATACCACTGAAGCATTCCACAAGCCGAACGGCCCCGACCGACGCTTCAAGGTCCGCATGCACGCTTTCCATGATGGAGAGGAGCCTGCGCTCCTTTTCCGTGGCCCGCAGGTTAAGCCGCTGCGGATAGTACGGGGGCAAAAAGCCCACGACGATGACCGGCCCCTTGAGGTTGACCAGTGAAGCCAGATATTCGGCCACAGCCAGAGATTTTTCCGGCTCGTCCATTTCCGGGGGCAGATTCCCGGCATAGGCATGCAGCAGCTCTTCCGTCTGCCTCTCCCCTTCCCGGCGCACCAGCATTTCCCTGAGTTCGCTGACGATATAGACCTGCGGTTCCCATGCGGGAACAGGCGAGTCCTTCCTCCCCGAAAGTTCCTGAAATTTCCGTCCGGCCTCCCGGATGCGGGCAAGCGTCTGCTCAAGCGCATTCCTCGCCGTCTCCCGGCAGATATT
>CALUPQ010000102.1 GCA_944322695.1 uncultured Mailhella sp. | reverse complement strand
CCTGTTTTTATGTCCTGAAGGGCCGACCACATGTCCTTCAGTCTGTCTCCTACGGGGTTGGAAAATTCCGTCAACGCCTGCCGCCGCACCATGGCCTGTGTGACCACGGGGGAAAACGGCAGTCTGCCCAGCAGGGCATGACCGTTTTCCGCACACATGGCGGCAATGGCATCGGCTTCGGCGGCGTTGATGTCCGCCTTGTTGATGATGACGGCGAGCGGCACGCGGAAATGACGGCACAAATCCGCCACGCGGGCAAAATCATGTCTGCCCGACGGTGTGGGCTCCACCACTCCCACGGCAAGGCTCGCACCGGAAAGCGAGGATATCACCGGGCAGCCCACACCGGGAGAGCCGTCGCAAAGTATGGTGTCAAGGTGCTGCTCACGGGCCATCTTCCGGGCCTCGGTCTTGAGCAGTCCCACCAGCTTGCCCGAATTTTCCTGTCCCGGAAAAAGCTGGGCGTGCACCATCGGCCCGAAGCGGGTGTCGCTAACATACCAGTCGCCGCAGTAGCGCTCAGGAAAATCAATGGCCTGATGAGGGCAGAGCTTCACGCATACGCCGCAGCCTTCACAGCGCAGCTCGTCCACCTGAAAGCCCTCTCCCTGCCGGGAGACCGCACCGAAGGCGCAAAGCTCCGCGCACTTTCCGCAGCGCACGCAATCCTGCTCCCGGACGACGGCATGATGGCTGGAAATGAAGGGCGTGGTCTGCCTGACGGCAGGCGAAAGCAGGATGTGCAAATCCGGGGCGTCCACGTCAAGGTCGCAGACGACCTTGTTTTCAGCAAGGTGCGCAAAGGACGCACTGACGGTGGTCTTTCCCGTGCCGCCCTTACCGCTGATGACGACTATCTCACGCATGGACGCTCTCCTTTTCCGAAACGCCGCGGCAAAGACTGCGCAGGCTGTCGCGCAGAGACACGAAACGCTCTCTCCATGCAGGAGAGATGTCGGCCAGCAGCATGCCGGAAGCGTACTGCTCGGCGGCCTTCCGCTCGAAGGGAAGCTCCGCCAGAAGCGGAAGCCCGTGTTCCCTGCAGTAGGCGCGCACGGCCTCATCGCCCTCTTCATTGCCCTCGGCACCGGCTCTGTTGATGACCACGCACATGGGCTTGTCGAGCGGCAGGAAGGCCTGATGCGCCAGCCTGAAATCATAGAATCCGAACGGCGTGGGGTCTGCCACGAGCAGAATCATGTCCACATCGCGCGTAACGGTGACGGCGGGACAGCTTACGCCCGGAGGCGCATCCAAAAGCGCGTCGGCAGGCACGGCCTCAAGCATGGAGGCAAGAAGCTCGTGCTCCTGACGCAGAAGCGGCGGCGTCATGGCTTCACCTATGCGGGTACGGCCCATGAGAAACCGGACGCTTCCATCCAGGGCCGTGCCGGTTTCCAGAGTTCCGAGCTCACGTTGGCCCGGAGTGAGAGCCCCTGTGGGGCATACGGCAAAGCAGCCCCCGCAACCGTGGCACATGTCGGGAAAAAGGCTTATGCGACCGGCAAAGGAAGCTATGGCCTTGAACGAGCAGATGTCGCGGCACTTTTCACAGTGGATGCACTTTTCCGGCTCCATCTGCGGTACGGAAAGCCAGCATGGACGACTTTCCTCCATATTCGGATGCAGGAAAAGATGAAGGTTGGGCGCTTCGGCATCCGTATCCACGGCGACAAGAGGCGCATCCCACACCCTTGTCAGAGAGGCCGTGACGCTGGTCTTGCCTGCGCCGCCCTTGCCGCTGGCAATGGCAATTTTCATGACTGCTCCATTACTTGTTGGAAGCCGTGGCAAAGGGAAGTTCCCCGCGCACGAAACGCTCCACAGCCTCCCTCACGGTCACGCCTTCCACGTCCTGGCAGATTTTGATGCCCGCGGCTGTGAGGGCGTCAAAGGCCTTGGGCCCCACATAGCCGCTGATGACCACTTCCACCCCGGCGCGGGCCATGCGTTCGGCGGTTTCAATGCCGGCGCCCATGGCCATGGTCTGGGAGGCGCCGTTATCGACATAATCCACCTTCATGTCCGGCAGCTCCACCACCACGAAACCGCCCGCCCTGCCGAAACGGGGGTCCACATAGTCGTCAAGAGTGGGGCCTTCACTGGAAACGGCAATCTTCTGCATGGATATCTCCTTGTGCCTGGTCTGAGTTCCATACTGGGAAAGAGCGTAGCTGCCCCCTTCTATGCGCAGCGCACATCCGAGACAGAGGGCCTGGGCCACGGTGCGTCTTGCAGATGCCAGCGTACGCCCGAAGGTGAAACGCGAAACGCGCATGTGCTTGGCCGCCTCGATGGCGGTCAGCCCCTCCATGTCCGCAAGGCGCAGAGCCTCAAGCTCATCCACGCTCAGCGTCATCTCCTCAAGCTCCCTGAGCGGAATGCCCCTTGGCTTGAAGTACGTCACGCTCGGCGTGCTGCTCACATAACGGCAATGTTTCGGACGGGGCATGCTTTCTCCCTGTAGAATCTCTTTTCCGGCAAACGTTTTCTTTTTGCACAAATGAGCATAATACACGATGAAGTTCTGTCAAGACTCTTCCAAAAGTTTTCTCCGAAAAACGGCAGACCGCAGTCTCCCGCTCACGCCGCATTCCGGTCCGGCAGAAAAAGGCAAGAAAGGAGAAGAATCGTGCTACCGACCCGCAACGACTTGGCTTATTAAAGGAAGGTATTCCAAGCATGCCGCGCTTGCGAAAATCCCCCGCTAACGCTATCTCCTTAGGCAACAAAAGGAAACATCATGGAGCACGGTATTCTGTTTGATTACGCCAGAGCCTCCCGCATCGGTCTGCCGGAAGCGGTCTTCTGCGAAGGAAAGCCTTTCGAAGCCGTTCAGGAACTCATGGAACAGTTCGGCAGGGGCAGCGGTCGCCCCGTACTGTTCACACGGCTTTCCGCCGACGTGTTCGAACGCATGAGCCCCGCCGTACGGGAGCGCTACGACTATCACCCTCTCTCCCGCACGGCCTTCGGCGAATGTCTGCCCCGGCGTGCCAGAGGCGGCGTAGCCATCGTATCCGCGGGCACCTCCGACGGATTCGTCACCTGGGAGGCCGCACGCACGCTGGAATACCTCGGCATAGAACACGCCGTGTTCGAGGACTGCGGCGTGGCGGGGCTGTGGAGACTGACCGAACGGCTCGAGGACATCAACCGCTTTCAGGCCGTCATCGTCGTGGCGGGGCTGGACGCCGCCCTCGCCAGCGTTCTGGGAGGACTTACGTCACGTCCCGTGTTCGGCGTTCCCACTTCCGTGGGCTACGGCGTGGCCGAAGGCGGGCATGCCGCCCTTTCCAGCATGCTTTCCAGCTGTGCCCCGGGCATTGCCATTCTGAACATCGACAACGGCTACGGCGCGGCCTGCGCCGCGGCGCGCGTGGTAAACAATCTATGAGCAGCCATCATCACGACCATACCCATTCCCACGAACATCATCACCACACGCCGGATGCGCCCGCCGCTCCCGTGCTGACCATACGCGCCCACTCCGGGCTTTCCGGGGACATCTTTCTTGCCGGACTTCTCCGCATGACGGAGCTGACGGAACAGGAAACGGAAGCCTGTTTGACCGCCATCATGCCCGAGCTTGCCGGAAGCGTGCAGCTGGTGCGGAAGGAAGTGAACCACATCGGCGGCTGGCACGCGAACGTCACGCTGCCGCATCAGCATGAACACCGCACGCTGGACGACATTCTTGCGCTCATCGCCGCCTGCGGCATGAGCGAGGAAGGCAAGTCCCTTGCCTCCCGCACCTTCACCCTGCTTGCCCGGGCGGAAGCGGCCGTTCACGGCAAATCCCCCGAAGAGGTACACTTCCATGAAGTCGGGGCGCTCGACAGCATTCTCGACATCTGCATGAGCTGCGAACTGTTCTGCCGCCTTGCTCCTTCGCGCCTTGTGGTCAGCCCCCTTCCCGTGGCCGACGGCTTCGTCCACTGCGCCCACGGCATTCTTCCCGTGCCCGCACCCGCCGTACTGGAACTCATGGACGGCGTGCCCGTCCGTCCCTTTGCCGGACAGGGAGAAACCGTCACGCCCACGGCCATGGCTCTTCTGAAAGCCCTGAAGGCGGATTTCGGCCCCTGGCCCGCCATGCGCGTGGAAAAAAAGGCCATCATCTACGGCAGCCGGGTATTCGAAAACGCCCCCAACGGGGCCATTTTCGCCTGCGGCTGCCCGGAAGAACACGAGGAGATGTAGATTTCCATGAGTGTCACGTCCCTTGAGGGTCTGCAACGCATTCTGTCCGACGTTGCCGCAGAAGGACGCTTCGCGCTCGCCTACTCCGGCGGACTGGACAGCCGTTTTCTGGCGCATGCGGCACACATTCTCGGTCTGCGTCCGCTGCTTCTGCACGTCACGGGCCCCCACGTGCCGCCGGAGGAAAGCGACTTTGCCCGCAGCTGGGCGGAAAGGAACGGGCTCGAATTTCGTCCGGTGCCCGTCAACCCGCTGACGCTTCCCCCCGTGGCCAAGGGAGCGCGCGACCGCTGCTACGCCTGCAAGCGCCGCCTGTTCACCGCCCTCGCCGAAGAAAGCGACTTGCCCCTCTGCGACGGCACCAACGCTTCCGACGCCTCGACCTACCGTCCGGGACTTCGGGCCGTGCGCGAACTTGGCGTCATCTCGCCTCTGGCCCTTGCCGGACTGACCAAGAACGATATACACTTTCTTGCCGGACAGACCGGCATGGAACAGCCGGAGCAGAAGCCGCGTCCCTGCCTTCTCACCCGTCTGCCCTACGGGACGACGCCCACGGAGGAAACGCTCGCCGCCATCGCCGCCGCAGAGCTCGCGGTACGCGGCGCCCTTGTCCGCGCATCCATGCCGCAGGTGGATTTTCGCCTGCGTCTCACGGCGCCTGACAAGCCTGAGCTGCACCTGCTCTCTTCCGACACCGCCGTCATGCCCCTCTCCCTTCTGGAAACGCTGACGGAGGAAGCCCACCATGCCATGCCCGGCCTTCCCCGGCCAGTCCTGTCCCCGCAGGAAAGTCTTTCCGGTTTTTTCGACAGACCCCAGCCCAACACTTATCGCATACCCGCATCAGGAGGAACCCCTATGGCAGCTTCGAAAGTCTATTTCACCGACATGCGCTGCAAAGTCGGCACCAGCCTGCTGGACAAGCTCGACAAGCTCATGAAAGCCGCAGGCATAGAAGACATCGACTTTGAAAACAAGTTCGTGGCCATCAAAATGCACTTCGGCGAACCGGGCAACCTCTCCTTCCTTCGCCCCAACTTCGCCCGCACCGTGGCCGAGCGCGTCAAGGCTCTCGGCGGACGCCCCTTCCTCACCGACTGCAACACCCTGTACGTCGGCCGCCGCAAGCATGCGCTCGAGCACCTCGACGCCGCCTATGAAAACGGCTTCTCTCCTCTGAGCACCGGCTGCCAGATTATCATCGGCGACGGTCTGAAGGGCACCGACGACGTGGAAGTGCCGCTGGAAAACTGCACGGAATTCAAGAGCGCCCTCATCGGCCGCGCCGTCATGGACGCCGACATCTTCATTTCCCTGACCCACTTCAAGGGACATGAAATGACGGGCTTCGGCGGTACCATCAAGAACATCGGCATGGGCTGCGGCAGCCGCGCCGGCAAAATGGCCATGCACAGCCTCGGCAAGCCCACCGTCGACCCCGAAAAGTGCCGCGGATGTCACACTTGCGTCCGTTTCTGCGCCCAGTCGGCCATTTCCTTCGGTGAAGACCGCAAGGCCTTCATCAATCACGATGTCTGCGTAGGCTGCGGCCGCTGCATCGCTACCTGCAACTTCGACGCCATTTCCAACGCCGTCGATGCCGACAGCGGCATTCTCAACCGCCGCATGGCCGAATATGCCAAGGCCGTGGTGCAGGGGCGCCCGCAGTTCCACATCAGCATCGTCAATCAGGTATCCCCCTGCTGCGACTGCCATGGTGAAAACGACGCCGCCGTGGTGCCGGACATCGGCATGTTCGCCAGCTTCGACCCCGTGGCCCTGGACAAGGCCTGC
>CALUPQ010000101.1 GCA_944322695.1 uncultured Mailhella sp. | reverse complement strand
TCCATGGTCTTCAGGATGGTTTCGCGCTCTTCCACAGACAGCTCCGGAGAAAGGAGCAGCAGGGTTTCCATTTTGCGCATGTAAGATATCTCCTTACGGTCAGAGGTCCGCCGCTCCCGACTTCCTGCCGGAAAAACCATACGGCGAACAAGGTGAACTGTCGTATTTACTAGGGAGAAGCCCGCATGTCAAGCGTTCATTTCGGGCGCCTCCCCGGTCTCCTGCGCCGGTCGGAATAGACCGGGCCAATCCGGAGCCGGAACTTCCGTCTCCGCCGATGGGCCATCAACGCGTTCTTACGGAAGGAAGAGCTGGCCCGCCGTCACGGAACCGACGACGGGAGCGAGCAGTCTGTCCGATATGAGGATGCTCTGACCGGGAGCGGCCGTAACGGGCAGGTTCACGCCGCCCAGGGCAAACGACTTCTGCGAGCGCTCGATGAAGCCCTCGAGGTCCGCAACGCGCGGATTCATGCCTTCCAGGAGCTCGGGCGCAGGCTCACGGTACTCCACAACCAGCTTTTCCTTTTCTCCTGTGCTCGTCCATTCGTAGCGGGCCACGAGAGTCCACCCTTCCCAGACGGGCTTTCCGGCCGAGGCAAAAAGCGGAGTCCACGGGTCCATGGAGGCGGGGCGCAGATACACGTGCACCGTGGCGTCGCTCGGAGAAACGCCGCTGCGCTCATAGAAGACCTTGAGCGTCTGGAAATCCACGCCTATGGGACGCACTTCCCACCGGGTTTCCGAAGAGCACTCCGCAAGGAAGGTGACAAGCTGCGAGCCTTCTCCCGATTCCAGAGAGAACCATACCCGGCTGGAAACGGTGTTCATCATGCTGTTTTCATAAGGCACACGGCACAACGTGTACCCTGCAACCACGTTCTCGTACCCTTCCGCGGGAAGAACGCTCACCACAGGAGAAGACGTGGAAACAAAGGCGCCGCTTTCCGCGTCCATGCCGCGATATATGGGGGAACCCGCGCATCCTCCAAGAAGCACGGTGGCGGCAAGCGCCGCACAGGCCAGAATATGTCTCATAAGCACACCTCGTTATTTCCGCATGTTATTCGGACGATTCCCGCATGACGGGAGCTTTCAGCATAAGATTTTCAAGGCCGGTTGGCAACGGGAGGCGTCCGGCCGAAGCCTCGTCTTCCGCAGGGAGAAAACGCGCTTGCCCTCCGCGGCCGCAGATGGCACACTCGCTCCCATGAACGTTACAGTTGCCATAAGCGGCGGAACCGACAGCCTGTTCGCCCTGCTCAGCCTCAAGGAACAGGGGTACGGCGTGACGGCCCTGCACGCCCGCTTTCTTTCCGGCCCGGAAGACGAATCTCTCCTTTCCGACATGGAGGCGCTCTGCGGAAGGCTCGGCATCGCGCTGCACGTCGTCGACCTCTCCGAAGAGTTCCGACACCATGTCATGGAGCCCTTCGCTCTTGCGCACGCGGCGGCCCGCACCCCCAACCCCTGCGCCCTGTGCAACCGGGCCATGAAGTTCGGAAGCCTGTTCGACCGTGCCATGGAATGGGGCGAGCGCTTCGCCACAGGACACTATGTCGCCATGGAAGAGCACCCTGCCTACGGGCGGACGCTTCGGGCCGGCAGAGACGGCGCCAAGGACCAGAGCTACTTTCTCGCCCTCGTACCGGCAGAGCGCCTGCGCCGGTGCCTGTTTCCTCTTGCGGAATGGAAGAAGGCCGACATCCGCGTCTGGCTTGCCGACAGAGGCATGACGCCTCCCGTTCCTGCCGAAAGTCAGGAAATATGCTTCATTCCCAACGACAATCACTACGCATGGCTGGAGGCCAGAAAGGCCGAAGGACTGAAGCTGCCCGGCCCCGGTCCCGTGCTGCTGGCAGGAGAAAACAGAATCATCGCGCAGCACAGAGGCCTCTGGCAGTACACCGAGGGGCAGCGCCGCGGTCTCGGCATTCCCTGGAAGGAGCCGCTCTACGCGCTGAAAAGGCTGCCCGAGACCAACACTCTCGTGGTCGGGCCGAAGAACATGCTGCCCGTGACTTCCTGCCTTGCCGGGGAGCTCAACCTCATGGTCGCCCCCTCCCTGTGGCCGCAGGAGACGCTTGTCCGCGTCCGCTATCATCAGGCGCCCGTACCGGCCCGCGTCACCCTTTCGGAAGACCGCATGAACATCGCCTTTCTCTCTCCCCAGCAGCCTCCCGCCCCGGGACAGATTGCCGCCGTTTACGACAGGGACGGCTTCGTCCTTGCCGGAGGCGTCATTGAAAAGAGTGCGTAGCTGCGGAAGAGAATGGCATCCGTGACGCACATCACTTGATTCTGAAAGCCTGTGCGGCTATGATGCTTCCCTGCCGTCCGCCGGACTGAAAAGGCGGACAGCTCTTTCCGTTCAAGATGGCAGCGGAGCGAACCGTGCGCGCGCCGCTTTTCCCATAAACTCCCAGTGAGGACCTTACATGATTGGTATTTCCAAGCTCTACTGCGGACAGGTGGAACCGTCCGACGCCCTGCGTTACGGCCGCCATTCCGGCAAGCTGCCTTCCCACCTTCTCCAGTTCTCCGCCGACAAGAAGCCGGTGGTCGTATGGAACATGACGCGCCGCTGCAACCTCAAATGCGCGCACTGCTATGCCCAGGCCGAAACCGACAAGGGCATCGACCCCATTTCCACCGAGCAGGCCAAGGTCATGATTGACGACCTCGCCGCCTACGGCGCGCCGGTCATGCTCTTCTCCGGCGGCGAACCCACCATCCGCAAGGACATGCCCGAACTGGCCAGCTACGCCACCTCGAAGGGCATGCGCGCCGTCATCTCCACCAACGGCACCCTCATCGACCGTGCCATGGCCAGACAGCTCAAGGAAGTCGGCCTTTCCTACGTCGGCGTTTCTCTTGACGGCGGCGAAGAGGTTCACGACCATTTCCGCGGCGTGAAAGGCGCGTTCCGCCGCGCCCTCGAAGGCCTCGACTACTGCCGCGAGGAAGGCATCAAGGTGGGCCTGCGCTTCACCATCAACAAGCGCAACGCCGTGGAAGTGCCCAAGATATTCGACATCCTGCGCGAGCGCGACATTCCCCGCGTCTGCTTCTACCATCTGGTGTATTCCGGCCGCGGCACAGAGCTCATCAACGAAGACCTGAACCATCAGGAAACCCGCGCCATCGTGGACCTCATCATGGACAAGACCCGCGAATGCTTCGACGCGGGCACGCCCAAGGAAGTGCTCACCGTGGACAACCATGCCGACGGCCCCTATGTGTGGATGCGTCTGCTCAAGGAAGACCCGAAGCGCGCCGAGGAAGTGTTCCAGCTTCTGCAGTTCAACGAAGGCAACAGCTCCGGCCGCGGCATAGGCTGCATTTCCTGGAACGGCGACGTGTCCGCCGACCAGTTCTGGCGTCACCACGTGTTCGGCAACGTGCTTGAGCGTCCCTTCTCCGAAATCTGGGACGACCCGAACATCGAACTGCTGCACAAGCTCAAGGACAAGAAGCCCCATGTCAAGGGACGCTGCGCCAAGTGCCGCTTCCTCAACATCTGCGGCGGCAACTTCCGCTCCCGCGCCGAAGCCTACTACGGCGACGAATGGGCCGAAGACCCGGCCTGCTACCTGACCGACGAAGAAATCGGCATCAAGTAGTCACGCATACATGCAACAGAAGAAGGGAGGCTCTGGGAGCCTCCCTCTTTTTTCAAGCAGACCGACTTTCAAGCGCTCCCGTAAGCCCGTATGGCGGCAATGAAAAGCGCCGTCGGTGCTCCACACGTCCTGACAAAAAGGAAGCATCCAGCTCTCCGCTCCGTCAGCCATTCGGACCTTCTCCCCTCCTGCCGGAAACCTCCCGCCTTTTTCCATCTGTCCGCCGGGTAGCCACGGCACCGTTTTCCAGCGAGTTCTCTCATGATGATTTCCCTTCTTCTCGGCAAGCAGATAGCCGCCATGCTCCTCATGGTCTTCATGGGCTATCTCATCGTGCGTCTCCGGCTGCTCCGGGCCGAAGACAGCAGGCCCATTTCCGCCGTGGTTCTGTACATAGTCGGCCCGTGCATGATGCTCGACGCCTTTCAGGTGGACTTTTCCGGTGAAAGGCTGCACGGCCTTTTCCTTTCCCTTGTCGCCGCCGCGCTTTCTCAGTCCCTGGCCATCGCGCTGAACGTTCTCGTCCGCCGCCCGCTCCGGCTCGACCCCGTGGAACAGGCTTCCGCCATCTATTCCAACGGCGGCAATCTCATCATTCCCATCGTCATCTATGTGTTCGGGTCGGAATGGGTGCTCTACACCAGCGGCTTTCTCATCGGCCAGACCGTTCTTTTCTGGACGCACTGCTACACACTGCTTCGCAAAAACGGGCAGTTCCATCTGAAAAACATTCTGCTCAACGTCAACATCCTCGCCATGCTGGCAGGCGCACTGCTCTTCGTTACCGGCCTGCACTTTCCCGAAGTGCCGCGCCTTGCCGTGCACGCCGTGGGCGGCATGATAGGCCCCCTGTGCATGATAGTCACCGGTATGCTCATCGGCTCCATGAACCTGCGCCGCATTCTCGCCTACAGAAAACTTCCGCTCATCGTGGCCCTGCGCCTTCTCGTTCTGCCCGCAGCCACGCTGCTGCTCTTCCGCGCAAGCGGTCTCTCCGGCTGGACGACACACGGCGAAACCATTCTTCTCATCAGTTTTCTTGCGGCCGCCGCCCCCTGCGCCTCCACCGTAACGCAGATGGCGCATCTGTACGGACACAACGGCGAATACGCGAGTCTCATCAACGTGGTCTCCACGCTGCTGTGCGTCGTCACCATGCCCTTCATGGTCTTTCTCTTTCAGCTCTGAACAAAAAGCGCCGCCGAAGTGCCCGCTTACGAAAGAGCCGCCCTCAAAAAACGGAGAGCCCCGCCCTTCTCTGACCGGCAAAAAGGCTCCTTCGTAAAAAAGAAACGTGGTTCCGCGCCCTCACGGCGTTCAGCCGGCCGCCCTGCAAACGCCGACCCAAGCGCCGCCGCGCCTTCGTTCCTGCCGTCCCGTCATGCCTCCCCGTCCGGCCCGCCGTCACAAGCCCCCCCCGGACAGAAAGCTCACGAGCGGCCTTTTCAAATACCGTCGTCAGCGACGGGAAAAAAGCCTTCATGTCCGCAAAAAACGTTCCGTAGTGCGAACACGGCGACGTTTTCCCCTGTTCTGCCACGCGGACCGAAGAGAAAGTTCCACAACTCAAAGTGTGACGGCGGCCCTTTTCAAAGCCGGGGGGCGGTGTTATCTTTCTTCACGTTTGTCATTGACCGTTGACGCGCCTTCAGGCGCAAAGGATATTCTCATGACCGAACTTTCCTTCCATCGCGGCCGCCGTCTGCGCCGCACTCCCGCTCTGCGCGACATGATTCGCGAAACATCCCTTTCCGCAGCCGACCTCATCATGCCCTACTTCGTGGTGGAAACGCCCGACGAAAACTTCCGTCAGCCCATCGCCTCCATGCCCGGCCAGTATCAGCTGTCCCTTTCCGAACTGGAAAAGGAAATCGGCGCCGCCGTAAAAATGGGCCTCCGCTCCGTGCTGCTCTTCGGCATTCCCGCCTCCAAGGACCCCGTGGGCACCGGCGCCTATGCCAAGGACGGCATCGTACAGCAGGCCACGCGCATGATTAAGAAGAACTGGCCCGACCTTGTGGTGGTCACCGACCTGTGCCTTTGCGAATACACCTCGCACGGTCACTGCGGCATCATCGCCGACGGCGACAAGACCGGTCATGTGCTCAACGACCAGACCCTCGAACTTCTGGCGAAGACCGCCGTATCCCAGGCCGAAGCCGGAGCCGACATCATCGCCCCCTCCGACATGATGGACGGCCGCGTGCTCGCCATCCGCACCGCGCTGGACAAGGCCGGCTTCGAGGAAGTGCCCGTCATGTCCTATGCCGTGAAGTACGCTTCCGCCTACTACGGCCCCTTCCGCGACGCCGCGGAATCCGCTCCCCACTTCGGCGACCGCCGTACCTACCAGATGGACCCGGGCAACGTGCAGGAAGCCCTGCGTGAGATGCAGGCCGACATCGACGAAGGCGCGGACATGTTCATCGTCAAGCCCGCAGGCCCCTACCAGGACATCATCCGTCTCATGCACGACAGCTTCGACGTACCGCTGGTCGCCTATCAGGTGAGCGGCGAATACTCCCTCATCTGCGCCGCTGCGGACAACGGCTGGATTGACAGAAAGGCCGTCATCATGGAATCGCTCCTCGGCATCAAGCGCTCCGGCGCCAAGCTGCTTATCACCTATTTCGCCGTGGAAGCCCTCCGCGAAGGCTGGATGCGCTGATGAGCGGCCACGACACCGCCATGTCCTCCCTCGGAGCCTGCCACCCCGGCGGACATCCCATGGGACGCACGCCCGACGGACACCCCGGAGGTCACCCCGCCACGGCGAAGCCGCGCTTTCTGCCCGACGGCTCTCCCAAGTGCCGCCTCATCGCCTGGGAAGTGACGCGTTCCTGCAACCTCGCCTGCAAGCACTGCCGGGCCGAAGCCCATCCCGAGCCCTACCCGGGCGAGCTCTCCACCGCCGAGGCCAAGGCGCTCATCGACACCTTCCCCGAAGTGGGCGAGCCCATCATCATCTTCACCGGCGGCGACCCCATGATGCGCCCCGACGTGTATGAGCTTGCCGCCTATGCCAGAGACAAGGGGCTGCGCTGCGTCATGTCACCCAACGGCACGCTCATCACGCCCGAGTCCGCCCGCAAGATAAAGGAAGCCGGTTTTCAGCGCTGCTCCATATCCATAGACGGAGCGGATGCGGAAAGCCACGACGCCTTCCGCGGCGTGCCCGGAGCCTTCGAGGCTTCCATGCGCGGCATAGAGTATCTGAAGGCGGAAGGCGTTGAATTTCAAATCAACACCACCGTGACCAAAAGCAACCTTCACTCCTTCAAGGACATCTTCCACCTGTGCGAGCGCATCGGCGCCGTGGCCTGGCACATCTTCCTGCTGGTGCCCATGGGCCGCGCCGCGGAAATACAGGAGGAAGTCATCACCGCCGAAGAGTACGAGGAAGTGCTGCACTGGTTCTACGATTTCCGCAAGACGACCTCCATGCATCTCAAAGCCACCTGCGCGCCGCACTACTACCGCATCATGCGTCAGCGCGCCCGTGAGGAAGGCGTGAACGTCAACATGGAGAACTTCGGCATGGACGCCATGACCCGCGGCTGTCTCGGCGGAACGGGCTTCTGCTTCATCAGCCACACCGGCCAGCTCCAGCCCTGCGGCTACCTGACGCTGGACTGCGGCAACGTGCGCGACACACCCTTCCCCGAACTGTGGAAGAAGACCCCCTGGTTCCTCAAATTCCGGGACCAGAGCGCCTACTCGGGCAAGTGCGGCGTGTGCGAATACCACAAGGTGTGCGGCGGCTGCCGTGCCCGCGCCCACAGCATGACCGGCGACCCCATGGCTCAGGAACCTCTGTGCCTGTACAAGCCCAAAAGCGTGAAGTAACCCTCCCCGGGTTCCACTCCGCCACTCTTTCCGCCCGCCCACGAGGCGGGCGGACCTTTCTTCAAGACTTCGCCCCTCAAAGGAGCACCGCCATGGCGCAGACCGAAACCATGGACATCATCGACAGAAAACTGCTGGACATCATCCAGACGGCCTTCCCTCTGGTTCCCCGCCCCTACGAAGCGCTGGGCAAAGAACTCGGCATTTCCGAAGAGGAAGCCCTCTCACGAGTGAAGGCCATGAAGGAAAAGAAGATTATTCGCCGTCTGGGAGCCAATTTCCAGTCCGCGAAGCTGGGCTTCCGCTCCACGCTGTGCGGCGCGCACGTGCCGGAAGACAAGCTCGAAAACTTCATCGCCGAAGTGAACGCGCTGCCCGGCGTGACACACAACTACCTGCGCAACCATGAATTCAACGTCTGGTTCACGCTCATCGGCCCTTCGTGGGACAGCGTATGCGACACCCTCAAAGACATAGAGGAACGTACCGGCGTGACCGTCATGAACCTGCCCGCGGAAAAGCTGTTCAAAATCCGCGTGGATTTTCAGATGGAAGAATAACGTGAACGGCGGGGGAAGGAGGGGAAACTTTTTCAATATGTTCCCTTCCCTCGTTTCTCTATTCTTCC
>CALUPQ010000100.1 GCA_944322695.1 uncultured Mailhella sp. | reverse complement strand
CCCGGCTGCGCCGGCGGCAACAAGACCCGCAAGCTGGACTTCAGCATCGCCGACGCGCTTGCTCAGGGCGCCGACACCATCATCACCTGCGGCGCCGTGCAGTCCAACCACTGCCGTCTGACCCTGGCCTGGGCCGTGCATGAAGGCCTCGACTGCCACCTGGTGCTCGAAGAGCGCGTGAAGGGCAGCTACAACCCCGAAGCCTCCGGCAACAACTTCCTCTATCAGCTCCTCGGCGTGAAGAGCATCACCGTGGTGCCCGGTGGCTCCCCCATGATGGAAGAAATGGAAAAGGTGGCCGAAAAGCTCCGCGCTGAAGGCAAGAAGCCCTACATCGTGCCCGGCGGCGCCTCCAACAAGATTGGCGCTCTCGGCTACGTTTCCTGCGCTCAGGAAATCATGCAGCAGATGTTCGCCATGGGCCTGAACTTCGACCACGTGGTGGTTCCCAGCGGCAGCGCCGGCACCCATGCCGGCATGATTGCCGGTTTCTACGGCAACAACATGGACATCCCCATGTCCGGCATCGACGTGAGCCGTCCCGGCGACGTGCAGCAGGGCATCGTGCACAAGCTGGCTCAGGAGACCCTGGACTTCATCGGCGCCGGCGTCACGCTTCCCAAGGAAAAGGTCGTCTGCTTCGGCGACTACTATCAGCCCGGCTACTCCATCCCCAACGACGGCATGGTGGAAGCCGTGAAGATGCTCGCCCAGACCGAAGCCATCCTTCTCGACCCCGTGTACAGCGGCAAGGCCATGGCCGGCATGATTGACCTCATCCGCAAGGATTACTTCCCCAAGGGCGCCAACGTGCTCTTCCTGCACACCGGCGGCTCTCCGGCCCTGTACGCCTACCTGCCCACCTTCCGCAAGTAGTGTCTGACACGGCTTTTGAAAGGTAAACAACCTCTCATCCCGCCTTCGCAGCCGAAACGGCTTTCGAGGGCGGGATTTTTTCATGCTGTTCCTGTCGTGGCGGGGATGGATGTGCTTTTCAAATAAGAGAAGGCATGATATTGTTTTCTTTCGTAGCTTCGGCATCAAAAACCGGGAGACCGGTCGGAAGGTTTTATGCCGATGTGACGGGCGTATGTGTCGCCGTGTTCCGAGTCTGCGGAAGAGTCATTTCATGAGCAAAGTTCTCCGGAGATTTCTTACATACCTCTGTACGGTTTGACCGGACAGGAACGTTGCTCATGAGGAGAGTACCTGTCACTTATGCAGTTCAAGAAAGAAACATACAGTATCAAGGCGGCCGCATATATACGCAGTCTTATCCGTTCCGGCACGCTCAAACCGGGACAGCCCGTACGCGAGGCGCAGCTTTCGGAAGCGCTCAACATCAGCCGGGCTCCCATCCGTGAGGCGCTGCTTCTTCTGGCGCAGCAGGGACTTATCTGCTCCGAGCCTCAGAAGGGCAAATATGTCCGCTCCATGAGCGCCAAGGAAATTTACGACAGCTATGTGGTCGCCGGCATCCTTGAAGGGGCTGCGGTGGCCCAGTCGCTTCCTCTCTGGACGTCGAAGGAGGAAGCAGCCTTTGAGGATGTGGTCCGCCGTCTGGACGAACAGGTGAACTATGCCGTCCATCTTGATACGCTGACCGAGATAGACGAAGCCTTCCACATGACGCTGCTTTCGGCCTGTACCAATGAGCGCCTCATCGAGATTGCGCGCACGTCGTGTTCTTCCCTGGCCAAGTTCCTTTATTATACCTACTGGCGTACGCTGTTCACGCCCAAGGAATTTTACGACAGGCATCACCTCATTGCCGAAGCCGTGCGGAGCAGGGACGGGGTGTACATTGAAATGGTGCTGCGCCGTCACTATGAGGAAGTGGGGGAGAGACTTTCGGAACTGGTGCACGACCCGGAAGACGGGGCGGAGCAGGAGCTCTCTTCCGCCGAAGCGTAACGTTTTCCCGGATGTTGTGGGCGTCGTTATGATGCCGGTCCATGACCGCGGGCCTTCAGGCGTGTCCCTTTCGTCGGGGAGGGGGAGATTTTTCGGAAAAGCCTTCGGCCGTGAAACAGACGAGATTCTTCGCTGTCGGTCTTCGCCGGACATCTCAGCGGGGCAGAGAAGCCCGTCGCTTCCCGGAAAACAGGAAAGGCAGGGCGTAACGGTTTTCGGGGCGGCTGCGCTGGCAGGTTTCCTGTCCGTTCACGCCGCTAGTTTGCTATCCACACTTCTCCTATGATGCGGAAGATGCCGTCCTTTCCGGGTATCCAGTAAAGGGCCTGGAGGCCGTGATGGAGCGTGTCCTTGCGGACATAGCTTTTCGTGAAGCAGGAAACCCAGTATCCCGGGCCTTCCAGCAGGCGTATGCCTTCCCTGTCGAGAAAAAGTTCCTGCTGGGAGTTGAAGTCCGCGCGCAGTCTCTTGCGCAGAGCGGAAAATTTTTCTCTGGCTGCCTTGGGGTAGCTGTTTTTGTCGTACAGGTCGAAAAGCGATTCCGAGAGTTGTTCCCGGCTGTCCATCCAGAGCAGGGTACGGCTCAGAACCTGTTCTCCCGCGGGGGAGGAAACGGCCGTGGTGTGCGGCGCGCCGGGTGTCTGAGCTTCTTCGGAAGCCGCGGGAGTCTCAACCTCTTCCGATGAGGGCGGGGCGGGCGGCGTCGTTTCTTCCGGCTGCGTCACGGGTGCGGCGGGAGAGAAGGGCGCTCCTTCGAGATGTTCCGCCACGATGATGGGAGTTCCCGGAATGAGCACCGGAACGAGGTCTTCGATTTCGTGCATGTCTATGGCCATGCAGCCGCGCGTGGTGAGTCCCTCTATGGGCTGTCCCTTGCTGTGTAGCCAGATGCCGCTTCCCGTTTTGCCGCGCAGGCGGTCCGCAGGGTTGGGATAGTTGAGATTGAAGGCGTGCGGCCCGTACTCCATGAAGTCCAGCTTCTGCGTAATCTTGTGCGTGATGAAATAGACGCCTTCCGGCGTGCGCAGGTCTCCTTCCTTCTGCTTGTCTCCTTCCCTGCGGCCGTGTATGCAGGCGAACTGCCGCGTAACGGTGGGGGTGTCCGGCCCGTGTTCCACCTGAAAGAGCAGCTTGCGCGCCTTGTCGGCCGCGAGAAAATATTCCGGGGCAGGAGAAGACAGGCTCGCCGTCCATTCGGCGGAAGCGGAGAGAGGCAGCAGCAGGAAGGTCAGCAGAAGGAAAAGCAGCCGGGGCAAGGTGGGCTCCTTGAAGTTTGGCAGGGCCGTGGGGCGGCCTCGTGAATGCTTTTTCTGTTTTAGGGAAATTTGTTTCGGATGACAATGCCGCAAAAAAAGAGCGCCGTTCCCGTAGCAGGAAAACGGCGCTCTTTTTTTGAAGAAGAGAAAAACTACTTTTCCGCGAGAACGCGGTCGATGATTTCGGCCTCGTAGCGGGTGTAGTGGTTGATGTCGAAGATGGCATCAAGCTCGGCAGGCGAGAGATGAGCCTTTATTTCCTCGTCGTTGCGGATGAGTTCGGGGAATGGCTTGTGCGTTTCCCAGCTTTCCATGGCCCGCTTCTGCACCACGACGTAGGCCTGCTGACGGGGCATGTCCTTTTCAATGAGCGCGGTGAGCACGCGCTGGGAGAAGAACAGACCGTAGCTGCCCCAGAGGTTGCGCTCCACGTTTTCGGGCAGAATGCGCAGGCCCTTGAGCAGGCGGTTCAGGCGGTGCAGCACGTAGTCCATGAGAATGGTGGAGTCGGGCGTGATGATGCGTTCCACCGAGGAATGGCTGATGTCGCGTTCATGCCACAGCGCCTGATTCTCCAGAGCGGCGAAGGCGTTGGAGCGGATGACGCGGGCAAGGCCGCACATGTTTTCGGCGGAAATGGGGTTGCGCTTGTGCGGCATGGCCGAGGAGCCTTTCTGGCCCTTGGCGAAGCCTTCCTCCACCTCGTGCACTTCGGTGCGCTGGAGATGGCGCAGCTCCACGCAGATGCGCTCCACCGTGCCCGCTGCGATGGCGAGCGCCGTGAAGTAGTGGGCGTAGCGGTCGCGCTGGACAATCTGGGTGGAAATAATGTCGGCCTTGAGGCCGAGCAGTTCGCAGGCTCTGGCTTCCACAGCGGGGGTGATGACGGTATAGGTGCCCATGGCGCCGGAGAGCTTGCCGGTGCGCACGTCTTCGATGGCGTCGGCAAAGCGCTTCTTGTCACGCAGAAATTCGGCGTAGAACCCGGCGAACTTGAAGCCGTAGGTCACGGGCTCGCCGTGGATGCCGTGGGAGCGTCCCATGCAGATGAGACCCTGATGCTCGCGCACGAAGGTGCGCAGCGTGTCGAGCACGAGGTCGAAGTCCTTGAGAATCATGTTGCCGGCTTCCACCATCTGCAGCGCCATGGCGGTGTCCACCATGTCCGAGGAGGTGCATCCCAGATGGATGAAGCGGGCGGAGGGGCCTATCTTCTGTTCGAGATAGGTGAGGAAGGCGATGATGTCGTGGCGGGTCACTTCTTCGATTTCAAGGATTTTGTCCACGTCGAAGGTGACATCCTGCATGATGTTCTTCAAGTCTTCCTCGGGGATGACCCCCTGTTCGTGCCAGGCGCGGCATACGGCCTGTTCCACCTTGAACCAGTAGCGGTAACGGTTTTCCAGGGTCCAGAGACTGGCCATTTCCGGCCGGGAGTAGCGCTCTATCATGGTGGCCTCTATTTCGCGCCGGCGGCGTCCGCACTTTTGGCGGGAGCCGGGCTTTCAGCTTTGGGGGTGGAGGACGAGCCTTCTTCCGGCTTGCTGTCGGAAACGGAGGGGACGCCCTTGCTCTTGTCGAAAAGATTGCTGGTGCCGTGTCCGTAGGAGGAGGCGAACCAGCCGCCGCCCTTGAGAATGAAGGACGTGTTGGACATCACGCGGTGGCAGCTCTGCCCGCAGTCGGGGCAGGGCTGGGTTTCGGCATCGTCGCCGGAGCGGAGCCATTCCTCAAAGGTCTTGCGGCAGTTGGGACAGGCGTATTCGTAAATTGGCATGGGAAAAGAGATGGGTAAGCGAAAAAAAAGGAACGGCGTGCCCGCATAGAACGCCGACACGCCGGAAAACCGACTCTGCACCGGAAGGATGCAGCAATCCGCAGCCAGAATTACTTCTTGGCAGCGGCCTTGGCTTCGCGGATGCGTTCCTTGATGCGCTGGGCGCGACGATGGCGGCGGCGGTCAAGTTCCTTGGCGCGTTCAATCTTTTTATGGGCCATGAGATTGCTCCTTAAAAGAAAATGTATCCAGAAGGTATAAACCGTCCGGAGGGCTCTGTCCAGTGAAAGAACGGCGTCGGAAAGGGGTGGGGCTGCTTTTCTTTCCGTTCCGCCAGGCGGGTCCTGCCGGCGAAACTTGCCAGCCTGTCGGGCCGCGCGTATGGTACGGAACGAAAAAGATTTCAAGAAGAGGTGTGACTATGTGCTGTAATGTTGTGGCGGAAGGAACGCTGTCCAGCCTGCTGGGCGTTACTGTGGACAGGACGGAGGCTGACGGTCGCGGGGAAGTTTCCATGCCCCTGGACGAGAGGCATTACAACGTGCTCGGCAACGCGCACGGCGGCGCCATCTTCACCCTGGCCGACATGGCCTTTGCCGCGGGCTGCCGCGGCGCGGGGCTTTTGTGCGTCAGCGCCCAGTGCTCCATTTCCTATCTTCTGCCGGGCACATGCGGTCCTCTTCGTGCGGTGGGCGTTCCCGTGAAACTCGGCCGTACGCTCGTCGTGTACGACATCATGGTTTATGACGGGGAGGAGCGGGAAATCGCCAAGGCCGTCATGACCGGCTATGTGCTCAGAAAACTGCATTGCGAGGAGCAGCATGACTGATGTCCGTCCCCTGCCCCTGGAAGGAGAGGAACCGGATTTTTCCGAGGACGACGTTCTTTCTTCCGCGCCGGGGGAGAGCGTGCGGGTGGAAGTGCCGGCAGGAGCGGGCAAGCCGCGGCTGGACGCTTTTTTAAGTACGGTGGTCGACCTGTCCCGCAGTCGGGTGAGAAAACTGGTGGAGCAGGGAGACTGCCGGGTGGATGGACGCTGCTGCACGGCAGCCGACTTCCGTCTGCGTCCCGGGCAGAGCGTGGAGCTTCGCATGCCCGTGGCTTCGGATGTTCTCGTGCCGGAAGAAGGGCCTCTCGATGTGGTGTACAGCGATGAGGACATCGCCGTCGTGAACAAGCCCGCCGGACTTACCATGCATCCCTGTCCCAGCTGCCCGGAAGGCACGCTGGTGCATCGTCTTCTGGCGCGCTTTCCGCAGCTGGCCCTTCAGGAAGGGCCGAGGCCGGGCATCGTGCACAGGCTGGACAAGGACACATCAGGCCTTGTGGTCATAGCCCTTTCCGAGCGGGCGAGGCTCCGCCTCATAGAGGATTTCGCCGAAAGGCGGGTGCACAAGACCTACCTTGCCGTCACGCGGGGCGTCCCTCAGGAGGAGGGCGTCAGCCGTCTTCCCATCGGTCGTCATCCGACGATAAAGACGCGCATGGCCGTCGTTCCCGAAGAGAAGGGGGGCAGAAGCGCGCATACCGAGTGGAGCACGCTGTACGCATCCCCGACCCGTCGATTTTCCCTCCTGGCCGTGCGTCTTTTTACCGGCCGGACTCATCAGATTCGCGTGCATCTTGCCCAGGCGGGTTTTCCTTTGTGGGGTGATGCCGTGTACGGCCCGCAGGACAGGGCATGCCCGGCGGCAAGGCAGCTTCTTCACGCGTGGAAGCTGGAGCTTGCACATCCTGTCAGCGGCAGAGTCATGACGTTTGTCTGCCCGCCGCCGGAAGACTTTCCGAAGGCCATGCTGGCGCTGGAGCGGGGGCTTCGCAAAGTCGTTCTCACAGGCATGCCGGGCTGCGGCAAGTCCGCCGTGCTGGAAAGAATGGAAGTCAGGGGCATTCCCGTGTGGAGTGCCGACAGGGCCGTGGCGGCAGAGTACCGCCCGGGGGCCGACGGCTGGCTGCTCATGCGCCGTCGTTTCGGCGAGGCCTTTTTTCATGACGACGGTACGGTGGACAGGGCGGCCCTGACACGCCTTCTGGCGGAAACGCCGGGTATGCGGCGCGAACTTGAGCACATGATACACCCGCTGGTGCGCGCCTCCATGGACGACTTTTTCCTGAAGGCAGCGGCCAAAGGCGTCGTTGCCGCCGTGGCCGAGGTGCCTTTGTGGTTTGAGACGGGCTGGCAGTGCCCGGGCGCGGAGATTGTGGTCATCGTCTGCCCCGACGACATCCGGCATGAGCGTCTTCGCCGCACCAGAGGCTGGAGCGACGAGAAGATTGCCGCCGTGGAGAGCTGGCAGTGGAAGCAGCAGGATAAAATCGCCGCCGCCGACATGCTTGTCCGCAACGACGGTTCGCTGGAAGAGCTGGATACGGAGGTGGCGGCCTTTTTCGACAGCCTGGAGAGAAAAGGCCGCGAGAGGGAAGAAGCCCTGCTTGAGCGCTGGAGGCTTCTGTGGAGCGAAGAGCCTTCGTGACGCGCCTGCGCCTTCATTTTGGACTTGTCCTGACTGAGGGAAAAAGGCTAGAATGCCTTGTGCCCGAAGCGAAGGCGGCCGACGGGATATCGACCGCCCTTTGAGTGCGGCTGCTGTTTTCATGAAAAGCATGGGCGCTGCCGAGGTTCCCGTACGTCCATGACTCCGCAAAATCGGCTTCGGGAAGGCCGGACGATGAGAGACAATCCGGCCCCGGGGACCGGGATGCGATGAGTCGGAGGGGACGGGGATAAAACAAAATTGTATCACATTCACAATTTGGTACGTTCCGGCAAGAAGCGCCTCCTTTATCATATAACTTGTTTTTATTCTGATATTTCAATAAGTCACGTTTGAAAAGACAGAGTTTTTCCCGATTTTCTGTTCCTCGTGGCATATATGTTGCATGATTGAAGAGCGGAACATACTAGCAGGAGTCTGACATGTATTCACTCGTAGAAAGCCGCGAGGCGGTGAACAACTGGCTGGAACGCTACGGCGTACGTTTCGGAATCTATAAAAACGGAACGTTCAGAGAGCAGCTGTTTCCCTTCGACCCCATTCCCCGCGTCATCACACCGGAAGAATGGGACTATCTGGAAAAGGGACTTTCGCAGCGCGTCAGGGCTCTCAACCTGTTTCTTGCCGACATCTACGGCGAAAAGAACATCATTAAAAACAATATAGTACCAAAATCCTTCATCTATGCCTCCAAGGGCTATCTGCCGCAGTGCGAAGGTATCCGTCCTCCTCACGGCGTGTTCGCCCATATCGCCGGCATCGACCTGGTACAGGCAAGGGACGGGCAGTGGTTCGTGCTGGAAGACAATCTCCGCATTCCCTCCGGTGCCTCCTATCCGCTCATTGCCCGTACCATCACCCGCAAGGTCAGCCCCGAGACGTTCTCCGCAAACCATATAGAAGACAACCGGAACTACCCCGGACTGCTTCGGCGCACCATGGACAGCATGAACGTCAACGGCGGGCTGAACGTCATCTTTACTCCCGGACGTTACAATTCGGCGTTTTTCGAGCATTCCTATCTGGCGGAACGCACGGGTTCCGTGCTGGCTTTTCCCGGGGACCTCGTCGTGGAAGACAACCATGTGTACTATCAGGGCATATTCCATGAAAAAACGCTGGTGGGCGCCATTTACCGCCGTGTTTCCGATGAATATCTCGACCCCATGGTCTTCGAGCCCACGTCCCTGCTCGGCGTGCCCAACCTCATGCAGGCCTATGCCGCGGGCAACGTGGCTCTGCTGAACAGCCCCGGCAACGGCGTTGCCGACGACAAGGGCCTTTATTACTTCGTGCCCCGTATGGTGGAATACTATCTCGGTGAAAAGGCCATACTGCAGAATGCCCCCACCTATCTCCCCTACTATGAGGAGGACAGGGAGTACGTTCTTGCCAACACGGAAAAGCTGGTCATCAAGGACGTAAGCGAAGCCGGAGGCTACGGAGTGGTGTTCGGACGTGACCTGGAGCGTGACCGTCTTGAGAAGCTGAAGGAGCTCATCCGTACCGAGCCTCGCCGCTGGATTGCTCAGGAAGTTATTAATTTCAAGGACTTGGAAACCATGGATGAACGGGGCGTCGTGTATCGCAAGGCCGATTTGCGCGCCTTCGTGCTTTCTTCCGCCGAAGATACCGTGGTCTGGAAGAGCGGATTGACCCGTTTCGCCCGTCAGGCCGACTCTTTTGTGGTCAACTCCAGTCAGGGAGGCGGGTTCAAGGACACCTGGGTGATGCGCGACCATCAGTCCCTTCCAAAATCGTTCTAGCCGCTTCCACCGTTTTACAAAAAAGGACTTGCCATGTCTTCCATATCTCCAGCAAAGGCGAACCATCTTTTCTGGCTGGGCCGTTACGCCGAGCGCCTGTTTGCCCAGCTTCATTTCCTGCGTTACTACTACGATTTGTGTCTGGATGAAGGACGGGAAGATGCGCTTCAGACGTATTGCAGGAAGCTGTCCCTCATCGACTGCCCGTCCGACAGGGAATCCTTTCTCTATCAGCATCTTTTCGAAAACACGCCGGGTTCTCTTCATTACTGTCTCGAATGCCTCAACGACAACAGCATCGTCCTGCGGGAGGAGCTGACCACGGCCTCCATCAGTTACGTGAATCTCTGCGTGGCCACGCTCAATCACTGCCGCCACAAGCAGGACATCAACATCGTCCGCCTTCAGCCCATCACCGATTATATTCTGTCGTTCTGGGGCTCCGTGTTCCAGCATGTGACCAATATTGCCACGCTGGACATGCTGTTCGTCGGCAAGCATGTGGAATACATCGACATGTATTCAAGGTTCGACTATCCGTTCAGGCGGGTCGCCGCGGAATGGGAAAGTCTGGACCATCGTCTCGGGCACATGGAGGACATGGTGGACGAGCGTTGCAGAAACAGGCTCAGGGAGATATTCTCCGACGAACGCGACTACGGGAAGAGTCTCCCGGAAGCGCTTCGAGCGTTGAACTCCCTGGTCCTGGTATGAAGCAGTTTTCCTATCGTTACGAAAGCAGTATCCGCTTTTCCACACCGGTATCCGCCCACTCCTGGCTTCTGCGCTGCATGCCGAGGACGGAACCTTTTCAGCTGACGCAGCAGTGCCGAATGCAGGTCTGCGTCACGTTCGGCGACGGCACGTCGCTCCCCGTGCCCGTCAGTCATGGACGGGACGGCTTCGGCAACGCTCTTCAGACGGGTCATGTCGCACGGGAGCACGTGTGCTTCAGCATCATCTCCGAAGGAACGGTAAGGCAGACCCCCTACCGCATCTGCGGTACGGCGCACGGCATGTATCTGGAGGATACCGTGCTGACGCAGGCCGGGCCGGAAATGGAGAGCTTTGCCCGGCAGCATTGCCGCCGGATGCCGGTCTCCTGTTCCCTGCCGCATGGCGCCGTTCTGGACAGGGCGCTTTCGCTCTGCTCGGCGGTGCACGGACACATGAGCTATGTGACCGGCGTCACCACGGTGACGACCACCGCGCGGCAGGCCTTTCTCACGGGACAGGGCGTCTGTCAGGACTATGCGCATGTTCTGATTGCCCTGCTGCGTTCCTGCGGGATTCCGGCGCGCTATGCCTGCGGGTACCTTTCCGGGGAAGGCGCCACCCATGCGTGGGTGGAATTTTTTGATGAAGGCGTGTGGAGGGCTCTGGACCCCACCAACGACCGCCTTCTGAACTACGGCTGCATCAAGGTGGCCCACGGCCGCGACAGCGCCGACTGTCCGGTGAACAGGGGCGTGTTCACTGGCACGGCTGCACAGCAGAATACTCTGGTCATCAAAGTGGAAGAAGTATGATTAAAACCGTCACATCCACGGAGCTGCCCGTCGATGAGCATCTTCTCATCCGCAAGAACAGCATTTCCGGCGGCTCAGGAAAAAAACGCATCTGCATCGTCACCGGTACGCACGGCGACGAACTGGAAGGGCAGTACATCTGCTACCGCATCGGCAGCATACTGCAGGAACATCTCGATTTGCTGGACGGCACCGTGGAAATCTATCCCGCGCTCAATCCGCTGGGCATAGATTCCATCACGCGCGGCATTCCCAATTTCGATTTGGACATGAACCGCATTTTCCCCGGCGACCCCATGGGCAGCATGGCGGAAAACACGGCCTACAATCTCATCGAGGACCTGAAGGGCGCCGACCTCGTGCTGGACATCCATTCCAGCAACATCTTTCTCTACGAGGTGCCGCAGGTCCGCATCAATCAGCTGACGGCGGAAAGGCTCGTTCCCCTGGCCCGGTATCTGAATCTGGATTTTCTGTGGGTGCATGAGGCCGCCACCGTGCTTGAGGCCACGCTGGCCTATTCGCTCAACGCCCTGGACACTCCCACGCTGGTGGTGGAAATGGGCGTGGGCATGCGCATCACCCAGAGCTACGGCGACCAGCTGGTGGGCGGCATCCTGAACCTCATGCGTCATCTCGGCGTCTGGAAGGGCGAGGTGCCAGAGCCTCCGGCCGGACATAAGACCATTCTTTCCACCGGCGGCACGGTGGAGTTCATCAACGCTTCCGCCTCGGGCGTCTTCATTCCGCTCATCCGGCAGTCCAATCAGGCCGAAGCCGGTCAGACCATAGGTCGCATCGTGGACCCGCTGCACGGCTCCATCCTGCAGGACGTGGTGGTGGAGCAGCCGGGCTTCGTCTTTACCATCCGCGCCTATCCGGTGGTGTATGAAGGCTCGCTTCTGGCGCGAGTGTACAGGGAGGGAAAAGCATGAAACGCGAACGTCTTTTCGTCATGCCGTCACCTTTCCGGGATGAATTCCGCATCCACGGGTTCCGTTTCGGCTCCGGCAAGAAGAGCATGGCCGTGGTGGGTGCCATGCGCGGCGACGAGCTGCAGCAGCAGTTCGTCTGTTCGCGTCTCGTCCATACCCTTCAGGATATGGAGGAGAGCGGAAAGCTCGTGCCCGGCCATGAAATTCTCATCATTCCCTCGGCCAACCCCTTTGCCATGAACATCGGCAAGCGGTTCTGGGCCATGGACAATACCGACATCAACCGCATGTTCCCCGGTTATCCTCTGGGCGAAACCACGCAGCGCATAGCCGCCGCGCTGTTCGAGCACATTCAGGGCTATCAGTTCGGCGTGCATCTGCCGAGTTACTATCTGCCGGGCGACTTCATTCCTCATGTGCGCATGATGCACACCGGTTATGAGAACGTGGAGCTTGCCCGCGGTTTCGGCCTGCCCTATACGCTGGTGCGCAATCCTCTGCCCATCGATACCACCACGCTGAACTACAACTGGCAGATATGGGAAACGCAGGCTTTCTCCGTCTATGCCGGCCCTGCCGGAGTCATAGACGTTTCCATAGCCGACGTCTGTCTTTCCGCCATCCTGCGCTTCATGGATTTGCACGGGTTCATTCATTACCGCTCCCATCCGGGATATCACTCGGAAGTGGTGCAGGAAGAAGAGCTCATCAACGTCAAGGCCTGCCGGGCGGGCATCATGTACAGCATGTGCAGGCCCGACGAAATCGTGCGCCGCGGGCAGCGTCTCGCCAGAATTCTCGACCCCTACGACGGTTCCGTGCGCTGGGAAGTGCGCGCTCCTGAAGACGGTACGGTGTTCTTCATGCAGACGAGTCCCATGGTGCTGGAAAATTCCGTGCTCTTCCGGCTCATTCCGAGCTGACGAGGGCGGTTTTCTTTCGGCCGGTTCCGCAGGAACCGGCCTTTTTCTTTTAATTTTTGTCGCTCATTTTTGCCGCGGCGGAGTATTTTGCTTCTTTTGCTCCAAACTTTTGCGAGGCCTGAAGCGTGGGGAGGTAACGGGAACCAGCGGCGTTTTCTTCGGTTGCAGACGCTTTGCTTCTGCCTTTTCCCTGCCGTTTCTGAATGGCCGGAGAGCTTTTCGCGATGCGTTTGTGAACGGCACGAAAACAAAGGCCCTCCGGGAGAGGAGGGCCTTTGGCGGGACATGGTAGTTCGTTACGCTTCCGGTGCGTCGAAGAGCAGGTCTTCTTCGGGGTATTTGGCTTCGTATTCCGCCTTGAAGGCGGCATAGCGGCCTTCAAGAATGGCCTTGCGCGCTCCGCGAACCATGTTCAGGAAGTAGGTGAGGTTGTGCAGGGAGTTGAGGCGGAAGGCGAGCAGCTCCTGGCTGACGTACAGATGGCGCAGATAGGCCTTGCTGAAGGTCCGGCAGGTGTAGCAGTTGCAGTTCGCGTCGAGCGGAGAGTCGTCTTCCGCGTACTGGAGGCGCTTGATGTTGATTTTGCCTTCCGAGGTGTAGAGCGTGCCGTTGCGGGCGTTTCTTGTGGGCAGCACGCAGTCGAACATGTCCACGCCTGCCTCTATGCCGTGCAGAATGTCCAGCGGCGTGCCCACGCCCATGAGGTAGCGCGGCTTGTCTTCGGGCAGTACGGGGTTCAGAACGCGCAGGTTCTTCATCATGAGGTTCTTGGGTTCGCCCACGGCAAGACCCCCTATGGCGTATCCCTCGAAACCGATGTTCATGAGCTGCCTTGCCGAGGCTTCGCGCAGTTCGGGATAGGTGCAGCCCTGCACGATGCCGAAGAGCAGGTTTCCCGCACTGTGGGCGGGGTAGGCCTCGCGGCAGCGCTGCGCCCACTCGGTGGTGCGCCTGACGGCCTTTTCGGCATCTTCGTACGTGGCTCCGTAGCCGAGGCAGACGTCCAGCGGCATCATGATGTCGGAGTTCAGGTTGCGCTGGATGGAAATGACCTTTTCCGGCGTGAACATGTGCTTCGAGCCGTCGATGTGGGAGCGGAACTCCACGCCGTCGGCCTTCATCTTGTTCAGCTTGCTCAGGCTGAAGGCCTGAAAGCCGCCGCTGTCGGTAAGGATGGGCTTGTTCCAGCGTATGAATTCATGCAGGCCGCCGCGTCTGGCCACGAGCTCGTCGCCGGGGCGCAGGTAGAGGTGATAGGTGTTGCCCAGAATAATCTGCGCGCCGATGGCCTCCAAGTCGTCCGGGGCCAGGGCCTTCACGCTGCCCACGGTGCCCACGGGCATGAAGATGGGCGTTTCGATGACGCCGTGAGCGGTGTGCAGAAGGCCGGCGCGGGCGTTGCCGTCCTTGCCCAGAAGTTCGAAGGTGCCGGGGGCTTTTTCCATGGAGGCCTCGATAGGTTAGAGTGTGAGTTTCCAGCACAGAAGCAGAAACAGGGGTGCGGCGCAGCCGAGCAGGCATTCCAGCGGCCGGGGCAGGCCGTCATCATGCCGGATGGCGAAGCTGACGGCAAGTCCGACGAGAAAGCCGGAAAGCAGGCCGAAAATATGGGCGGCGTAGTCGATGTTCTGTCCTTCCGCTCCCAGCATGGCCAGAAAGGCCATGCCCGCCGCCACGGGCAGCGCCATGCGCCGGAAGCCCCGTGCGGAGCTTCTTACCACGATGTCGGCGCAAAGCAGACCGACGATGCCGAACATGGCCGTGGAAAAGCCGAGGCTGGCGTAGCCCGGGTCCCGGTAGAGCACGTTCATGGCGTTGCCGAACATGCCTGAGACAAGCGTTGCCGCAAGCGTAAGCCCGAGTCCGAGCCTTCGGGAGAGCAGCAGGAGAAAGGGCGTTCCGAATACCACGTTGCTGAAAAGGTGCAGAGAATCCGCGTGCAGGGTGAGGGCCGTGGCCGTTCGCCACCATTCTCCGGCGCGTACCCGGGTCACGTCCAGCTTGCCGCACATCTTCCAGTAGTCCGGGTCGGGCAGATGCTCAAGGGGCAGCGGCCACCAGCCCATGTACAGGCCGTGCCAGAAGATGAGAAAGAGCATGACCAGCATGGCCCAGTGGGCGTTGTGCCTCTGCGGCAGCGGCCTGGGCTGCGGCGTCTTTTCCGCGGCCACGGCGGAAAGCTCCGTGCGGGCCAGATGTTCGAACATGGGGGGAACGAAGGCGCGCGTCTGCGTGCCGTGTCCGGTGATGACGTAGGGAATGTCCCGGGAGTCGAGCACCAGACGAAGCAGCTCCATCTGTTTCGTTCCGAGGGCGGGAAGACGGCGTCCCATGTGCCCCGGGCCCTGAAAGTCCACCACGCGCCAGGATTCCGGTACGCGCGCGGGGCGCCGGCACATGGATATGCGGCGTTTCGGGCGATGACGGAAGGGGGCGCGGATGTCGCTCATGGTGAAAGTCGGCTCTTTTCGGCAGAAATAGGATGCCGCGGGGCATTATTAATCAAAAAAGGCGGAGATGGATATCCCCGCCTTTGGAAACATCGGCAAGCCGGATTATTCGGCGTCGTTCTTGACGACGGGCTTCACCACGGCGCCGGAACGGAGGCAGCGGGTGCACACGTTGATGGTGCGCACGGTGCCGTCGGCGTCCTGATGGCGGACAGCCTGCAGGTTGGGATTGAAGCGACGCTTGGTCTTGATATTGGAATGGCTCACAAGGTTGCCCACCTGAGCTTTCTTGCCGCAGATTTCACACTGTTTACCCATGGTAATCCTCCATAAAAAAGCCCGAGTGGGGCGAGATGCTGCTTGAACGGATACTATTTGTATCGTAAGGACTGTTAGCAATAGCCCGAATTTTTAAAAAAGGCAAGTGAAAAAGGGGGAGGGCGAGGGGCGGCGGACGTTTTCCGAGCCGGAGCGCAAAGCCGAGATATTATTTAATATCCTGTTATGTCGGCAGGTTGAAAACGTGTGCTCTGAGCGGCGGAGCTCCTGCCCGGGGCGCTTTTTCTCTTTGGCGCAGAAAAGCCCGTTTTTCGAAAAGGAACATTGGGGACGGTGCGGCCGCAGCCGCCTTGCATGGCTTCGGGGCGGAAGTTTTCCCCTCCGGCGTAAGGAATGTTCGGTGGAAAAGGATAGCATTCCGGAGGTCGCATGCCGTCAGGCCGGTTGCTTCAGTGAGGTGCGGGTACGGTCCGGAAAAAGCGAAGGCCCGGTCGCCATGTCGGTTTCGGGCCTTCAGAGAAAGATTCCCCGGATATCTAGGGCTTGTCCGTTAAAGGTTTTCGGAAAGAGGATGGGGGCACGGGGGAAGGAGGAAAGCCCTTTTCCAAAAGGGTTTCCTCCTTCCCCCGTCCTTTTAATCCTCAAAGAATATAGGCGGCACGTCGGCCAGAGTGGCGACCATGACGGCCTTGATGGTGTGCTTGCGGTTTTCTGCCTCGTCGAACACGATGGAATTCTTCGACTCGAACACCTCTTCGGTCACTTCCAGGGCTTCCAGACCGAACTTCTGATAGATGGATTCGCCCACGGCCGTTTCGCGGTTGTGGAAGGCGGGCAGGCAGTGCATGAACTTGCAGTCAGGGTTGCCGGTGAGTTCCATGACGCGGGCGTTCACCTGGTAGGGCAGGAGCAGCTCGATGCGCTCCTTCCACACTTCGTCGGGTTCTCCCATGGACACCCACACGTCGGTATAGAGGAAGTCGCAGTCCTTCACGCCTTCGGCCACATTGTCGGTACGCAGAATGGTCGCGCCGGACTTTTCGGCCTCGGCAAGGCACATCTGATAAATTTCATCGCTGGTCTGAAGAGCGACGGGCGCGACGGAGCGGAAGTTCATGCCCATTTTTGCTGCGCCCATCATGAGG
Source organism: uncultured Mailhella sp. (assembly GCA_944322695.1). Lineage (GTDB taxonomy): Bacteria > Desulfobacterota > Desulfovibrionia > Desulfovibrionales > Desulfovibrionaceae > Mailhella. The sequence goes on along the minus strand of CALUPQ010000100.1, from coordinate 4,612 downwards.
GAGTTGCCCATGTTGTAGCGTGCGTCGCCGAGGTAGGCGAAGGTGATTTCGTTGAGGGGCTTGTCGCTGTGCTCCATCATGGTGAGGAAGTCGGCCAGAATCTGCGTGGGATGGGCTTCGTTGGTGAGGCCGTTCCATACCGGCACGGAGGAGAACTCGGCGAGCTTCTCCACGATTTCCTGTCCGTAGCCGCGGTACTCTATGCCGTCGTACATGCGGGAGAGCACGCGGGCGGTGTCGGCCATGGATTCCTTCTTGCCTATCTGCGAGCCGTCGGAAAGGTAGGTGCAGTGCGCTCCCTGGTCGAAGAGGGAGGTCTCGAAGGCGCAGCGGGTACGGGTCGAGGTCTTTTCAAACACCAGGGCCACGTTCTTTCCCTTGAGGAACTGCGGCTCCTTGCCTTCACGGCGGAGCTTCTTGAGCCGGGCGGCGAGGTGGAGCAGGTATTCGAGTTCCTCGCGGGTGAAGTCCGCGATTTTCAGAAAGTCACGATTTTTAAGGTTGCTCATGGCAGGCTCCTGTAAAGGCGGATATCAGAAGTGCAGCATCATGCCGACTTCGTCACATTTGTAGAATTTCGGGCACTTGCTGCATTCGGCCCAGACGACGGGGGAAAGGGTGTCGCGGTCCACGGCCGAGAAGCCGAGAGAGGAGAAGAATCCCGGCGCCAGCGTGAAGGTGAACACGTGCGCCGCACCGAGGGCACGGGCGTCGCTTATGAGGTCCTGGACGAGGAGCCTGCCTATGCCCTTTCGCTGAAGGTCGGGGTGAACGGCCACGGAACGCACTTCGGCGAGGTCTTCCCAAAGGACGTGCAGGCCGCCGCAGGCAAGCACGACTTCCCTGTCGTCCAGCATGGCGGTGATGACCCGGTAATCCTGGATGTTCTGGTACAGATAGAGCGGGCCTCGGGCCAGCATGATTCGGGCGGATGCAAACTCGTTGATGAGGCTGGACATGCCGTCCACGTCCTGTATCCTGGCTTTGCGGCTGGAAAGCGTCGCCGGAAGATGGATGCGGCTGATGTCCGGCAGCGTGGAATGCTCGCCGGATATCGCCGTCTGCGGGGCGGAAGCGAAAGGATGCATGAAATCCTCCCTCTGAAATAAAGATGAGTCAGAGACATTATCGCCCTTTGCCCGTGCTTGGCAAGGGTTTGTGCCCCATGCAGTGCCGTCGTTTTGGGCATGAGGCCATGGCGCAGAAAGGATTTGCGCCCGGAGGGGAATTCTGATACCCTGTCTTTTGCTCTTGTGATTTTTAACACGGTGGGAATCGCCCGTGACGCCAGACGGAAGTGGCTGTTCCGTCCGCATGGTGCAGGCTCCGGGCACGCCGTTCTCACCGGGAATTGCCCTGACGGGCAAAGGAAAGGAATTATGAAAAAGGTAAGAGTTGCTATCAACGGCTTCGGCCGTATCGGCCGTCAGGTCTTCCGCGCCATGTACGGCAAGTATGCCGACAGCGCTGAAATCGTCGCCATCAACGACCTGATGGACGCCAACACCAATTTCCATCTGCTTCAGCACGACAGCGCCTACGGTCCCGCGGGCTTCACCTGCGAAGTGGCCGCCGAAAAGACCTCCGTGGGCGGCGTGGACTGCACCATGGTGAAGGTGGGCGACTGGAACGTGGCCTGCCTCGCCGAGCGCGACCCCAACAAGCTCCCCTGGAAGGAACTGGAAGGCGACGTGGTGGTCGAGTCCACCGGCCTCTTCCGCAGCGCTCCTCAGGCCGGCGTGCATCTGGAACGCGGCGCCAAGAAGGTCATCATCTCCGCTCCCGCCAAGCAGCCCGACCTCACCGTGGTCATGGGCGTGAACCAGGACATGTACGACCCCGCCAAGCACAACATCCTGTCCAACGCCTCCTGCACCACCAACTGCCTCGCTCCCGTGGCCAAGGTCATGCATCAGGAATTCGGCATCAAGCTCGGCAGCATGGTCACCGTGCACTCCTACACCAATGACCAGCGCATCCTCGACCTGCCCCACAAGGACCTGCGTCGCGCCCGCGCCGCCGCTCTGAACATCATTCCCACCAGCACCGGCGCCGCCAAGGCCGTGGCCGAAGTCATTCCTTCTCTGAAGGGCCGCTTCGCCGGTTACGCCCTGCGCGTGCCCACCCCCACCGTGTCCATCGTGGACTTCACCGCCGTGCTTGAAAAGTCCACCGACGCCGAAACCCTGGTGAACGCCTTCCGCGCCGCTTCCGATTCCTATCTGAAGGGCATTCTCGGCGTGAACGACCTGCCCCTCGTTTCCATGGACTTCAAGGGCGACTCCCGCTCTTCCATCGTGGAATCCGAATACTGCACCGTGCAGGACGGCAACCTCGCCAAGGTGGTGAGCTGGTACGACAACGAATGGGCCTACTCCGTCCGCGTGACCGACCTCATCCACTATATGCAGTCCAAGGGCCTCTAAGCCCTTGTCCGCTTCGGCGGAATAAAGGATTCGCGCCGTAGGCGCAGCCGACAAACAGACGGGCCGCCGCTCCAGAAGGAGCGGCGGCTTTTTGCAGCCCCCTTGCCTAGAAGGACGCCTCAGGGCATACTGCCGCCATGAAATTTTTTCCCAGTCAGTTTTCGCTGTTGAGTCAGGGGAAAGGCGCTCGTCGCAACTTCGGTTACTTTTCCCGTGTCATCTTCATTCTTACCGTGTGCGTGGTCGTGTTCAGTCTGCTGTTCCACTACATCATGGAGTATGAGGGGCGCGAGTACTCCTGGATAACCGGTCTGTACTGGACGCTCACCGTCATGTCCACGCTGGGCTTCGGCGACATCACCTTCAATTCCGACCTGGGAAGGGCGTTTTCCATCATCGTGCTGCTGACCGGCATCGTCGGCCTGCTCATCGTTCTGCCCTCGTCCTTCATTCAGTTCGTTTATACGCCGTGGCTGGAGGCGCAGAAGAAAAAGGAAGTGCAGCACAGCCTGCCCGCGTCGGCCCGCAATCACATCATCATCGTGGGGGTGAGCCCCGTGGCCCGCAATCTGGCCCAGGTGCTCGCCCGCTACGGCTTTCACAGCGTGCTTTTGTGCTCCACGACACAGCAGGCCCTTGACCTCATGGACCTGGGACTTCATGCGGTGGTGGGCGATTATGACGACGTGGAGGTCTATCGCGGGCTTCACGCCCAGAACGCGCGCATCGTCGTTGCGCTGGATACCGACGTGCGCAACATCAACGTGGCCTTCACGCTGCGGGAGCTGGACAAAAAGGTGCCCATGGTCTCCCGCTCGGAGAAGGACGAGTCCATCGAAATTCTCAAGGTCGCCGGCTGCACCCGCGTGTTTCAGTTCCGCAAGGCGCTCGGCCGTTCGCTGACGCGCAGGGTGATTACCGACAGGCTTCGCGTCAGCCCCCTGGCCACGTTCGGCCCGCTGGTCATTGCCGAGGCTCCGGTGAAGCAGACGTCTCTGGGCGGTATGACGCTTCGGGAAAGCGACCTTCGCGGACGTACGGGCGTGAACGTGGTGGGCCTGTGGGACCACGGCGTATTTGAACACCCCGGTCCGGACACGCTGCTTGAGGACCACAAGGTGCTGGTCATGGCCGGTTCCCGGGAGCAGATGGACGCGTTTTCCCGTGAGCTTGCCAGAGAACCGCAGACGCGGGAAAAGAACGGCCCCGTCCTGGTGCTCGGAGGAGGGCGCGTGGGCACGGCGGCCGCAGTGGCGCTCAAGGAGCGCGGGCTCGACGTCGTGGTGGTGGACAAGTCGAACATAGCTTCGCGCATACCCGGCATACGGGTGCAGATAGGCGACGCTTCCGACCCGTTCACGCTGGAGCAGGCGGGCATCAAGACCTCGCCGTCCATTCTCATCACCACCCATGACGACGACACCAACATCTATCTTACCATCTACTGCCGCAGACTGCGTCCCGACGTGCAGATTATCACCCGTACCAATCTCGACAGGAACGTGCACGTGCTGCATACGGCCGGGGCGGACCTCGTGCTTTCCCTGGCGTCCATGGTGTCGAGTCAGATTATCAATCTGCTGGAGCCGGGCAGGGTGTTCATGCTCAACGAGGGGCTCAACATCTTCCGTGCCGCCGCAGGGGAGGGGCTTGCGGGCAAGACGCTCGTCAACAGCGGCATACGCCGGGATTTGCGCTGCAACGTGGTGGCCGTGAAGACCGCCGACGGAGAGATGCTGGTCAACCCCGACCCCCGGCGGGAGTTTCAGGCTGCGGACGAACTTTTTCTCATCGGCGACTCCAGTGCGGAGACGGCTTTTTATGAAGCCTACTGGCCGGACCGCGGACTTCGCGGGGCCAACGGGGAAGGCATTTCTGCCGGAGAGCGGCTGCATGAACCGGGGGAAGGGTGGTTCTCCGTCTGAGCGGCTCAGGTCTTCGGAACGGCCTGTCCGCCGCCGGAACGACGGCGGACGGCGACCCTTTGGAGCAGGGTGGAAAAAAGGAAAATTTCTCAAAAAAAACTTGACTCCCGGGGGCGGGAAAGCTACAAATAGACCTCGCCCGTCATGGGCGTTTCCCTGGACGGCAGGGAAGGGCAGATGGAATCTGTCCTGCTGTACTCTGAGCATTCGATCAGGGTTTTGACATTTGCAGGCGTCGCACATGCCTAAGATGTCAGACCA
>CALUPQ010000099.1 GCA_944322695.1 uncultured Mailhella sp. | reverse complement strand
GCGGCGGATGATTTGGCCCGTCTACTTGAGGTGCTTTCCCTCAGGTATCGCCTTCGCATGGCGGAAAAAGCGGCCGCCGGTAACAAGTAGGGGGAAAGAATATGGCATGCATGGATTTGTCCGCCCGCGTTCAGGCGCTTCTTTCCGTTCTTGATGAAAGCGACGCGCTTTTTCTTTCCCGATGGGACAGGCCCAGGGCCGTCAGGCACAAGGGCGTGAGAGACCTCGTCACGGACACCGATTTGGCCATAGAGGCTTTTCTCAAGGACCGTCTGCGGGATGTCGTGCCCGGAGCCGCCTTCATGGCGGAGGAAAGCGCCACGGAGCAGCTTCCTTCGGAAACGTGCTGGATTATCGACCCTGTGGACGGCACAACGAACTTTGCCCATCATTTCGGAGATACGGCCACGTCCGTGGCCCTGTGGGAAAACGGACGTGTGGCTTTCGGTGCCGTTTCCGCCCCTGTGCGCGGGGAACGTTACGTGGCGGAACGCGGAAAGGGCGCATGGTTGAACGGCCGCCGTATTCATGTAAGCGACGTCGCTGTCTGCAGTGAGGCGCTTGTGGCCACGGGCTTTCCTTATTCGGTGCATGAAGACATGGATGCGGTTCTTCGCGACATGCGCATTCTGCTCGATACCACCGTTGGCGTACGGCGCTGCGGTTCTGCGGCGCTGGATATGTGCTTTGTGGCCTGCGGCAGTTTTGACGCCTATTTCGAGGGATGGATAAAACCGTGGGATATCGCCGCAGGCTGGGTACTTGTGGAAGAAGCTGGCGGAAAAGTTTCGGGACGGGAAGGTGACGACTACCGTTTCCATACGCCCATTCTGGCCAGCAACGGCATGGTGCATGAAGAGATGCTCCACAATCTTTCTCTGAAAAGCTAAGCAGCTCCGTACGGAAGAAGGCCTTTCGGGAAGCAGGGCGCAGCGTTACGTTTTTTTCATGGAAGGAGCGTGTCCTGCGGGATGAGACATGCCGTATGAAGACTTCGGAGGCGCTTTCATATCCGGCTGGAAAGTGCTGTAAATGCAGGGGCGCGGGAAATGCCGTGTGGGCCGGATGGCGTCGCTCCGGAAGCCGTCCTTTTTTCCGCCATGTGACCATGCCGTGTTCCATGCAAAGGACGCCGGGAAGATACGCGTGTCTGGCGCTTCTGCTTCGTATGTCTTTTCCCTCTGGCCGGAGTGTCAGAGGGGGCGGAAGCTCTCTATTATTCAGTAGGTTGACAGACAGGATATTCGCATGGAAGACATCCGCTGGCTGAGACTCGAGCATATGCCGGACGTTGCCGGGCTCGAAGCTCTTTGTTTTTCTTCAGCTTGGACAGCCGGACAGTTTGCAGAAGCGTGGGAGCAGGACTGGTTTGCCGCGTACGGTCTTTTTCTGGACGGGGAGCTTGCCGGGTACATTACGCTTTCGGTTCTGGAAGGAGAGCTTGAGGTTCTGAATGTCGCTCTCCGGCCAGAATGTCGGGGCAGGGGACTTTCCTATCCTTTAATGTCGTATGCGTTGCATGATACCTTGCAGGGCGGCCACCTTCTGAAAAAAGGCAGGCCAGCTTCAGGATGGGAAAGGGGAGTGCTTGAGGTGCGCACGGGCAATATGCCTGCACGGGCGCTCTATGCCAGACTCGGCTTTCTGTCCGCTGGAATCCGCAGGCATTACTATGCCGATGGAGAAGACGCCCTTGTCATGACGCTGGAGGCGTCGGACCTGCCTCCCATTTAGGCCGCATGAAAGACTTTTCGTGCCGTCAGCGCAAGGTCGAACCAGGAGCACGCATGGGCAGGAATGTCTGAAGAACACCGTCGGGGCGTATCGCCCCGGTATGAAACGTTGCCGGGTAATGAAATGTATCCTGGGGCCATATGATGTTGTGGCGACCCTGTCGGATGGGCGGAGCGGAAAGCCGAAGCGTTCTTTTCATGATGAAAAGCGGCCTTGTTGCAACGTGTCCGACGCTGCTTAGACGAGAGTTTCCACGGAAGCTGGGCCGCCGGAAAAGGGCTGGACCGACATGGTTCACCTTTCTGCGCCATTACATAGCTTGGGGAAAAGAAAAAAGTCCCGCTCTGGAAGCCGTATTGAAGCATGATAGAGACAAGGGGCAACCTATAGAGGAAAAGCCTCTTCGTGCCGGTCATTCAGAGTTTTGCCCCTTTTCCCCCTGATTAAGGTCAGGTTATTGAAGGTTTCAGGGGCGCTTATCCGGCTCCGTGTCCGGCAGAAAGGTCAGAGCAGTTTGACGGGGACTCCCGTTCCTGAGGGATGGGGCAAAAAGAGGGAGAGAACCCCTTTGTCCAGCGAGGCCACCGGCGGAGCGGAAAGCGGGCCTTCCATGGAAATATCAAGCAGAAAATCCACGTTGCCGAACTCAAGAGTCCGTACGTGTTTTGTTTCCTCCGGTACGGGGCAGCGGGAACTTGCCGTGATGTGAAGAGTGTTTCCCTGAACGCTGAGGGAGAGGTCTTTTTCCGTCACGCCCGGCATATTGACCTGTATCTGCACGCCGTCATCCGTATCCACAATGTCCGTGGCCGGACGTACTTTCGGGTAAGGGGTGGGTTTCTGCATCATCTATCCTTTCTTTTGAATTCTATGTGAAGGATACCGTCCTTTATTTTCACGTTCGCCTGCGGATGGACGGCCGTTCCCAGAGGAATCCTGCGCCTGAAATGTCCGCTGTAGCGCTCTTCACGGACGTAGCGGCCGTTTTTGCGTTGCATTCGCCCTTCCAGAAGAAGCTCTTCTCCATCGAGCGCTATGCCGATATCGTGCGTGTCCAGCCCCGGAAGAAGCGCCTGCACGAGCACATGCCCGTCACAGACATAGACGTTTACCGGAGGAAAGGGTTCCTGTTCCCGTCTGTCGTAGACCATGGACGTGGTATAGAATATCTGTCGGAATACCGAGCCGTTGGCGAGAAAGAAGTTGTTCATGAAATCACCTTGTCATTGGCGTTCAGTCCGCGGCCGGGACGTTTCGGACCATCTTTTCTTAGTGGAGGATGGCTTTGTCGGTCGTGCGGTAAGGAGCGTCGCGTTTTCAGCGTAACTCATCGGTGTGTTCCGTCAATGGCATGATTGACAGAAGAGCAAAGCGTGATATTTTCGGAAAATGAGCATCGCACTTATAGACCTGCACACCCACAGTACCGCTTCCGACGGAACGGACAGCCCGGCGGACCTTGTCCGCAAGGCTGCTCATGCCGGTCTGCGCGTACTTGCTCTTACGGACCATGATACGCTTGACGGCCTTACAGAAGCGGAAGAGGAAGCAGGAAGGTGTGGTCTCACGTTTGTCCGTGGCTGTGAAATCAGTACTGCTACTCCCTGGGGGGAGGCTCATTTTCTGGGATTGTGGATTCCCCGGAACGGAGAAAAAACAGCCCCTCTGGAAGAGGCTCTCTCCAAGGTGCGTGTCCAGAGAAAGGAGCGCAACATCCGCATTGCCGGAAAGCTGCAGAGGCTCGGGATGGATATTTCCTACGAAGCCGCGGAGGCTCTGGCCGGGGGAAGGGTGGTGGGGCGTCCCCATTTTGCCGAGCTTCTTTGCCGTATGGGTCTGGTAAAGGACAGAAAAGAGGCTTTTCGACGTTATCTGGGAAAGAACGGCCTTGCGTATGTACCGCGAATGCTCATGAGTCCGGAAGAGGCCGTATCTTTGTTGAAGAGTGCCGGTGCGCTGGTTTCCATGGCTCATCCCCGCCTGCTGCATGCGCCCCTTGAAGAGCTGGAGCGCCTCGTGGCGGGATTGAAGGGATATGGCCTGGATGCTTTGGAAGCCTATCACAGTGAACATGATGCCGGTGATGTGCGCATCTGTGTGGAGCTCGCCGCCCGATACGGGCTGCAGCTCAGCGGAGGGTCAGATTATCACGGGCAGGCCAAGCCCAATATCGATATCGGCCGGGGCAAGGGCGGCCTTCGAGTGACCATGAGCGTTTATGAAACGCTTATGGACTACCGGCGCCGTATGGGACTTGGAGAGGGCGTCTGAGCGAGGAAAGGTCCATGCCCGTCTGCGGAAGAGGGGCTGGAGACCGTCGAATTTTACCCGGTGCGTCGCTATGTTCCGATGTTACCGGCTCAGTTTGAAAAAGCGCCTTTTTCGTCTCCGAAAGGACGGAAAAGGCGCTTTTTGAATGCCGTGCGTCCGGCACTGCAGCTTCGGCGTATGGCTCCGGGATTATCTATCTTCCCAGGCCTTGCCCAGGTCTTCGGCAATGACGGTAGGTTGTATGGCTTCCGCCAGGGCCTCTTCCCGCGTGGCTTCACCGCTGAGAACAAGAATGAAGTCAATGCCGGCGTTTTCTGCAAGTTTTTTGTCCGTGCTGAGGCGGTCCCCGGCCATGACCATTTCTTCCTTGCGGTATTTCTTCAGAAGCGGCTGGAGCACCGTGGGGTCGGGCTTTCCGAAAATATACTGAGGTTCGCGTCCCGTAGCCACCTTGTAAAGCGCCAGCATGCTGCCGACATCGGGCAGGGGGCCTTCCGGCGAAGGACAGACCTTGTCGGGGTGCGTGGCGAGAAACAGAACTTCCGGATGATTTTCCAGCAAAATGGCCGACCGGGAAAGTTTTTCATAGGTGAGTTCCGTATCGTATGCCAGAATGACGGCCTGCGCTCCTTCTTCCTGTTGTTTCAGTTCCGGCATGCGCTGGGCAAGGTCCCGGCAGAAGTCCCTGTTGCCTACGATGTAGGCGGTGTGGATGTGTCTTTCCTTCAGAAAGTCCACCAGCGGAGTAGTGGGGGAAAGGATGAGTTCAAGCGTGGCGGGGATGCCCATGCCGTTCAGCTTTTTTACATAGCTGTCAGGAGATTTGGACGTATTGTTGCTCAGAAAATGGAAGTCGAGTCTGTCCCAGTTTTCCTTGATGAAATTCACGGCTCCGGCAATGGGAATATTGCCCAGATAGACGGTACCGTCCATGTCCAGGACGACGCAGCGTTTTTCAGATATCTTCATTGTACGTTCAACTCCTGCAAAAAATTGATGCTGCCTCACAATATACTTTTTACAGACGGCTCTGCAAGAGAAAAGCACCGCCGGAATGGCGTTTTTCAACCTGTTGTGCTCATTGATTTTTTTTATGCCGCTTGACGCCGTTGAATTAAGAGGATAAATCAGAAATAATTTTCGAATTATGGTAATTTGTCTTTGAGTTTTTTCGTAAACGAAAATTTCTTCTCAGGCAAAAGGGCAAGGGAGGCTGTGTGAAACACACGACTGTAGTCATCATCGGTGGTGGCGCTACTGGCATAGGTATCCTGCGAGACCTCAGTATGCGCGGCGTCAGGGCCGTGCTGCTGGAGCAGGGCGGCATTGCTTCTGGTGCGAGTTCCCGCTTCCACGGCCTGCTGCACAGCGGTGGGCGTTACGCGGTGAAAGACAATGAAGCGGCCAGGGAATGTATTGAAGAAAACATGATTCTTCGCCGTATCGGCCGGGAATGCGTGGAAGAGTCCGAAGGCTTTTTCGTTCTCAGCCAGCAGGATGACCCTGATTACGAAAAGCCCTGGGTCGAAGCCTGTGCCAAGGCCGGCATCAAAGCGGAGCCGGTTGACGTGAAAGAGGCGCTGCGCCTTGAACCCAACCTCGACCCGACCATAAAGGCCGTGTATCGTGTGCCGGATTCCAGCGTGGATGGCTTCCGTCTGGTATGGCACAATGCCATGTCCGCCAGACGCTACGGCGGTGAGATGCTGACGCATCACGAAGTTTTCGCCATCGACCAGGAAGGCGGCAAGGTCAAGGGTGTCCGTGCCCGCAACCTTGTCACCGGTGAGGAAATCCGTATTTCCTGCGATGTCGTCGTCAACGCGGCGGGGTCGTGGGCTGCCAAGGTCGTGGAGCTCGTGGGCCTCGAGGTCGGCGTGCAGCCCGACAGAGGAACGCTGGTGGCGTTCAACCACCGCTTTACGTCCCGCATCATCAACCGTCTGCACATGAGCTCGGATGGCGACATTTTCGTGCCGCACGGCTCCATCACCATTCTCGGCACGACTTCCTTCCATGCCGACCGTCCCGATGCCCACGAAGCGCCCACCGAAGACGTGCTCAAGCTTCTTGACATCGGCGAGGTGCTCATCCCGAATCTGCGCAGCTATCGTATTCTGCGTGCCTTTGCCGGCACCCGTCCTCTTTATGTGGCCAAGGGCAGCGCTGCCGGTCGTGCCGCCAGCCGCGGTTTCCACATTTCCGACCATTCCGAGGAAGGACTGGATGGCATGTTCTCCATCTTCGGCGGCAAGTTCACCACATATCGCCTCATGGCGGAAAAGATGTGCGACCTTGTCTGTGAGAAGCTCGGTGTCCACGCCGAATGCCGTACCGCCATCGAGCCCATCATCGAAAGTCCTTCTCCGGCCATGCTGGAAAAAGCGACCAAGTATTTCCCGGTACACAGCGTGCCTCTGGTGGCCAACCGTCTTGGCGATGCCTTCCCCATCGTGGTGGAAAGGGCGGCGGCCATGAAAAGCAACCCGCTGCTGTGCGAATGTGAGATGGTCTCCCGTGCGGAGATTGAATATGTGGCGTCCGACCCCTCCAGCCAGTCCATGACGGACGTGCGTCTGCGCACCCGCCTGGGCATGGGAACCTGTCAGGGAACGTACTGCTCGCTGCGTACCATCGGTGCACTGACCGAATGCCGCGTACCTTTCCCCCAGTCTCCGTCGGACAACCTGCGCGAATTTCTGCAGGAACGCTGGAAGGGGCTGCGTCCCGCCATGTGGGGC
>CALUPQ010000098.1 GCA_944322695.1 uncultured Mailhella sp. | reverse complement strand
GGCTTTTTTCTACAGGATTCTGCTGTGCCAGCGGACACGGCCATGCACGACGAAAGTCTCAAGGTCCGGTCCTTCGACGTGGATGTCCGGGTATCGCCGGTTGTCGGAGCGCAGGATGAGGCCGTTCAGAGAATTGAAAATGCGCTTGACTCTCAGCTCTTCCCCTAGGGTGACGACGTATATTTTGCCGTCCCGGATTTCCGTGTCCGACTTGTCGATGAGCAGAGTGTCACCCTCGTAAAACTCCGGCTCCATGCTGTCACCCATCACGTCCATCATGACGGCGTTCGCGGCGCAGATATGTTCCCTTCCCATGAAATCCTTGCGGAAGGCATAAAGTCCTTCGGTTTCGTCGCCGGTCTCAAGGGATGCTCCGGCTCCGGCCTTTGCGGAAACTTTGGGAATGAGGTCGTAGTCGATGAGAGTATCATCTGGAAGAACTATCCTGGCTCCCAAAAGGTCCATGACAGGCTCAATGTCAGCGGTACGGGGAGGCGTGCCGGAAAGCCAACGGCTCATATTCGACTTCGATACACCGGATTTTTGCGAAAGGGCGTAGGCCGTGCCGTATTTCGCCACACCGGAAGCAAGGACGCTGAGAATTTGTTCGGTAAATTTCTTTTTCATAATGTTCTCCTTTTCGCTTAATTAGTTGCGCTTTGGCAACGGTTACAAAAAAGAAAATATTACTTGTTTTTTAGTTGCGCTAGAGGTACTATTCAAGCTATGAAAACAATCGCAGAACAAATTGAACGGTTTTTGGCTTTGTCAGGCGTCACGGGCTACCGACTGTCGAAAGAAGCGGGGCTTCACCGTGCGTATGTTTGGAAGCTGTGCAATGGAGTGCAGAAGGATGTTTTTTCTGCCAAAGCCACAGCTCTGCGCGAGGCTATGTATCGTCTTAATCCCGAGGCTGCTGAAAAAGCTTTGAGGTGAATTTTATGACCTGGTTCAGGTGGTACGCCGGCACGGCGACGGACCCGAAATTCATGGTGGTCGCCAGACTCGCCGGGCAGAACGTTGCCGCCGTTGTTGCCGTGTGGGCCATGCTGCTGGAACGAGCGAGTGACGTTTCGGAACGCGATGAAACGCAATGTAACGCAGGGAAACGTGGGTTCGTTTCAGGTTTCGACTGTGAAGCCGCAGACGCCGTTCTCGGTCTTGAAGACGGTGCAAGTGAAGCCATCATGCGCGCCATGGAGAAAAAAGGGCTTCTCACGGGGGGCAAGGTGACGAATTGGGAGAAACGCCAACCGAAACGGGAAGATAGCTCTACAGAAAGGGTTCGGCGTTTTAGAGAGAAAAAGAAGTATGAAACGCAATGTAACGCAGGGAAACGCGAAGAAACGCCAGAAGAGAGTAGAGTAGATAATATTAATATTAACTCTAAAGCAGAAAGTATTAATGAACTCTCTTCTAACACCTTTTCCGCATCGGGCGATGCGGTGGAAGCGCAGGTCGTCCTGAAAGGGAAAAAGAAAGTCCTCCGGGGGAAGAGGGCGGAGACTTTTGAGCGGTTCTGGGAAGCGTTTGCCTACAAGAAGGACAAGGCTCAGGCCATAGATGCGTGGGCCGCCATTCCCGTACTGACGGACGCTCTGGTGGACACGATATGCAGAGCGGCGGCGAAGGAGGCCGGACGGAGGCCGGAGCTGAAAGCGGAGGGGCGCACGCCGATATACGCGCAGGGCTGGCTGAACGGAAGGCGGTGGGAAGACGAGGACGAAACTGCGGAATCGGAATGGGGGTTCAGACTGGTATGACACACGACATGGCCTACAACCTGATTTGCAGCCTGTATGCCACGTTCGGCAGGTCGGCGCCTTCCCGGAGTTCCGCGGTCGTTGCGGTGATTACGGAAAGAATCGCGTCCGTTCCCGACAACGTGGCGGCGGATATCCGCAGGAAGCTGGAGGAGCTGGACAGCATGCCCAGCAATCTCGGCAAGGCTATTATCGGAGCCTGGGAAACATGGCAGATGGAAAACTCCCGTGCTGTTTATCGGGAGACATGCCCTGTCTGTGACGGGGGGAAAGGTTTTGAAGCCTACGAGAAGCTGGAAGATGGTACGGTTCATCATTTTTTTGCCCCCTGTCCCAACTGCTCGATTCGCAGGAAAGGGTTTCGCTATCTGACTCCCAAGCAATGGAAGGCTCAGGGGGTACTCTGCATGCCTCCCGGATACCCCGGCGGCAAGCTCCAGTTCGAATATGATTACGGAATCACGGAGCCTCCTGCTGATGAGGCAAGGTCCTTTCGCAACCTGAGAACTCTCAAGCTCCTGATGAACCGCAGAACGGGGTACGACAGGGGATACGCCATGGAGGACGCGGGGAGGGCGTCATGAGCATACACGAGAACTGCCCGAACTACTGGCGCGGATGCTTCTCCTGTCCGGAGTTCATGCGTACGGAAATCTTTTTCTGCCGGAAGGCCAATATGGTGAGGTACGGCGTGGAAGTGGTGCCGCTGGAAGAAGTCCGGAAAGTCAGGGCGGAGATGAGGCGTACGGAGAGAACGGGCGTCTGCTGGTGGAGAAACGTACAAAAATGAAGCCGGGGGCCGGGCATGTATAGAAAAAGAGCGGTGATATGCAGGGATTGCGGCACGGTTTTTGAGACCGCGGCCGTCAATGCCGTGCGATGCAGAGGATGCCAGAAGAAGCACAGGAATGAGTGCGAGAAACGGCGGAAGAGACTGCTGAGCGCGGAGAGAGAACAGGTTGAGCCCGATGCTGAAAGAGAACTCTGGAAGAAAAGTGAAATAGCGTTCCTCAACCTTCCCTGCCCGTGGGCGGACGGACGCCTGCCGGAAAGCGTGACAAGAAATCAGGTCTGGAGCTGATATGGAATTTGAGCTTGCCATTATCCCTACGGCGCAGCAGAGGGCGCGGCATACCAGGTCGGGCAGAGCGTACAAGAGCACGGAACAGGAGGCCAACGAAAGGACGCTTGAGGCCGTGCTTATCCGGTACAGACCGGAAAAGCCGCTGAGCGGTCCCGTGAGGCTTGTTTTTACGGCGTGCATGCCGATGCCTGCATCGGCTTCAAAAAAACTCAGAGCCGCCATGCAGGAGGGGAAAATCGGACATGTCGTCAGGCCGGATGTGGACAACCTGAGCAAGCAGCTTCTTGACGCCATGACGCGCCTGCGGTTCTGGGAGGACGACAGGCAGGTCGTGGAGCTTGTCGCCAGAAAGCGGTACGACGAGAATCCCCGCTGGGTAGTCGAGGTATCGGAGAGCGTCTGATGGGAGAAAGGCGGTGCCGGTATTGCGGAGGGCCGCTGCCCATGGGCGCTCCGGCAAGCCTCAAGTACTGCTCGGAGAGATGCCGCCGCGACTGCCAGAATGAAAGGCGAAAGGAAGAGCGGGCCGAAGCGAAGGCACTGCGGGAAGCTGCGGCGGGAGCGTGGCTTGACCCGTGGTCGAGAAGCGACCTTGACGAGTGGAGCTTGGAGGAAATCTATGCCAATGCGCTGTTGGACCCGGCGCCTGTGACGGATGAGGCGGATATGCTGGCCGGGCCGCTTGTCACGGCGAGACCGGGCAGGCCTGAACGGGGCTGGAAAAGAAGCTGGCTGTGGCTGTGGTGAGCCTGTGCCGCACGGATTTTTCATTTTACGCTCTCTGAAAAGGGAGCGTTTTTTTATGGGAAATTTTGAAAGAGCGCACGCCTTTACCTCAAAATGGGAAGGCGGATTTTCGGACCATCATGCCGACCCCGGCGGTACGACGAACTTCGGTATTTCCCTGGGCTTTCTGAGAGCGCAGGGACTGGAAGTCGGCGACATCGACGGCGATGGCGACATCGACGCGGAAGATATCCGCGCCCTCACCGGAGAGGATGCGGCACGCCTCATGCGGCGCGAATTCTGGGACGCGCTGGGTCTTGACAGCGTGAAGCCCCTCTGCGCCGCGGTGGTTTACGACACGGCCGTGAACATGGGGCCCGTCTTTGCCAGAAGGGCGGCGCAGCAGGCGCTCGGCGTGAAGGCCGACGGCGTGTGGGGCCCCGTGACGCGCGCGGCCCTTGCCACCTGCGACGACAGAAAGACGGCCGCGGCCATGTGCCACGTCCGCCGCGCAAGGTACGTGGCC
>CALUPQ010000097.1 GCA_944322695.1 uncultured Mailhella sp. | reverse complement strand
TCTGGGCGGGCAGGGGGGGGTTGTGGCGGGGCGTCCGGATATCGAGGTGGCCGTGCTGCGCGGCAACGTGGAGGCAAGGCTTCGCAGAATGAAGGAAGGGCAGTACGACGCCATCATTCTCGCCCGTGCAGGCGTGAAGCGGCTCGGCCTCGGCGCGACCTTCCAGCAGGATTTGACGCCGCCGGAATTTCTGCCCGCCGTGGGGCAGGGGGCTCTGGGGGTGGAAATGCGCGAGGACAGGCAGGACGTGCGGGAGATGCTCTCCTTCCTCGAGGACGAACCCACGCGACTGTGCGTGGCGGCGGAACGCGCGTTCCTGCGCCGGCTGGACGGCGGCTGTCAGGTGCCCATTGCGGCCCATGCCGTGCTGGAGAACGGCGAGCTCGTGCTGAATGCCCTCGTCGCCGGTGTGGACGGCACGAATGTGATTCGCGGAACCAGACGCGGCGCCGCCTCGGCGGAAGAGGCCGGGCGCATGGGAGCTGCTCTTGCGGAAGAACTGCTGGCCCGCGGCGCCGATGCCATCCTCGCCGAATTGTATGCCGGGGAAGAGGAATAGCATGAGTCCAGCTCTTCGTACCGTCGCTTCCCTGCCTGCCGACCGGCTGCGTCCCAGCTGGCCTGCGGAGCGCATTCCGTGGGAAGACAGCCGTGCCATTCCCCGTGGCGGTCACAGGCGCCCGGCTCAGCCCAGAGCTCTTGCGGCGCTGGAGCTGGCCGTTCATATCCGCAATTCCGGCTACAACGTGTATCTGTCCGGTTCGCCCGACCTGGGGCGTACCTATATGCTGTGTGACTTCCTTGAGCCGCTGGCCCGCAAGGAGGCTACGCCACCCGACGTCATCTACGTCAACAACTTCCGGGATGAAGACCGTCCCGTCATGATTCAGCTCCCGGCCGGGCAGGGCGTGCAGCTGCGCGACGCCCTTGCGGACGCGCTGCGTCAGCTTCGGGAAGAACTGCCTGCCAGGCTTGATTCCGACCTTTTCCTGCGCAAGCGCCGTGCCGGTCGTGAGCGCTTCCGTGAGGAACGCGCGGGCATGGTGAAGGAACTGGAGGGAATGGCCGCGGCTCAGGGCTTTGCCCTGGATGCGGAGGAGCAGGGCTCTCTTTCCCTTTTCCCCATGCAGGACGGCAAAAGGCTGAGCGATGAGGAGGTGGCCCTTCTGGCGGCTCCTGAAAGGAAGCAGTTCAAGCGCCGTGCCGATGAGCTGCTCCAGCGCATGGCCCCTCTGGTGCGCCGGATGGGAGAGCTGGAAAAGAGCTTTCAGAAAGGGGAACAGGCGCTGGAGCGCGAGGCTGCGGAATATCTGCTGAACCGGCTTGTCGTTCCCGTGGCGGAAAAGGCATGCCGCCTTTCCGGCTGCGAGGAGAAGACCGACGCCCTGCATGCCTTTCTCGATGATTTGCGGGCCGACGTTCTTGAGCATCTGGAGCTCTTTCTGCCCCGTGACGCCACGCCTTCCGCGCCTCATGCCGATGGGCCTGCACAGCAGGAGCCGGATTTGTACCGCTACAGCGTGAACGTGGTGGTGGACAACAGCGGCATGCGCGGCGCACCCGTGGTGGTGGAGGACCACCCCACCTACGGCAATCTTCTCGGCTGCGTGGAGCGGGAATCGGAAATGGGCGCTCTGGTGACGGACTTTACGCTCATCAAGGCCGGTTCCCTGCACAGAGCCAACGGCGGCTATCTCGTTCTGCATATCAACGACGTGCTTTCCAACGGTCCTGCCTGGGAAGGGCTCATGCGTGCGCTGCGCTCCGGCGTGGCCCGCATCGAGGAGCCGGATTTCAACGACACCTCCCGGGTGAAGGGCATTGAGCCCGAACCCATGCCTCTGAATCTGAAAGTGATTCTCATTGGCGAGGAGGATTTGTATGAAGTCCTGCTGGAACGTGACGAGCGTTTCGCCAAGCTGTTCAAGATAAAGGCGCAGATGGCGTCGGAGACGGAACGCACGGCTCCCGCCGTACGCGCCTGGCTCTGCCAGCTTGCGCGCATCATGGATGAGGCCGACCTGCTTCCTTTTGACAGGGAGACCCTGGCCGGGCTGGTGGACCACGGTTCCGAGCTGTGCGAAGACCATCGCAAACTTTCTCTGCGTTTCCCCCTCATGCGCGAAACGCTCATCGAGGCTTCGGCCATGGCGGCCATGGCAGGCAAGTCCATGGTGGACAGAGCCAGCCTTGATGCGGCCCTGAAGGCGAGACGGTACCGGTCCGACCTTGTGGAAGAGCTCTTCATGGAAGAGTACGACCGCGAAGTCATCAAAGTGCGCACGTCCGGCTCGGAAGTGGGCTGCGTGAACGGTCTTGCTGTAACGACCAGCGGCGACTACGAGTTCGGTCTGCCGCATCAGATATCCTGTACCGTGGGGGTGGGGCACGGCGGCATCATCGATTTGGAACGCGAGGCGGAGCTCGGCGGCCCCATTCATACCAAGGCCATGATGATTCTGAAAAGCTATCTCGCTTCGCAGTTTGCCCACAACAAGCCGCTGGTTCTTTCCGGCAGCCTCTGCTTTGAGCAGAGCTACAACGGCATTGAAGGAGATTCCGCCTCCGGAGCGGAGCTCGCGGCGCTGCTTTCCGCCATTTCGGAAGTCCCGCTGCGCCTGTCGCTCGCCTTTACCGGAGCGGTCAGTCAGTCCGGTCAGATTATGGCCGTAGGCGGCGTGACACGCAAAATCGAGGGCTTTTTCGAGCTGTGTTCCCGTCGTGGCTTGACGGGCGAGCAGGGCGTCATTCTTCCCAAGGACAACGTGGAGCACCTCATGCTGGACGAGCGCGTCATCAGCGCCGTGCGGGACGGGAAGTTCTCCATTTATCCTGTGACGCATATCGGAGAGGCCATGGAGCTGCTTACCGGCATGCCGGTGGGGCGTCGCCGCAAGGATGGCTCTTTCCCGAAGGATACGCTTTTCTACAAGGTGGACGAGCGCCTCAGCGAACTGGGCTGGCTGGCCGAGCACAGCTTCAAGACAAGAAAGCGAAGAGCTCGCTAGCATAGTCGTCTTTCGGTTAAGGAAAAAGCCCGTCCGTACTCCTCAAAGAGTACGGGCGGGCTTTTGTCATCTTTATTGGAAAAGGGGTTTCCGGTCTGCGTTTTTTATGGAAAACGCAACGCCTCAGACGTCATTCTGCGGCTTCTTCAGAAAGCAGGAACAGACGGCGCCGATAAGCGCCAGAGGCGTGAGCAGATGCATGGCGGGGGAAAGGCCGCCCCACAGGTCGGCGGCCCAGCCCAGTACCGGCGCAAACATGCCGCCCACGCTTACGGCCACGCCGAGGGTGATGCCCGAGGCAAAGCCCATGTTTCGGGCCAGGTACCGCTGCCCGAGCACCACAAGAGAGCTGAAGGGGGAGAACAGGCCTACGGCCAGAGGCGCAAGCAGCAAGGCTGCCAGCCACGGGCTCTGGATGAACGGAAATACGGCAAGAATGGGCAGACAGAGAAAGGAGGAGACGCGTACCACGCGGCGATAGCCCCAGCGGTCGGCCGCGGCACCCCCGGAAAGGTTGCTGGCCACGCCGAACAGGGAGAAGAGGACCAGCATGAGATTGCCGGTGGAGGCGGAGGAATGGAACACCCCCTGCCAGTAGAGAGGAAGGTACGTGGTAAAGGCCACGGTAAGACCCATGCGGGTGAGCAGACAGCCGGAAAGGATGCCGAAGGCTCCCCAGTCGTTGACGGCGGCAGCGTTGCCGCCGGAAGTTTTTGTTTTTCCTGCCGCCATGTCCCAGGAGGAAACTCGCCAGAGAAGCAGAGCCGCCATGACGATGCCGAGCAGACAGAAGGCGGCGGTGCCGTGCAGGCCGAATCCTCCCAGAGTGAAGCTGCCGAGCGGTATGCCTCCTACGGCCAGCATGACGATAAGCGGCCCCATGAGCATGCCGCCGTTGCCCCCTACGGAAAAGATGCTGAGCCCCACACCCTTGTGGTCACCGGAAACGATGTTGGCGTAGCGCGCTGCTTCGGGGTGGAAAACCGCCGCACCTATGCCGCCGAGAACAAGAGAGACGAACATGGCGTACTCGCTGGACAGAAATCCCGTGGCGCCTATGCCCATGCTGGCCATGAGAATGCCCAGCGGAATGAACCATGCTTTGGCCATTTTGTCAGCCAGAAGACCGAGTCCGGGCTGCACCAGTGAGGCTACGGCGGAGTAGGCGAAGGCCAGAAAACCGCAGGTCTGGTAATCGAAGTTGTGCGCGGCGGCGAGATAGGGCAGCAGCGCCGGCAGTGCGTGGGAGTTGAGGTCGCAGGAAAGATGACCCAGCGAAAGAAGGAGTATTTTTCTGTAGTTCATGGCAGAGACAAGGACAGGACAAGGATGTCTGTCGTAGTAAGGCGTTGCAGGAAAAAGCGGAGAAGCGGCATCACGTCCTGTGCTGAGCGGCATCTCTCTGCTTTTCTGGTCGGCGGATGGGGAAAGGGACCGGAAGCGTGAGAGATGCGTATGCCGTGTCATGGCTATAGTCCATTGCCCGGGTCGTGGCAAGGGTACTTTCGGAAGACCGAGTTTTCATGGCATCACTCTGCATCCCATGAAAAAAGCCGCCTGCCCGGGAAGGGCAGGCGGCCTGAGCAAAATGACGGCGAGCGGCGAAGCCGGAGATTATTTGAAGAGACCGAGGCCATCCTTCAACAGAGTTCTGGCTTTATCGCCGGCGTTCTTTCCGCCTTCTTCCAGCAGAGTCTTTGCCTTTTCTCCCGCATTTTCTCCTTCCTTCAGCAGGGTGGAGGAGAGATTTTTGCTCTGGGTAGCGGTGGCTTCGGCCAGCTTCCCTGCGACTTCTCTGACGATGAGAAGAACACTGTGAGCAACACTGACGCCGGAGCTGTCGCGGCCGATATCCTTCAGGCGGATTTCCGGCAGAGGCACGTTGACGGAAAGCCGCAGCAGGGGCACTCTCAGCGTTGCCTTGGCGTTGCGGATGATGAGCTCGTCGATGATGACTTTCTTGCCAGCCTTGTCGGAGTCTGCCGCATCGGAGTGGGAGGCGGCGTTTTCACTCTTCTTTTCATGACTTTCGGCATAGTTCTTGATGTTCTGCATGAGAACGTCGAAGTTGCTGGTCTCTCTGCTGAGCTCATAGACAAGTTCGGGCCCGTCGATGTCTATCAGCGGAATGACGATGGTTTCATCAAGAACGGTGGCCGTATCGACCTGCACAACCATGCTTTTCACGCTGGCGGCATGGCCGGTGAATCCGGCAGGATTGCCCACGGTGAATCCGTTGAACAGTCCGGTGCCGGAGAAGAGAGATATGTCGGCGTTATCAAGATGCACGGCCGTCTGCGTGATTTTCGGGCCTTCGGTATTGACGGCCTTTTCTACAAGAGAGTTGAGAGAGAAGAAAAGAATCGCCACGCCTGCTACAAGCAGGACCACCAGAGTCGTCAGAGCAATGAGCCATTTTTTCATGGAGACCTCCATGAGCGGAAAAGGGTGTCAAAACGGATAAATCCCTGCCGACATAGTACGGGAAAGCAGAGGAGAAATCCAGAATTCGGCGTAAGCGGCGCATGAGAAAGTTTCTTCTTCGACGATGCGGCAGGCATCGCGGGAAAAGGCGGGGCGGGAGAGGCGAAAGCGTCAGCCGGATACGGGGAGAAGCAGCCAGGCCGTCAGAGCCTGTTCCTTTTCCGCCCAGTGGGCCTTGTAGGCCATGGCCGGAATGTCGCTCATGCCCATGTCGTAACGGAGAATGTTTTCCTCGCACAGCCAGTCGAGCTGTTCCATCTGGAGCAGGTCGCCGATGGAAAAACTCTTCCAGTCCGCATCGTAACTGAACTGCTGCCCCCGGTAATGCGCGCCAGCCAGCCCGCCGAAAATGAAACCGATGTCCGTGCCGTCGTGGACGGCGAACATCACTCTCCCGCCGCGGTACAGGGAAAGGCGGCGTATCATGGCGTGGTAGAACTGGCGTGAAGGCGTTTCCGTCATGCCGCAGTGTTCTTTGCCCTTCCAGCTTTTTTCCTCTACAGCCAGCATGCGAGCGTAGATGGTGTCCGCCTCTTCCGGGGAGGAGGGAATGAAGCGTTCGAAGGTGACGCCTTTCGCTTCAGCCTTGCGGCGGGCTTTTTTCATCTTGGCCCGGAAGTTGGCCGACCGTCTGGAGAGATAACCATCCATGCCTCCTTCCAGTGAAGCACTGCGCTGAAGAAGGTCAGGCTGGGGAATAAAACGAAAAATTCCCTTGAATCTGGTCTGCAGGTTCAAAAGCAGGGGGCTTTTTTCTTCCAGCCCGCTGATGAGAAAGGCAGGTACCGTGTTTGCATACACGCGCGGCAGAAGGGCACAGGCCCAGGCGAACAGCTCCTCCGCCTCAGGACCGAGAAGCGGACAGCCGGAAAGCCAGTGTGACTCAAGCGGAACCAGACATGGACGACCTGACGAGAGCGCCATTTCGGCAAAGGCAAGCACATTTTTTTCTTCCACATGCAGCAGAAGACGGCGCGAAGGACTGAAGGCGTCGTGAAAGGCCATCTGCCATGCGGGCGTGCAGCAGAAGGGGTCGGGCCTGCCGGAGCGGCCTGCGATATCGTTCCAGAGCCGGACGCTTTCCGGGCTCCAGTCAAGGGACCCGTGGGATTGAATGCGAAGTTCCATATGGTCGACACTCAAGGTTCAGAGGCAAAGAATGCTCGCAGCGTGCCTACGATATGTCCACCAGCAGAGGGGGACATCCGTCCTGGTCGGACAGGTTGTCCGGCAGAGAGGACAACTCCTGCTGCTGCATCCAGAGTGCCACGGCTTCAGGCACCTGGGCCATGAGCTCGTCCATGTCATATCCTTCAGGCGTACAGCCCGGAAAGTCCGGAAGCGTGCCGACAAGACCTCCGAAGGGAGTCCGTTGTATAAACATGGGGTAAAGCATGGTCATCCCCCCCCCTGAGAGACGCTGGCTAAAAGGCTGGGACTTCTGACGGCGCATGGACACACCGTTAGGCCTATCAGTCAGACTACGTTGTCTTTTCCTGTCTTTCAAGAGGGAGGCGGAGGAGGAGAGGGGGCTGAAGAGCTTTGTCCGTTTTATGTCTGCCGTACCGGTTTGATTCTCCTCTTCTCCCAAAAGTATCCCAAACGGCGTAAGGCGGGCATTTGGGAACACAACTTTTTTTTCGAGCCGTTTTCCGTGAAATGCCCTGCGGCATGTTGCCATGCCATGAGGAAGTCATTTTCCGCTCTTCATGTAAAGAGGGAAGTGGCTCAACTATCATCTCCAGAGGGGCGTATTCCGTGCAGATGCGCTGAAAAAGCGAGAAAGGGATATTTATTGTCGGGATTTTTAACTGTTTTTAGCCGTCGGCAGGCTGAGTGTATGTCGGTGGAGCTGCGTTTTCGGTGACACTTGGCTTGATACACAAAAAGCACTTATGAAAGCTTTCATAAGTGCTTGAAATATGTGGTGTCCCCGGCGTGAGTCGAACACGCGGCCTACTGCTTAGGAGGCAGTCGCTCTATCCAACTGAGCTACGAGGACACGAGTGAAGAGATTATCTCTTGGAGGTTGGCCTGTCAAGAACAGAATGATTCGCTCAGGAATTTGCCAATGCCCTTGCTGTTTGTTCTTCCGTTCATTTCTGACAGAGGAAGCAATGGATACGTTCTTTATTAGAGGGGCAGAGGTGAGAGCTTTGGCTACAGAGCCCACTGCAGGACCAGCGCTGGATTTTTTCAAATAAAAAGGCCGTGCGGCAAGGCGTCGCACGGCCGGAAAAGGCAGCAAGTAGAGTTTTCAGGAAATTTTTTCGATATAGCGTACACGCAGGTGCGTATCCATTTTGTCCGCTTTTTTCTTTCCGCCGATTTCGCCCGTGATGCGGACGGTGTCCTGCGGCGTGACATCCACCTGACCGAATACATGCGGGGGAATGTCTATGGTCATGGTGCCGCTTTTATCCTGAAAAATGTATCTGTTCTTTTCCGTATGCCTGACGATGTTTCCTTCCAGCACACAGGTGGTCATTTCTTCGGCTTTGACCGAATCCTGTACGGTTCTGTTTACCTGAAGGGTATCGCTCGGTCCGATAAAACCAGCGTAGGACGTGGAGGACATGAGGAAAAGTATGGAGGCGGCAAGGACGGGTACTTTCATAATTTTCTCCGGAACGGGATTGACGGGAGAAGGACAAGAGAGCCTTCCGGCATGCCGTCGTATCGTGTTGACGGGCAGCGTCGGGATGGCTCCGGGCCACTTGCAGAGACGGCTAAAGACTGCGGGGGAACGTTCCGTCTGGAGTTTATGCATACTCGGCAGTCATGAGAAAAGCCGAAATCTTCGCCCGGGCCGGATAAGTTTCTGAACGGACAAATGACGTTTCCATGGTTTTGAGAATCGCTACGGATATGGTCGTCAATAGTCCAGAACAGACTCGTGCCGGGCAGGGAAGGCCTTTCCCTGCGGCTGCGTTTTCTGACGGGCCGGGGTCCCCCCTCCCTCATGTCGTCGCAGCTGTCATGATGAGAACCGCAACGAGATGAAGGAGCAGTCTTGTCCCTATACGTCTGCGCCGATGCGCATGAGTTCGAAGGTCAGTCCTTCGGGAACGGACACGAAGGAGCAGTCGTCGCTGGCTTTGTTGAGCAGCTTTCCGCCGAATTTTTCAACGAGCGTTTCCGCCATGACGTTGGGGTCTTCCACGCGCACGCCGATGTGGTTGAGACCGCAGGCGGAGGCATCGGGCATGGGGGCGCCTTCGGGAATTTTTTTGATGAAAATCTGGGTGCCGGCCAGCGAGACGACGGCGCCGTCGGCCGTGCCGAACTTGCGCAGGCGCACGAAGGTGGCGCCGAAGGCGTCGGTCCAGAAGCGAATCATGGCGTCAAGGTCGGTGCAGCAGATATGGACGTGGTCGAAAGAAGTCATGGGTAGTGCTCCTTCTGGTTGACTTCGGCGGCATACGCCGCGAAAAGGGAGGGCATGCCTTTTCAGGCGTATGCCCTCCCCGAAAGTTTTAGACGCCTTCCGCCTCGTTGCCGCTTGCGGCGAGAATGCGGAAGCAGGTGGCGGGAACAAGCAGGGTGCCGTCCTCGTACAGTCTGCGGGTGGCTTTCTTGATGGCGGTTCCCGTGGTGTCGTGCGTCATGAGCACAAGGGAGACGCAATCGTCCTGAGAGGCCGCCTTCTGGATAAGCTGAGCGAAGCTGATGCCTTCATCGGCGAAGACGGTGGCGATGTCGCGCAGGACGCCGTAGGTGTCGCGTACGGTGGCGCGGGTGTACCAGGGGCTTATGGTCTCGTCGGAAGGAAGGATTTCGGCGTCGGGCAGGGCGTCGATGAAGCCGGTGTTGGCTTCGGCGCTGTTGACCTCGTCACGGCGGGCGATGGCGAGAAGGTCGCCAAGGACGGCGCTGGCCGTGGGACGGCTGCCTGCGCCGAGGCCGTGCAGGAACAGAGAGCCCACGGCGTTGCCCTCGATGCGCACGGCGTTGTAGGCGCCGTTCACGCGGGCCAGCAGCATGGAGTGATGCACGAGGGCGGGAAAGACGCCTGCCTCGATTTTGCCGTTTTCGTCGCGGGCCTGTCCGATGAGTTTGATGCGGTAGCCGAATTCACGGGCGAACTGGATGTCCAGGGGGTCGAGACCGCGGATGCCTTCGATGGACAGCTTGGAAAAATCGTAATGGACGCCCCAGGCGAGGCGGATGAGCAGAGCCAGCTTGTGGGCGGCGTCCTGCCCGTCGATGTCGAGCGAGGGGTCGGCTTCGGCGTAGCCCATGTCCTGCGCCGCCTTGAGCGCCGTGGGAAAATCGAAGCCGTTGTTGTTCATCTCGGAAAGGATGTAGTTGGACGTGCCGTTGAGTATGCCCATCACGGAGGTGATGTGGTTGCCCGCAAGGCTGTCCCGCAAGGTCTGAATGACGGGGATGGCGCCGGCGGAGCTTGCTTCGTAACCGAGGGCGACGTTCTTTTCCGCCGCGAGGGCGAAGATTTCGCGGCCGTATTCCGCAAGCAGCGCCTTGTTGGCGGTGACTACGGACTTGCCGTTTCTCATGGCGCGCAGAATCAGCTCTCTGGCCACGGTGGTCCCGCCCATGAGCTCCACCACGACCTGAATGTCGGGGTCGTCGGCAAGAGACATGGCGTCGTCGGTGAGATGGACGCCTGCGGGCAGGTCGCGCTTTTTGGCGATGTTGTGTACGGCCACGGTCTTGATGGTAATCTCACGGCCGGTTCTGCGAAGAATTTCATCGTGATTCTTTTGCAGCATTTCCACGAGGCCGCTGCCGACGGTACCAAGGCCGGCCAGACCGATACAGAGATTTTGAGACATGCGCTGCTCCGAAGGAGAGGAAAGAGGTTTCAGAAAAAAGCGGTGACGACTGCCGGAACGCCGCTGCCGCGAGGGAGCGTGTTTCCGTTTTTTCGTCAGTACCGCAGGGGGGCGGGCCGCCACGCGGACGTGTCCTGCGGCCCGCCCCGGAAAAGGGAAATCAGCCTTCCTGCAGAACTTTCTTTATGCCCTGCAGGGCCTGACGGGTGCGTTTCTGGTTTTCAATGAGGGCGAAGCGGACGTATTCGTCGCCCATCTGTCCGAAGCCTATGCCGGGCTGCACGGCCACATGGCCCTTCTGCAGAAGCAGTTTGGAAAATTCCATGGAGCCCATGGCCCTGAAGGGTTCGGGAATGCGTCCCCAGGCGAACATGGTGGCCTTGGGCGGCGTGATGGGCCAGCCTATGCGGTTGAGACCGGCACAGAGCACGTCGCGGCGCTTGCGGTATTCGTCGCAGATTTTTTCCACGGCGTCGCGGGGAGCGTTGAGCCCCACGGTGGCCGCTATCTGAATGGGCTGGAAGATGCCGTAGTCGAGATAGCTCTTCAGCCGGGTGAGAATGTGGACGAGGTCGCGGTTGCCGAGGCAGAAGCCCATGCGCCAGCCGGCCATGGAGTAGCCCTTGGTCATGGAATAGAACTCCACGCCCACGTCCGCGGCGCCCTTGGCCTGAAGGAAGCTCGGGGCCTTGTAGCCGTCGAAGCACAGGTCGGCATAGGCCATGTCGTGGATGACCCACATCTTGTGCTCCTTGGCGAATTCCACGATGCGCTCGAAGAACGCGAGGTCCACCACCTGGGTGGTGGGATTCTGCGGGTAGCTGATGATGAGCAGCTTGGGCTTGGGCCAGGTCTGCTTTGTGGCGGTGAGCAGGTCCTCGAAGAAGTCGCGGTCTTCCGCCACGGGAATGCGGCGCACGTCCGCCCCGCAGATGACGGGAGCGTAGACATGGATGGGATAGGTGGGGTCGGGAGCGAACACCACGTCGCCGGGGTTCAGCATGGCGAGGCAGAGGTGGGCGAGGCCTTCCTTGGAGCCGATGGTGGCTATGGCCTGCGTCTCCGGGTCGAGATGCACGTCGAAGCGGCGGGCGTACAGGTCGCAGATGGCCTTGCGCAGATTCGGAATTCCGCGGGAAACGGAATAGCGGTGGTTTGCAGGCTTGCGTGCCGCCTCGCACAGCTTGTCCACGATGAACTTCGGCGTGGGCAGGTCGGGATTGCCCATGGACAAGTCGACGATGTCGATGTTCTGCTGACGGAGCTCCTTCTTGATGTTGCCCACCACAGCGAAGGCGTAGGGAGGCAGGCGGTCTATCCTCGAAAATTCGGGCATACTGTCCTCACAGTACGAGGAGCCAGACTGAGCCGCACGTTTCCCTTCGGCGCTGGCATGACGCTCCCGGGCCGCCTCGGAGCAGTCTGAACTGCTGAGGATTACAGGCATGCCGGGCGCTTGCGCGGCATACGGAAAAAGGCGGGCTTTGGACGATGTCTCCCGGCGCTGGCATGACGCCGGGAAACGAGCCTGCCTTGATGATATTTCCCATTTATAGTAGGACATCAAGGGAGTTGTAAAGAGGCCGGCATGAGGGCTGCCCGGCTTTTCTTTTCCTGTGACAGCGGCCCGCGGCGACTATAATGGAACAGATGGATTTGCTGGCCCAGGACGGGCCCGACAGGCCGGAGGAGTTTTCCGGTACGCTTGAGCGCGTGGTTTTCCATAACGAGGAGAACGGGTGGACCGTTTTCCGGCTGCGCGTGGAAGGCAGGGAAGACCCTGTGGCCGTGGTGGGCACCATGTCCTCTCCTCAGCCGGGCGTGCGCCTTCGCGTGAAGGGGCGCTGGATAAGTCATCCGAAGTTCGGCCGGCAGATTCAGATGACCTCGTGGGAGGAGGAGCTTCCCGCCACGGAGGAGGGCATCCGTCTTTTCCTTGCCTCCGGCTGCATCAAGGGCATCGGTCCCAAGTGGGCCGACCGCATCGTGGCCCACTTCGGCGCTTCCACGCTGGAAGTGATGGACAACGAGCCCGACCGCATGCTGGAACTTCCCCGCTTCGGCAAGAAAAGGCTGGAAGCCATGAAGGCTTCCTGGGCGGAACATCAGGGCATACGCGAGCTCATGATATTTCTGCAGCCTCACGGCGTGACGGCCGGCCTTTCGGTGCGCATCTACCGCCAGTACGGCGCGCAGGCGCTTGCCGTGGTCCGCGAGAATCCCTATCGGCTGGCCATGGACATTCACGGCATAGGCTTCACCACGGCGGACGCTCTGGCCCGCAAGCTGGGCTTCGATGAGGCAAGTCCTCTGAGGGCCGAGGCGGGCGTGCTCTATATGCTCATGCGTCTTACCGAGGACGGGCATGTCTATTATCCGCGCAATCTTCTGGTGGAGGAGTCCGCGCAAAAGCTCTCCATCCCTGCTGACCTTGCGGATGCGGCCATAGACGACCTTGAAAGAGAGGAGCGCGTGGTCATCGAGGACCTCGGCGACCACGACGGCGTCTATCTGACGCGCAATCATATTTACGAGTCGAAAATAGCCTTTTACATGCAGAGGCTCATGCGCTCTCCCAAGTCCGTGCGCTTTTCCGAGCCGAAGAAGCTGGTGCGGAAGGTGATTGAGAGCATGCCCATGAGCCTTGCCGAGGAGCAGAAGAAGGCCGTCTATACGGCGGCCACCTCCAAGGTCATGGTCCTTACCGGCTGTCCCGGTACGCGCAAGTCGACCATTCTCAACGCCATCATCAGGGTGTTTCAGGAGGTGAAGGCCCGCATTCTTCTGGCCGCGCCCACCGGCCGCGCCGCCAAGCGCATGTCGGAGGCGAGCGGCATGGAGGCGAAGACCATACACCGCCTGCTGGAATACAGCCCCGCCGAGGACGGCTTCAACCGCAACGAGAACAATCCCCTGGCCTGCGGGCTTCTTGTGGTG
Organism: uncultured Mailhella sp.; assembly: GCA_944322695.1. Classification (GTDB taxonomy): domain Bacteria; phylum Desulfobacterota; class Desulfovibrionia; order Desulfovibrionales; family Desulfovibrionaceae; genus Mailhella. Next base: position 687 of record CALUPQ010000097.1, on the reverse strand, counting down.
GACGAGGCCTCCATGATGGATACCATGCTCATGTATCATCTGGTGAAGGCCGCTCCCGTGGGAGCCACCTTCATTCTGGTGGGGGACGTGAATCAGCTGCCTTCCGTGGGGCCCGGCAATGTCCTGCGCGACGTCATCGCCTCCGGCGTGGTGCCCGTGGTGGAACTTCTGGAGGTCTTCCGTCAGGCGGCCGAGAGCGACATCATCTGCAACGCCCACCTCATCAACAGGGGAACCTTGCCGGAGCTGCACCAGAGCGGCGGGCGCAAGACGGACTTCTACTTCTTCCGTCAGGAAGACCCCGAAGCTGCGGCGGACCTTGTGGTGGACCTCGTGCGCGACCGCATTCCCCGCAAGTTCGGGTTCCGTTCCGAGGACATTCAGGTCCTCTCTCCCATGCTGCGCGGGGCCGTGGGCGTGAACAGTCTGAACCGTCGCCTTCAGGATGCCGTGAATCCGCAGCCGTCTTCTCTGGTTCGCGGCGAGAGGCAGTTCCGCCTGAACGACAGGGTGATGCAGATTCGCAACAACTACGACAAGGACGTGTTCAACGGCGATACCGGAACCATCATCTATCTCGATGCCGACGAGAGGGAAGTGACGGTGCGCTTCGACGAGCGCAACGTGAACTACCTGTGGGAGGAGATGGACGAGCTTGTGCCCGCCTATGCCATTTCCATACACAAG
>CALUPQ010000096.1 GCA_944322695.1 uncultured Mailhella sp. | reverse complement strand
ATATCTAATGCGTCTTTGATAGTAGGCATATCCAATTACCTCCTTCGGTGGTACTGTTTCTTACTATTATTATACGCTATTTCTCGTCAAAAATCAACCATTTGTTGTGACAGAGCCTTTTATTTTTTTCCGGCCCCGCCGGTCAGGAGCACGCATGTTTCAGATGCCTCCGGTCCGTTCTCCCTTCCATACAGTTTTCATGTCGGATGGACTGGAGGACATAAGCGTACTCGTGGCACGGCGCTTGGAAGAGACCGACGTTCTTGTGCAGCTTGAAAGGGGTATGGCGGAACGGAACGAGACCCCGGTCGATAATGTGAAGTTCCTTTTGTTCAATGCGCCTGTATCTGTTGAAGATTTGTTCAATGCATCGCGGCCTGCCTGGTCGATTTCGTCCGCAAGGGGGCAGGAGGAACAGGGAAGCGCTCGGAAACCGTCCGTTTCCGACTGGAAGAATGTCGCGGCGCTGTATGAGCTGAACGGCGGCAATGAGCAGGGGAAGCTTGAGATGGCGTCTTCGCTTTCGGTAGAAAGTGGGGACGTTTTTATCGTGCCGGAGCAGAGATGGCGGAGCAGCGGAACTGTCCCGGAACGTGCCCCCTTTCCCTGCCAGATTGTACCGCAGGACGGCGGGGTGCTGGTGCGCTCCGACTGTGACGTAGTGTTTACCCCGCCTCTTACCGGGTGCGCGTTCTTCACGTGCCGTGTCGGCGGAAAGACGATGATGTTCCACGTCAACAAGCCGTATGATTTTCGCAGCATGATTCCCGTAGCCGTGCACGTGTGGGCCTCCCTGTCGGCCGCCGTGAGGAGTGAGTTTTGGCCGAAGATAGGGAGGCTTTACCAGAAGGGCTGTCTGTCTGAGACCTATGGACTTGTACGAATGAAGAAGGAACTGGAAAAGCTGGAGCGGATGGAATCGGAGTCTTCCAGAAGTGGGAAGGTGGCGCTGTTGCATGGCGAGTTTGTCGAGCGCAGAAAAATCATGAATTCGATTCCCTTGACCCTCAGCTCGTGTTCGGAGGCGTGGAGACTTTCTTCGGAAGAGTGTCGGCCGGTTGTGGAACTGGCATTCATGCTGTCCAGAGAGGAAGTCCTGCAAGCTCTTGCCGCCGTCAGCCCGCACTATGGCGCGGCCGTGAGCAGGGACGGGCGGAACCTTTTTCAGACGCTGCCTGTGGCGCTGCGGGAAAACGGCGGGTTCATCCTGTACATGTGTCCTCAGATTTCCCATTCGTATTCCGAAAAAGAGCCGTTTTTCATCATCAGGCACGGCGTCCCGGAAAGGTCGGAATTCACTCCGCCGGACTTTGAGACGGCCCTGCGCAGGCTGTACGGCGTGGAAACAGGGAACGTTCCCGGGTTCGCCCCCAACGCCATTCAGGCGTAGGGGAGACGCCTTTGCCGTGCGGAAGGCATGGTGACGGCAAGGACGCGGGCGAGTTTCCCGCCGCGCGCGAACAGCGGCGCCTTCCGCCTGCGGAGACGGAAAGCGCCGGTCGAGGGGAAAGCCGCGCCGTCGGGAGCGCGGCTTTTGGAGAGCCTGGTTCAGCGCACTCTTACGTTGCCTTCCCACACGAGGCCCGCTTCAGGCAGCACGGGCAGGTAGGTGAGCCACTTGTGGCTCTTCATGTGTTCGGGGTCCTGCTGGAGCTTGCGGCTGTGCTCCAGAATGGGCGGAACGATGTCCTTGATGTCGCCGGCGAGACCGGCGGCGATGCGGGCGTTGGTGGCTTCGAGGCACAAGTCCACGGCCTTCTGGCTGTAGTCCATGGAGCTCATGAGCGTGTCGAGCGCCTTGGCCGGGTTGTGGAAGCCCACGCTGTTTTCCGCGGAGATGAGGTCCCAGAAGAATTGCCCCTTGCGCACGTTCTCGCGCGCCGCGGCCATGAGCTCTTCGTAGCGCGGGTTTCTGTCGCCTTCGTACTCGTTGGCGAGGCGCACGGCTTCGTGGGCCTTCACGCTGGCCTCCTGCGCCCTGAGAAGCTGCCGGAAGGTCTTTTCCTGAATGTCATGCACGCGGGCGCGCAGAAATTCCGGAGTCTTGTCCGAATGGCAGGTGCGGCAGGCGGTGAGTTCCGGGTCCTTGAGCGGAGAGGTCCACCAGTGGCTGGAGAACTTCTTGCCGTCCTGCTTCTGATAGGGCATGTGGCAGTCCGCGCAGGAGACGCCGGCCGCGCCGTGCGGGCCGTTCTGCCAGGTTTCGTATTCGGGGTGCTGGGCCTTGATGATGTTCACGCCGGAGACGGCGTGCACGAAATCGGTGAAGGGACCGTTGTTCGGGCCGTGGGAGTTGTAGTATTCATACATGTCCTCGGGGTCGAAGCCGTTGTCCCAGGGGAACACGGGCTTGCCCGCCGGGCCGTTGTCCTTGTGGGTGAAGTAGTATTCCACGTGGCACTGGCCGCACACGAGGCTGCGCTTTTCGTTGCGCGAGAGCGTGGCCCAGTCCTTTCCGCTCCGGGCGAGCCAGTCCTTGAGCGGAATGGAGTAGAGCTGAAGCTCCATGTTCGTGGTGTCGTGGCAGGTGGCGCAGCTGATGCTCTCGTTCATCACGTCGACCTTGGTGCGGTACTCGTTGAAGTCCCGGCTCCACACGCCGTCGCCTTCCGCGGCCACCCACTGCGAGATGTTGGGCACCTTGCAGTTCCAGCAGGTGGTGGGCATGTTGCCCTTGCCGTCCGGAGAATAGCGGTTGATGCGGTCGATTTCGAGAATGTCCTTCACCGCGTAGGTGTGGCCGCGCGCCTCG
>CALUPQ010000095.1 GCA_944322695.1 uncultured Mailhella sp. | reverse complement strand
TGGCTGCAGAAGAGCACGGGCATCCCTGCCCTTCTCGTCGGTCTCATCGGCGCGCCGCTCGTCTTCTTCGCGGTCAACGCCCTCTACAAGAAGACGGAGCTTTCGCCTGAAATTTCCGCTCTCTGGGAAAAGTTCCGCAGATTATGATGCCGTGACGGCTGCTTTATGAGAAGCGCTGTGAGGTGTGGCTGCCTCACGGCGCTTTTTTTGTCCAGGTCGTTCTTTCGGTGAACGTAAGGTTCCTTTCGGAGAGAAAACGCCGGAAAAACTTGCCCGGTGCAGAAGTCTTCTGCAAGGCGGACGGGGAACTTCTTGCTCATGTCGGAGAGAAGAATGGGTATTCCGCAACACAGAAGAGGAACAGGTCGCCACGGCAGGGAATAATAAAATTCCCCGGAGACGCGGTTCTCCGGGGAATTTTATACAGGGAAAAGGATTGCAGACAGACGGGCGACGGTGTCCCGGCGCACTGCCGGAAAGAGTCCGACTTCCGTCAGGTCCGTTCAGAGGCAGTCCCGCGGAGGATTCTTCAGGAGAAAGGCACCCGGGGTATGCCGGAAATGTGGAGGGATGTTCTTGTGCCGGACCAGCACAGACCGGAACCGGGAGCATGATTCCGATGGATGAGGGCCGGCTTTACGTCCCGTATCAGCAGCCGCAGTCGGTGGTAATGCCGGAAATCGTGGCTTCCGAAGCGAGAATGCTCATCATGCCCTGGTCAAGGTTGAGTTCCTTGAGGTCGTCCCAGCTCTGGAATCCACCCAGAGAGTCCCGAAGGTCGAGCACTTTTTCTGCAAGGTCCTGAGGGAAGAAGCAGCGGGTCATAAGGTCTTCGACGGTAGCATTATTCAGTTCGAAAGGATTCTTGGACGGTTCTGCATCGGACAGAACGGGGGTTGCCAGAACGATGGTCAGAGCCAGCGCTGTAAACAGAGATTTCATGACGGTGCTCCTGAAAGGGTTACCGGGTTGAGGGAATATCGTTTTTGGCTTCTTCTACGAGAAAGTCCCACATGGAAGGAAGCTCCACTTCGCTGTGGGTGACATGCTTCATGGCATACCAGCCGTCGAAGACCAGATTCTTTTCACCGGGACCGCCGGTGACCACGATTTTGACTTCACTGGGGGCGTTGGCGCCGAGCCGTTTGTTGATGGCCTGAATCAGCGTGTCTGGAGTATATCCGGCTTTGGCCAGTTCCTGTGCCGTATCCGGCGTTGTGAGCCATACGCAGGCCTGATGACGGCCCTTGTAGGACTCCATGGCCTTTGCCACTTCGTCGAGAAGCTGCTCGGTGGTTATGCCGATGAAGATGACCTGCTTCATGCTGCCCACGGCGGCCACGGTAACCACGTTGGCCCGCTCCGCATAGCCCATGCTCATGGGCAGGGGGCTGTGCCAGGGGTCCTTGTCGTGATTTTCCACCACGCACATGCCGAACTCGCCGGGATTGCCGTGATTGGACATGTCCGTCACGCCGGGAACGCTGCCGCCGATGTTCTGCACGACGAGGTTCAGCGCCCGTCCCAGGGCGGCATTGCCGTGTATGCCTCTTCCCATGGTGCCTGTTCCGGCATTCAAATCAATCTGTGAGGCTGCCGGACCGCTGACGATGGTGAGCAGAGACTCCACGCCGGTTGTGGTGGAAGGGCCGAGAGAGTCGAAATCCTCCTTCGCCAGGGCCCGCACGGCGGCGACGAGAAACGGCAGGTGTTCAGGACGGCAGCCGGCCATGACCGCATTGACGGCCAGCTTGCGGATGGTGGCCTGCCCGTCCAGGGGCTTGATGCGGGCGATGACTTCTTCGGGGTCGTAATCGGTGCCTTCCAGCATTTTTTCCACACGTGCGGGCGTGGGTACGATAAGCGGCAGACCGTCGCCCCATCCCCTCATCAGGAAGAGACGGTTGATTTCCGTCTCCGCATTTTCCCGGACTTCTATCTTTTCCACGTCCGTCTGCGGAAACTGGTTGGCCAGCGGGGGCTTTTGAATCTGCTCCTTGTCCATGGTCTGACGGATGAAGAAGTCAACGTAGTGACCGTCCGTCCGGATGCCGGCAGGATTGCATACTTCCACTTCCGCAGCGGAGGCGACAAGCGGCCAGAGAAGCAGGGCGCCGGTCAGCAAAAATCTGAGGCTTCGCATACATTTTCCTTATGACAGCGTGCCGCAGGGGGAGCTCGGCTGTGCGTGCTCCCCCATACGGAATCAGTTGCCTACGACGCGGCTGGCACAGCCGCCGAAAGGCGTGAACAGGTGAGCGTGCTTGCCCATGCCGCCGGAGACCACGATGCAGAGGTCTTCCGGAGCCATGGCCTGGGGAATCATGGTGTCGGGAGTAATCTCGATACCGTAGCGCTTGGCGAAGATATCAAGCTGGCTCTGGTTGATGCCGGCAAGGTACTTCAGCGGCAGCGAGGTCTTTTCCCAGAAGGCCTTCTGGAAGGCCGCCCTGTCGAGCCCGTTGTCGGAGGCGAAGTTCAAGAGTTCGGGGCTGAAGATGATGATGGGCGTGATGTCCTTGTTGTCCGTTCCCTGATAGCCGATGCGGGAGCGGAAGATGCCGCCCATGCCGGTGACGGAACGGAAGCCTTCGAGGTAACGGTCCAGAGTCGTGGCGGAATGGTCCATGTGGTCGACGCCGGGATAGACGCCGGCTACGGTCACGACGCTTTCATCCTTGCCGAATCCGCGGGATACGGCGAAAGAATCCCAGCCCTTGGGCAGATGGGCTTCGTCTTCGCCGACGACCCAGGCCACCAGGTCGCTGGGGGCACCGAGGTTGGACATATCCACGCCGGGGAAGGAGCCGCCCACCACTTCGGCAATGAGCGACAGGCAGTAGCCGATGCGGTTGTTCACCGGCTGGCTTGCGCCTGCGGCGCCGACGCTGTTGGCAATGCCGAGCTTTTTCACGATGGGACCGTTATAGACGATGAGCATGGTCAGAGAACCGGTGGAAGTGTTGCAGCCGCGCCAGTTGACGGCGGGGTCGAGCAGCGCTTCGCATGCCGCGATGATGGCGGGCATGTATTCCGGCTTGCAGCCGGCCATGACGGCATGAACGGCCACGAGTTCCACAGTCAGGACGCCGTCGCGGGGGCCGACCTTTCCGAGGACTTCGGAAGGAGCGCGCGTGGTGCCGGTAAGCATCTTTTCCACACGTTCCTTGGTGGGCAGGATGACGGGCAGACTCATGGTGTAGTGCCGCCGGGACATAAATTCGTTGACGGTGGCCTCATCGCCCTTGACCTTGAAGGTCTTCAGAGGATAGGGCTGAGCCGAGGCTGCGGCAGTGGAGGCCTGCGGCTTCCAGCCGGTAAGTTTCGCCTTGATGTCGGGCCATATCTTATCGACGTTGGCACGAACCTGCGCCTCGCTGATGCCGCCTACCGGATGCTCGATGACGGATTTGCACCAGCTGGGAGCGCCTTCGCCGGCCGCCGTGTTGTCGGCCAGGCTTGAAAATGCGGAAGTGACTATGGTGAGAGTGGGAATGCCGACCTTTTCCATCTGAAGCTGGTCAACTACCAGCCATGACGTGCAGGAGCCTCAGTCGCCCTGGCCGCCGACGATGAGGTCGGGCTTCAGGTCGAGGATGGCGGAAGCCATTTTGGCACTCTTGTCGCGGCTGGCGCTCCAGCCGGCGGCCAGCAGGCTTTCCTTGGGCTGGTTCTCCCAGCTGACGATGACCTTGGACTTGGGATAGTCGCGCTTGATGAGCTCGCCGACATACTTCATCATGATGTCGCCGTTGGGCTTGCCGGACCAGCGGAGCACGACGGTTTTGCCGTCAAGAGTTTCGGGATGGGGGTTGATTTTGATGGGTTCGGTAATCACGACCCCGTCGGGCCGGACCAGTTCCCACTGCTGTACGGGCGTGGGCGCTGCCGCAGCCGGACCTGCCAGCAGCGACATGCCTGCCAGCGAGAGCAGCATGGAGCGGAAGGATAGTTTCATGGTGTCCTCCACGTTGAGGTGAATACTGAAAAACGCCGTTCCGGTACATACCGGGTCGGAGAAGGAGGGAATTTCCCTCCGGTTGTAAAAAATGTAACAAACCAGTGTATGATAAATTTAAAGTATTGTAAGAAACTGTAGAGTATTATTTGGAAAGCTTAACAAAAGGCCCCTTCGGCAGTCTGCCGGGGGCTTTTGCGGGGAAAAGGCGGGGGAGGTCCGGAGCCTGCCCGCTGCGGAGTGAAACGAGCCTTACAGACGCGTTTTCGGGCAAAGGGACGCCGCTCCATGAAGTGATTATTTGTAACTTTTTAGTATTCTTGAAAATTTAAGTGAACCTGAGCAGCTGTAATGGGAGGCGGGCAGATTTTGTTTGACTGCGAGCGCTGAGGCGGGACGGATTCTCCCTCGGAGGGAAAAGCTCCGTGCCAGTCCGCGTGAAGCGGCCCGTCTTTTTTATGCCAGCGGGAAGAACAGTTCCACCCGGAAGCCTTTCGGCTGCCTGTTCATAAAACGCATCCTGCCTGAACAGCGTTCCATGCACTGCATGACGATGGACATGCCGAGCCCCGAGCCGCCGGGATGCAGTTCGCCGCTTTTTCCCCGGAAAAAAGGCTTGGTGAGATGTTCAAGCTCATCCTGTCCGACGCCGGGTCCCTCATCCTCCACAACGATGCGAAGTTCCGTTCCGACAGTTTCTGCCAGAACGGTGATGGGGCCTGACGCAGAGGCGTAGCGGACGGCGTTGCGCATGACGTTGCAGAGCGCCGTCTGAAAGCAGCGTCTGTCGGCCCGCACGGAAGGGAGGTGGCCGTCCATGTTCAACGAGCATGCCGTGTCTCTCATTTCTTCCCGCACGCAGTGGCGGATGAGCTCCGTCGGAGAAAACGTCTCAATCTTCGTGTTTTGCGGCATACCGTTGGAGCCCAGGTAGGACAGCACGTCCTGCACCAGTTCGGAGACCTGCGCGATGTCATGGCCGATATCTTCAATGCGACGGGCACTGTCCCCGTCGAGTCTGTCCTGAAGAACTTCGAGACCGAACCTTGCCCGGGCCAGAGGAGCGCCCAGTTCATGAGCTATCTGACGGATGAACTGGCGTTGTCCGCTCATCTGACGGAAAAGCTGTTCGGACATGCGGTCCAGCGACTGGGAGAGCCGGCCGATTTCGTCATGACGCTTTTCAAAGAACAGCGGAGGTCTTTCCTGCCCTTCGGATACATACTGCTCCCCCGAAGCCACTTTTTCCGCGGCCTTGGTGAGTCTTTCCATGGGTCTGGTGATGTACAGCACGAAGGGCCACCACCACAGGAAGCTCAGCAGCAGACAGAGCGCCGCCGGAAAGAGCGCCTCCTCTACCCGGAAAAAAAGTCCGTTTCCGGTGGGAGAAGGAGACGAAGCGACCAGAAGAATATAGTGCGCCTCGTTGATTTCGTCGGGAATGATTCCCGCACGTCCATACCAGTACATGCCGGATTCTTTAAGGAATACGGAGTTGAGCGAGGGAAGAAAGCCGCTCTGGGCGTCTTTTTTGGCTTCCAGTGAAACGTTTTCCCATACGGGGCCGAGACAGAGCTCCACCTGCGGACGGGGCAGAAGACTTGCGGTTTCGAGAACCCGTTCGGGTACCTCCGGAGAGTTGCGGACAAGGGAGTCGTCCGGATTCAGGGAGCAGAGGGAAAAGCGGACGCCGTAGGTGCGGCTTGCCTTGTCCAGCTCACGTTCCCACATGCCCGGGGATTTGTACTGAAGGTTCAGCGACACAATCTGCATGGCCGAATTGATGCCGCCCTGAAAGAGAATATGGGGAAAACGTCCGTCCGCGCGCACGCCCATGACGAAGAGCGCGATGCCGAGCAGTATGGCCAGCCATACGAGATTCAGCGCCGCCCAGAGAAAGAACTTGGAATTGAGCCGCATGGTTTCCTCACCGGATGAACATGTATCCGTTGCCGCGTACCGTTTTTATCCAGTTCGACTGTCGGGGATTGTCGTCCAGTTTTTTTCTCAGGGCGGATATGTGGATGTCCACCGCACGGTCGGTACCGGAATACCAGCGACCGAACACTTCCTCAATCAGCCGTTCCCTGGAAAAGAGCTGTCCTGCGTGGCTGGCCAGAAAGTACAGCAGACGAAATTCCAGGGCGCTCAACTCCAGGTCGACGCCGTTCAGCTCCGCCCGCATGTTGTAGGTGTTGAGGGTCAGTCCCTGAATGCTCAGCGTTGCGGGCTGACCTCCGCCGGGGCTGACCGGCGTACGGCGCCGCAGGACGGCGCGCAGCCTGGCCAGAAGCTCGCGGGGGGAAAATGTTTTGGGCACATAGTCGTCGGCGCCCATTTCCAGCCCCACGATGCGGTCGCTTACGTCCGTCTGGGCGGAAATGATGATGACGGGGGTATCCATGCGCCGTTCCCTCAGTTGCCGGAGCAGTTCCAGTCCGTCCATGCCGGGAAGCATCAAATCGAGAAGTATTGCGTCATAGACGCCCTCCACGGCCTTTGTCAGTCCTTCCGTGCCGTCATGGGCGAAGTCGCAGTCTATCTGATAGCCGCTGAGATAGTCCCGTACGAGGGAGCAAAGTTTTCTGTCGTCGTCTATGATGAGAATGACATATTTTTGAGGCGCCGTATCCTGAGACATGGGTTCTCCAGAAAGCGAATCGGCATATGGTCCTTCGGAAGGCTTATGCCGTGAAAATGACCTGCCGGAAAGACCGGGGGCATGGGCTCTTCTCGGCCTTTCCGTGCTCATATTCAGTTCTGCCGGGGAAGAGCTGTCCTGCAAGGTATGTTCCGCCCGCAGGCGGTATCCGTTCTTCGAACGACAGGCGTCTGAGGAATGGATGTCTGCTGAAATGAAAGGCTCTGGACACAAATGTTCTATTTTTTAACAAGGCAAGTCAATCGGAAGAGCCGTATTTTGATGCCGGTCTCCGCTTTCCAGGCTGGGCGACGGCGTTGCTGATTGACCGGGCGGTCATGAAAAACGGACGTCTGCCCCGACGGAAGGCTCGCTCACGGGCGTCGGCCGTTGCGTCTTTCTGCGGGGAGCGCTCGTTCTGAGGAAGGTCGTCCGTCCCGTCCTGCGGGGAAGGCGCGTGCCGGTCGGTTGCGGAGTGGTGCCTTTTTCCGGGCTTTCGGATGGTCAACGCCCGGACAGACCGGCAGGGCGTTTTCATACCCACAGCATATTGGCCGTGAACGGGGTCACGTCCACGCTGCCTGCGCGGGCGGCGAGATGTTCCTCCATGTCTTTGATGAGCGTGACGGCCTGCTCGGCAAAGCGGGAGAAGGCGTTGGCCAGACGGGCGGCGGTGAGCGTTTCCGTTTCGAGGCCGAGGGAGAAGAGCAGCGTACGGGAGGGCGCATAGAGGCCGAGATGCCCTCCGCCGAGCTTTGCGCCGAACAGGTCGGTTTCCAGCAGAAATTCGTAGATGTCGGACGAGACTTCGGCCGGAAGCCGGCCCACGCTGCAATAGAGCACGAGTCTTTCGTCTTTTTCCGTATATTCCAGACCGACGGCAAGGCCGTGCACGGTGATTTCCCCTGCGCCTGCGCTGTTGAGGGCGGCGGGGGGAAGGTTTGCGCAGGCAAGAGCTTCGGCGAGCAGGGCGTTCATGGAGTGAAGAGACATGGCTGTTCCTGTGAGGGCTGTGGCGTTTTTCTTAGAGCGCGGTTTTGGCACGGCGTCCGGGCGGACTTTCCGCCCGGCGTTGTCAGTCCGTTTTCGGCAGGGGAATGGTCAGGGGCGCGCTGCTGCGCAGGCGCGAGAAGGTGGTTCTTCTCGCGTACTGGAACGCTCCGAGTCCGGGAGACCAGTTTTTCGCGATGTCGGCCGGTGCGACGTTCATGACGTTTATGCGCGTAGGCACATAGGAATCAAAGGAGGCGAGCAGACGATGCACTTCTTCCAGCGCCTTCTGGCGCACGTCGGCCTTTTCGGACATTCTGGCTTGGGTGAGCAGTTCGCGCGCCTGTGTCAGCACTTCGGGCCGGATGTCGCGGTGCACGACAAGTTTTGCCGTGGGCGGCAGGTCGTTGATGAGCCTCTCGAAGGCGTCGGAGAAGGCGGCGTCGTTGCCGATGCTCGAACATACGTCGGCGGGAAGCATCAGCCAGCGCGTGATGTCGTGAATCAGTCCTTTCTTGAGCGGGCCTACCATGCACTCGGTCTCCGCGCAGCAGGCGGGCATGAGTCCCTGCGGGCCGGTGACCACCTTGAAGCGCTGCTCAAGGTCCATGCTCGTGGCGCCGGCCTTTGTCGTTTTGGGACTTCCGGCAGATATGGTGCCGTGGACCAGTCCCAGAGATACGCTGGCCGCGAGCGTGGCCCGACCCTTGACGCTGAGGGTGACGGTTTCGCCCGTGGCGTTGTGCTCCACGCGCCGGGTCATGTCGCCGGCGAGAGCCACGGACACCAGGCCCGACCCTGTGCCGGCGAAACCGTCACCGAGGGCTTTTTTGAACAGCGAATCCATAACGCCCACGGAAAGGTCGGAGGAAATGGTGCGGCCTTCGATGAAGCGAATCTGTGAGGCGGAAAGCCACACGGAAGGGTCGTATTCTCCGGCCTTGTCGTGCAGTGCGGAATCCGGCTTCATGAAGGCGTTGAGGAAGGTTTCACAGTCTTTCTGATTGCGGAAGGTCAGGGCAAGTCCCTTTTCCCCCCGGCCGGAGACGTTGCCGCCGGCCACAAGCGTCATGGGCGTTCCGGGAATGCCTGCTTTCATGGTGGCTCCGAGTGCGGCGGCCAGCCCGCCCTTGAGCAGGACCTGATAGCAGCCGTTGCCCACGTTGCAGACCGTCATGCTGTTGTTGTGCATGAGCCGCATGCGCAGGGAGAGCGGATGCCCCACGTTGACCAGGTTGACCAGCGAGTCGGGAGAGGTGAAGGGCGTGAACACGGCGCCGGTGTCGATGACGATGCCGCGAGACCTGTCATAGACGAAGCCGGAGCCGGGCATGGACGCCTCGCGCAGCAGGGTGCGTACGCCTTCGGCTCTGCGCCGCTCGTCGGAGAGCAGAGTGTTGTTGATGAAGTTGCGCGTCTCACTCCAGGCAGAGATGCGGCTCTTTCCTTCTTTCCGCAGGTTTGCCTTCATCTCTTCCGCGCTCTGCCTGCCTGCGAATTCGAGGGGCGTGTTTTCGGCGTTGTAACGAAGGACGGATTCGCGCAGCGTGCCGTCCGCGGAGGTGAGCGAGGCGAGCGTGAGCTTGATGATTTGTCTGGTAAGTCCACGGTCCACGGGCAGTCCCCAGTGCCTGAGCTGCTCCTGCAGGGCGTCGGCCGTCTGTTCGTCGTTGATGCTGAACTTCGAGAGCGCCTGCCCGGACTCGGCGAAGACCTTGTACAGCGCCGCGGTTACGGTCTGCTGAAGCTGGCGTATGTTGTCCTTGCCGAACTGGTCGCGCAGCTTGTCCATGCTGCGGTCGATGCCGTCCTGGAGCCTGGCTATGGTTGCGCGGGTGGACTTGATGCGGCGCAGCGCTTCTCTGGCCCGTGTGGTGGGAATGCCGTTGACGTATATTTTCGACTCGAAGAACTGCAGGGAACGGGCGCGGGGCAGCATGTGCCCGAGCACGGTTTCCAGCGAAGGCGTTTCCTCGCGGTGACGTCGGCTTGAGGCGAGCGTGAAGGGACTGATGCCTTTGAGCGTTTTCAGGTGGCCTTGTATGTCGCGCAGGATGCTTTCGCGCCGTACCTCGGGAGCGTCCTGGGGCAGGGCCGAAAGTTTTTTTGCCAGTTTTTCCAGAGCGAAGACGGTCCTGCAGGTATCCGCCCTGTCGCTGCGCCGGTGCGGCCAGGCGAAGTGGAGGAGGGCCCTGTTCTGCTTCATGCTTTTGATGAGCGCTTCATCCTCTTCAAGTTGTACGCGCAGCCTTATTCCTTCGTTGGTGTTGCGGGCCAGTCTGGCCATGGTGCCGGCATGGGCCTCGAACATCTGCACGTCCCTCAGAAGCTCCCGCTGCCGTTCCGTCTTGTTCTGGATGTTCCGCCTTGCTTCATCGGGACTTTTCCCGTCCAGCAGGCGTTCGTACAGCTTTGCCGTATGCCTTGAGACGGCCTCGTCCACGGCCTGGCCGTTCAGGGTCATGTCGTGCTCATCCGTAAAGCGTTCTTCCGGCCGGATGAGGCCGGTGATGTTGACGATGTGGCGGTCCAGCGCAAGGCGCGCCATGTATTCGGCGGAACTTTCGTACAGGCGATGTTCTCGGCGGGCCGCGCCGGACGTGCCGGTCAGACGCGCCTGCTTCCGTATGATGCGTCCGGCGCCGGACACTTCGGTCTGGCCGTGGAACCCCTGCACGAAGAGTCGGCAGGCGTTTTGAAGCTCGCGCATGGACTGGTCCCCTGCGTCGGGATTGTCGAGCTGCCTGTCCAGCTCTTTTGCGTAGGCGGCGGCGCTCTTGTCCAGCTGCAGGGAGTCATACCATGTTCCGGCATCGCCGAGAGCCGTCAGCGTCTCCTCGGGCACGGGGAAGAGGCCTCTTTCCGCCGCGCGTTTCTGCAGCACGGCCACATGGGCGAGATGGAACTGGAAGTCGGCGATGTCGACCCGTTGCGTCAGAGCGCTCACTTTGTCCGGCGTGAGCATGAAAGAGCGTGCGGAGGCGGCCGTCACGCCGCGCGCGGCCAGGTTCATGGCGTCCGTGCGGGTCTTGCCGGACGGCCCTTCGCCGGAGAGAAGAATGTCCAGAAGCTGGCGGCTGGCCACCACGGATTCGTGCTGGAGCACGGCGTCCTGTTCATGTCCGGGCAGAAGCTGTTTCTTGAGGTCGAGGGCGATGTCGGAAAATTCGGGATAGGAGCCCTGAAACACCATGTCCACATGACGCATGGCGTCGCCCGGGGAAAGGGCGGGGTCATGTCCGGGCAGCACGTCGGCCAGCGTCTTCACCAGAGCGTTCCGGTGGTCCGTCGAAAAAGCCCAGGACACGCCCTTGCGCAGATTCTCCAGAAACGTTTCCGGCCGCTCTCCCGTATGCAGGGCGAGTTTTGCCACGACGCGCAGGGCCTCGTCGTCCAGCGGGCTGCTTTTGTCCTGAACCTGCTTGAGCTGGGCGGCTATGGCGTCGGTAAGGGCGCTTGCCAGAACCTCGAGGTCTTCCCCCACAATGCCGGTGCGGACGCCTTCGCCGCCGGCAGCGTCCTGCAGGCTCTGCGGATGTCCGGCCTCCACCTGACGCATGGTTCTGGTCTGTTCCACGCCGTTGCGGTACACGAGCATGAGGTCGGCAAGACCGTCCAGCTTCTGCTCCGTGCTGCTGTCGCGCTTTGTGACAAGCGCGTCGAGGTCGGCGAGGCGTTCATTCAGGTGCACGCGGCTTGCCATGCTGTTGCCGAGCTGCATCTGCGTTTCCATGAGCCTGAGCAGAAGAACGGCGCTGCAGGACTCCTCGTCGTCTTTGGCAAAGAGTTCGGAGTCGATGAGCTGCGAGAGCGTGTGGTCATACTCGTGCATGGCCTCAAGGGAAAGGTTTTGTGAGCTGAGCAGCGACGGCTTGAACTCCCGCAGTATGGTGAGAAGCTCTTCCGGCACAGCAAGCTCGCGCAGACGCTCTTCGGGCAGCGAGTCAACGGGCGTATCCGGCGCGTCTTCGACCTGGACGTCCTCCACGGCGTCCGTGGGCGTGTCGGAAGCGATGTCGCTCACGGCGCTGGACGAATTTGCGGATTCGGGGGCTTCATGGGACTGCGTCTGGGTGACGGACGGAGCCTCGGACGAAATGCCGGACGTGTCTTTTTCGGAAAGAGGCTGCTCGGGAGCCGAAGCGGAGGAGTCGCAGACGTCTTCCGGCCGGGGGGCGGAGGTGAGAATCTTCGCCTGTTCCACGAGACTCTGCATCTGCGGCGTAAAGGCGCAGCCTTCCAATTTTTCCGCCGCCTTGTGAGCGTCTGCGGCATCGTTGCGCTCCAGAGCGTCGGCAAGGGTGCGACCGGCGACGGCTTCGCCGGTTTCCTCATTGCGCAGCGACAGGATATCTTCGGGAAGGTCTCTTTCCGGCACTGCGGCCAGCTCCCTCGCTTCATCCAGCCCGCGTTCCATGAGCGGGGGGGCGTCGCGCAGCGTTTCGAGCGCGGGAGATTCGACGTGCGGCTGTTCGACAAGGCCGGATGTGACCGGCGAGGAAAGAGGACTGCCTGTATGGTCTATGCGCTGACTCATGAAATACCCTCGTGCTGTTGAGCGCCCCGGGCGGGTCTTTTGCGGCCTTCTCTCAGGGGTTGCGGAAAAACGATACGTCAGGTAAAGGGTTTGCACAATCGTTTCCGGGTCCGGGCACGGAAAAGGGGAACGTTTTCTGCCCTGGAGGCGGTGGAAAAGCGCCTATCTGGAAAGAGGCCCGCGGCATGGGCGGGTTTTCGGAACTTGGCGGCTGCCGGAACGGGGAGCGTGGGACATCGGGCATGCCGCAGCTTTTTTCATAAGAGCATCGAAAAACACAGAAAAAGCTGCCGGGGCGCTCAGGCAGGGGACGTGCACGGATGTTCCGGGAGGAGAAGCGGCCATGCGGCTCCGCTCTGGAAAGTTGAAAAATATGGTCATGATGGTATGGTTCCATGACCGTATGGCATATTCCTTCACCAGCCACCTGCATGTGGGGTATCATGTTTTTTAAGGAAAAATCAGCGCCTTCCTCCGGCCGGATAGTCATCATCGGCGCAGGGGAGGTCGGCTTTCATACGACAAGGCGGCTTGCCGAGGAAAACAGGCAGGTCATTGTCATCGACAATGACGAAGAGCAGCTCCGCAGGATTCAGGAAGCGTTCGACGTGCAGACGCTGACGGGCTCGGGCGCCAGCCCGCAGATGCTGCAGGATGCCGGAATAGACAAGGCTGAGCTGGTTCTTGCGGTGACGAATTCCGACGAAGTGAACATCATGGCCTGCATGTTCGCCAGAGAACTGGCGCCTCAGGCCACGAGGGTGGCCCGGGTCCGCAACCCCGACTACCATCTTCTTCCGGGTTTTCTGGAAAAGAGCCTCGGGCTCAGCCTTCTGGTCAACCCCGAGGAGGAAATCGTCCGGTCCATTTCCCGGCTCATCACCATGCCCGGCGCGGTGGAGTACCATGAATTTGCCAATCGCCGCATCCGCATGACGGGCATGAAGGTGGACAGAGGCCCCCTCGTCGACCTGCCGCTTTTCCGCTTCAGGGAAGTGATGCAGGAAGAGCGGGTCATGATTGGAGCGATTTACCGGCAGGACAAACTTATCATTCCTTCCGGTTCGGACGTCATAAGGCACGGCGACATCGTCCACTTCATCTACGAGCCGGCGGCGCTTCCCGCGATACTCCGTGCTCTGGAGCAGAAGCGCCGTCCCGTGCGCAGCGTGTGCGTTTACGGGGCGGGGCTCATCGGAACGGCGCTCGCAAGGCGTCTGGAATCCATGAACGTGCAGGCGTGCCTGATAGCCGGCAGCGCCGGAGAATGCGAAAAACTTTCCTCAAGCCTCGGTTCCACGCTGATTCTGCACGGCGATGCCAGAGACCGCAGCCTTCTCGAAGAAGAAAAGATAGGGGAAATGGACGCCTTCGTGGCGGTTTCCGAGAACGAGGAATCCAATATCCTGTCCTGCATGCTGGCGAAAAGGCTCGGTACGGAACTGGCGGTGGCCAGCATCAACAAGGCCGAATATTTGTCGCTGGCGGAGTCCGTGGGCATAGACCATGTCGTAAGTCCCCGCATCGCCACCGTGAGCAGCATTCTGCACTACATCCGCCACGGCAACGTTCTGGCCTCGGTGGCGGTGAGCAATGAAGCGGCGGAAACCATGGAGGTTTTCGTCGAGAGAAAGTCCGCCCTCTGCGGCCGTCGCCTGCGCGACATCTGCCTGCCAAAAGGCGTTCTTTTCCTGGCCGTCGTTCAGGGCGACGACGTCTTCATTCCCCGGGGCGACACCGTCATTCAGTCGGACGACCGCGTCCTTATTCTGGCGGAAAAGCAGCACATAGCCGAACTGGAGCGCATCCTCGGCGACGCGGAGGCCTCCGAGTGCGGAGGCGCGGACTCATGACGCTCTGGAACATTGTCTATCTCATCGGCATCATGGTCGCCTGCGTCGGCGTCATGCAGCTTCTTCCGCTGGGGCTTTCCGTATTTTTCAGCGACGGATACGTTCTCTCCCTTGCCCTGTCCTGCGCCGCGTCCGTGCTTGCCGGTCTTCTTCTGGTCCGTGCGGGAAGCGGAAAACGCCGGACCATTCTCAGCAACAGCGAGGCGCTCGGCTGCGTGGGACTCTGCTGGATAGCCGCCACCTGCGCGGGCGCGCTTCCCTATGTCGCCACGGGATTCATGCACCCCGTGGACGCATGGTTCGAATCCGTGTCCGGTTTTACCACCACGGGCTCTTCCGTGCTTTCCGACATCGAGGCACTGCCGCAGAGCCTGCTTTTCTGGCGCAGTCTCACCCAGTGGTGCGGCGGCATGGGCATCATCGTCCTGTCGCTGGCAGTGCTCCCGCACCTCGGTGTCGGCGGAATGCAGCTCTACCGGGCCGAAGTGCCCGGCCCCACGCCGGACAAGCTGGCTCCGCGGATACAGGATACCGCCAAAATCCTGTGGGGCGGCTACTGCGTCCTCACCGCCGTCATGGTCGTGTGCCTGATGCTTGCGGGCATGGACGTCCTCGAAGCCGTCAACCACGCCTTCACCACGCTGGCCACGGGCGGCTTTTCCACAAGGAACGCTTCCGCGGCGGCGTTCTCTCCGGCAGTTCAGTGGGTCATCATTGTCTTCATGTTTCTGGCCGGAATCAACTTTACCCTTCATTGTCGTTTTATTTCGGGGAGATGGGATGCCTATGGCAAAAGTGAGGAATGCCGTTTCTTCGTGCTTCTCACCGTCATTCTCACGCTGTTTGCCGCGGGTTTTCTGTATGCCGGGAACGTTTCCGCCGTGCAGTCTTTTTCCGATGCGGAAAAGCTGATGCGCGGCGCGATGTTCCAAATCGTCTCGCTCATCACAACTACCGGTTTCGTCAGTGAAAACTACAGCCTGTGGCCGCTCGGCACCATGCCTGTGCTGCTGTTTGCCATCTTTGTCGGCGGGTGCGTGGGCTCCACCGCCGGCGGATTCAAAATCATGCGCATCATGGTGCTGGGAAAAGTCCTGCGCCGGGAGTTCTTCTCCATGCTGCATCCCAGGGGCGTGTACGCCATCAAGTTTCAGGACAGGCCTCTTTCGGAAAAAATTATCTCCGGCAGCTGTGTCTTCTTCATCACCTACATGCTCATGCTGTTTCTGAGTACGGGCCTGCTGCTTTGCTGGGACATCGACTTTCTGACGAGCTTTTCCGCCGTGCTGACCTGTCTGTCCAATGCCGGGCCCGGTTTCGGCCGCGTGGGAGCCGTGGACAACTTCGGCTGGATGCCCCAGTCGGCCAAGATGCTTCTTTCCTTCTGCATGCTTGCGGGACGTCTGGAATTTTACGCGCTTCTCATTCTGCTTCACCCTTCGCTCTGGAGAAAGCCGGGAGGCCTGTAGAGGGCCCGGACGCGTTCTGCCGAAGGCAGGCATGACGACATGCCGGAGCGGGGAGAGGACTGCTCCGACATGTTTTTTCGGCAGGGCAGAAAACGGAGCGGGAGGTGAGGCGCGTGGGAAGAGGCGCACTTCCGCTGCCGTTGCACGGCCGTTTCCGCGCGTATCAGGCAGGCTTTTCCGGGTGCCGGGGAACAGGGTTGAAAATGCGGGTCGTTTTCCGGACTTTGACAGCGCCGGAGCCGTTTCGGAAGAGCTTCGTGTCCGTTTTTTTGTGGAGAGGCCGTGAAAAGAAGGGGATGTTTGCCGGACGCCGGGAAGGGATTCTTACCCCGCCGGACGCCGTCCCGTCCTGCCCCGGCAGGGACATGGAGCCCTTGCGTCGGCGTTTAAACGGGACCCCCCCTTTCCGAAGGGCGTGACGCCTTTCGAAAAGGGAGGTCGGGAGAAGAGATATCGGGGACTACTTTCTGTTAGCGGAAGGTGGGCAGGTAGGCGTACAGGGCCGGAGAACCGCCGGTGTGCAGGAAGAGCACGTTGGCGCCCTTGGGGAAGTAATCCTTGCGGATGAGGTCAATCATGCCGGCCATGGCCTTGCCGCTGTACACGGGGTCGAGGAGGATGGCTTCGGTCTGGGCGAGCAACTTCACGGCTGCCACCATGCCGTCGTTGGGGATGGAGTAGCCGGGCTGATAATAGTCGCCGAAGCAGACGACCTTTTCCTTGGGAAGCGTGACGCCGGCGCCGATGAGGTCCAGGGTCTCCTGGGCCAGCTTGTGCACGATGCCCTGCTGCACGTCGCCGGGGCGGCTCACGTCGATGCCGGACATGGGGATGTCCATGCTGTTGCCGTAGAAACCGGCAATCATGCCGGCATGGGTGCCGGCGCTGCCGCTGGGAACCACCACGTGGTCGAAGTTCAGGCCCATGGCGAACATCTG
>CALUPQ010000094.1 GCA_944322695.1 uncultured Mailhella sp. | reverse complement strand
GCCTTGTCCGCGGGCATGAGCACATACTGCAGATGATGCACGTCCTTTTCGTTCAGATGACGCATGTCCATGTAGAAGGGCGGGCCGTAGCCTTCCACCTGCTGCTGGTTGGTGCCCATCATCTGGTTGCGGCGTATGCCGTTTTCGCCCATGGGGTCGTACTTGAACATGAAGCGTTCGCCGAGGGCGTTGAGCTCGTGGCCGCCCATGTTGTTGATGCCGTTCATGCCCGGCGCGCCCCAGCCCTTGGGCAGGATGGTGCCGCGGCAGGAGATGTCGGCGTTCACGATGGGCACGCCGATGTCGTAGGCGAGGGTGAAGTAGCTGCCCGTGGTGAAGGGCGTGAACCAGCAGTTGTAGGGGTTGTGGGAGGAGTTGTTGGTGCAGCGCTGGGCGTGCCAGCCGAGGCAGTTCACGGCCGTGCGGCAGCGGATGGCGGACACTTCGCCGGTGAGCACGTCGAAGCCCATGCAGCCCGCGATTTTCCCGTCCTTCTTGAACAGGCGGGTAATCTGGAAGTTGTCGAGAACGTTCACGCCCAGGGAGCGGACGCGCTTGGCAAGGCCGCGCTTGATTCTTCTGCCGTTGGGAATGTGCAGCCACCACGCGCCCGGCTGACCGAAGCCCACGGAGCGGAAGTAGAAACCGTCTTCCCGGCGCAGGAATTCCACGCCGCATTCTTCAAGGATTTTCACGCAGGGCTTCAGGGCCGCGTGCCACTGCTCAATCTGCTTTTCGCGGTAGCCGTAGGCGGACTTCATGTAGAAGGCGACGAAACTTTCCTTGTTGTCGTAGGGCTCGTCCGTGTCCAGAACGGCCATGAAGTGGTCGTTGCCTCCGCCCAGAGAGCCGGAGCTTTCGAGCGTGCCCTTGCCGACCATGAGAATGTCCACGCCTTTGCCCGCGGCGTTCAGGGCCGCGCCTATGCCAGAGGCGCCGGTGCCGAGGATGAGAACGTCGGTCTCATACAGTGTGCCCCAATCTTTTTTAATGGATTTCATATGTGCTCCTTGGTGGCTGATGCGTTGTGCATGACAAAAAAGGAGCAAGAAGCGTGCCAGATTGGGATAAAATAATCTTTATGTAAAGTAACAAGTTATAGAATATGCCCGGTGAAAATCCTTCACAAATCAGAGAAGTGTTTGATAATCAGAAAATATTCTGGTATTAAGAGCCTGCATTGTGAAATGTGAACGAAGTGTCATGACGGAAGACGCGCGGTGCTTGTGAAACATTCCCTTCGGCGGACGGAGAGAAAAAGGGGGAGAAGACGGATGAAGAAGAACGTGGTGTTCAGCACCATTTCCATCGACCACGACATTTCCGAGGCCGATTCGAGGTGGAAGCAGTGGCGCCCTCTGGTGGAGCTCATGCGGGTCAAAAAGTTCTTCACCCACAAGCTGTACTATTTCGTTCCGCCGTCGTTGAAGGACAGTCTGGCTCCTCTGCGCCGCGACCTTGAGGAAGTGGCGCCTCATGCGGAAATCGTTCCCGTGGTCATCGACACCAGCAACAATTTTTCGCCGCAGGCCTTTGCGGAAATCTACCTGTTCTTCAACGAGTTCTTCAGCGCCTTTCCCTTCCGCGACGACGAGGAGGACTATTATCTCCATTTCGGGCCGGGCAACATGTTCGCCCATTCCTTCATGATTATGATGCTGGTGAACATCAAGCGCATACGCTGCCGCATCATACAGCTGCGAAGTTCCAAGGACAGGTTCGGCCGCGTTCATTCCACCGTGGTTTTGTACGACAACGCCATCGGCAACTGGATTTCCAAAATCGGCGACCTGGAGCAGCGCAGGCTGGAGCAGCAGAACATCATACGCGGCGGCATCCACACGAAAAGCGCCGTGTTCAATCAGCTCGTGCGGGACATAGAGCACGTGGCGAGCCAGTCCACCGCGCCCATCCTGCTCTGCGGGGCCACGGGTACGGGCAAGACGCAGATGGCGCGCCGCATTTACGAGATTCGCCGTCAGGCCGGCACCGTGTCCGGGCCGCTTGTCGAGGTGAACTGCGCCTCCTTCCGCGGGGATTCCGCGCTTTCGGCCCTGTTCGGGCACGTGCGCGGAGCCTTTACCGGCGCTTCTTCGGAAAGAAAGGGCATGCTCGCCACGGCTCATGAAGGGGTGCTTTTTCTGGACGAGGTGGGGGAACTCAGTCCGGACATACAGGCCCTGCTTCTGAAGGCCATAGAGGAGCGGCGTTTCTTTCCCTTCGGCTCCGACAAGCCGGTGTTCAGCAACTTCCAGCTCATCACCGCCACCAACAGCGACCTTTTCGCCGCGGCGCGGGCGGGACGCTTCCGCATGGATTTGCTGGCCCGCATCAATCTGTGGTTCTTCACGCTTCCGAGCCTGCGCGAGAGGCCGGAAGACATAGAGCCGAACATCGACTACGAGCTCAAAAGGCTGTCGGCGCAGAGTGGCGTCTTTGCGGACTTCATGCCTGAGGCGCGCGAGGCCTACCTCGCCTTTGCCCGTTCGCCCGAAGCCCTGTGGCCCGGGAACTTCCGCACGCTCTCAAGCAGCATGGAGCGCATGCACACCTACGCCTTTCAGGGCATCATCACGATGGAGACGGTGGAAAAGGAAATTTCCTATCTGCGCAGCCTCTGGAGAAAAAGGACGGAAAATCTGGAAGGCATAGAGTTTCCGCTCATCGCCCGCGCCGCGACGCTCATCGGCCGGGAGCTCGACCTGTTTGAAAAGGTGCAGCTGGAAAAGGTGCTGGAAGTCTGCCTTGCCTGCGAACGCCGTTCCGAAGCGGGGCGTGTGCTTTTCGCCAGCTCCCGCCTCAGAAAAAGCAGCGCGGACGATACGGCGCGTCTCAACAAGTATCTGCGCTCCTTCAATCTTTCCTGGGAAACCGTGAAAAAGCTGGAAGAGTGACGTTTTCTGCGCAAAGGCAGGTGGGCAGGGAAACTTTGGGCGTCGTCCGAAAGAGCAGAAGATGCGGGAAAAGCGCGCGGGTTTCGTGTTCGCAGGCTTTGCTGAAAGGGGGCCCAGGGTATGGATAAGGTCGGGGTACGGGCTCAGCGTGCGCTGGGGGGAGCCTTCCCGGTTCTGGCTTTGCGCGCGTCGCTTCGGTTTTTGAAGCGAAACCCGGAGAAGCTTTTGTGGCCTATCTCTCTTCGCGCGTCGCTCCGGTCCCGGGGCTCGAAGCTCGCGCGGGGCGGCAACCGTCCGCAAAAGGCCGCCGCCAGGCCGTTGCGAAGCAGGAAAACGGGGAGGGGCGCGTTTTCAGGCCGGAAGTTCCTGCCGGAGGTATATCATGTCCCTGAGCATTCTGCCGCTTTCGAAAATGGGGCGGTCGTAGTTCTTCACGAAGAAGTCCTTTTCCACGTGGGAGAAGCGAAAGCCGCAGGCTTTGTAGAAGTCCAGCGTCGCGGGGCTGTCGCCCGTGCCCACGAGCATGACGCCGCCGCCCCGGAAGCGCCCGATGAGGAAACGGACCATGAGCCTGCCGAGGCCCCGACGCCGGAAGGGGGCGGCCACGGCAAGGTTTTTGAGCTCATACACGCCTTCGCCTTCCTTCGTGACCACGGCCACGGCCTGGGGATTCTCCTTTTCGTCGAACAGCACGAAAAGCTCGCCGCGGGAAAGGTAGCGGTCAATCATGCTCTCCTGTTCGTCCGCTTCGAGCAGCAGGGGAAGAAAGCGCTTCTTGTCGTGGGAGATGAGACGGATGTCCATGGCGTGTCCTCATGTATCTGGGGAGATGGGCAGGCGTGCCCCCATGTTCGTGAGCCCGGCCGGAAGGGGAGCCTTCACGGAGGCTTCTTCACAGCGGAGTGTGGCGGAGCCCGAAAGCCGGCCGAGTTTTGGCGCGGTTCGGGAAAAGGTGTTTTTCTGCGGCGCTGTCGGGCAGGGCGCGTCCGGCTTTTCATGGAATGTTGTAGCCCGGGGCCGCCGGGACAGACGCGGAGCAGGGGCTTCCGGCGGGGGCGTCCCGGAGAAGGCACGGGCGACAGGTCGGCGTTTCTTTGAAGGAAGCTTCGGCACTCGTGCGGCTCATCCGGACGAGTCCGACGGCCCGGACTTCCCTCTGCTGCGGGCGTTTTTCGGCGTGTTTGTCGCGCGGTAAGGAAAGGCCGGGGAAGAACCCCGGCCGTTTTCCTATTCGTAGCTTCTGCAGTGGGCGCTCATGCGGGCCTTGGCGCGGGCCATGCGCTCGCGCAGGATGCTGCGGTAGGCTTCCACGCTGCCGCCGATGTCGTCCATGCCGCCGCGGGCCACGCCGCTGTCGATGGCGGCCTTGGCCACGGCGGGGGCCACCCATTCGATGATGCGCGGGTCGAGGGGCATGGGAATGACGTAGTCCGGGCCGAAGGTGAAGTCGCGGCCGTGGTAGGCGGCGCTCACTTCCTCGGGCACGGCTTCAAGGGCGAGGTCGGCCAGGGCCTGCGCCGCGGCGATTTTCATCTCTTCGTTGATTTTGCTTGCGCGCACGTCAAGCGCGCCGCGGAAGATGAAGGGGAAGCCGGAGACGTTGTTCACCTGGTTGGGGTAGTCCGAGCGGCCCGTGCCCATGATGGCGTCGGGACGCACGGCCTTGGCCTCGTCGTAGCCGATTTCCGGCACGGGGTTGGCGCAGGCGAAGATGACCGGGCTTTCGGCCATGCCCTTCAGCATGTCGGGCTTGAGCGTGCCCGGACCGGAAAGGCCGAGGAAGAGGTTGGCCCCTTCCATGGCGGCGTAGAGCGTGTCGTCGATGCTCGCGCCTTCCGCCGGGGGATTCTGGGCGAAGGTCATCTGCACGTCGGAAAGGTCGGTGCGTCCGGCATGGATGAGGCCCTTGATGTCGAACATGGAGATGTTTTCCTTCTTCACGCCCATGGAGGCGTAGAAGCGGGCGCAGGCCATGCCCGCGGCGCCCGCGCCCATGACCACGACCTTCATGTCCGCAATGGCGCGGCCCGTGATGCGCGAGGCGTTGATGAGCGCCGCGCCGGTAATCACGGCAGTGCCGTGCTGGTCGTCATGGAACACGGGAATGTTCATGGCCTTCTTGAGCTCTTCCTCGATGTAGAAGCATTCCGGGCCGCGGATGTCCTCAAGGTTGATGCCGCCGAAGGTGGGCTCGAGCGCCTTCACGATGTCGATGAGGCGGTCGGGGTCGGAACAGTCGAGCTCGATGTCGAAGGCGTCCACGTCGGCGAACATCTTGAAGAGCATGCTCTTGCCTTCCATGACGGGCTTGCCCGCCAGAGGGCCGATGTTGCCGAGACCGAGCACCGCGGTGCCGTTGGTGATGACGGCCACCAGATTGCTGCGCGCGGTGAGCTTCGCGGCCATGGCCTCGTCGGCCATGATGTCGCGGCAGGCTTCGGCCACGCCGGGGCTGTAGGCGAGGGTGAGGTCGTCCTGCGTGGCGGCCTTCTTGCTGGGCATGACTTCAATCTTGCCGGGACGGGGCGTGCCGTGGTAGCGGCGGACGTCTTCCTTGGTGTAACTCATGACTTTTTCCTTCGGAGCGGTTTTCTTTGAACGTTTTTTTCGGATGCGCCGTCTCTCTTGCGGACGGCTGTCCGGTCGCCTTTGCGGATGAAGTCCGCAGGCGTGTGCGGAGTCGATGTTATCTGGAAAGGATGTCCTTCATGACGGCAAGGGCCGAGCGCATGGCTTCCGCATTGGCCTGCGTGCCCATGTGACCCATGCGGAACACCTTGCCCGCCAGCGGGCCGAGGCTGCCGCCCACATACAGGCCCCTGTCGGCAAGGGCCTTGCGCCATTCGCTCCATTCGCGGCCTTCGGGAACGCGGATGGCCGTGACCGTGGGGGAGTTCACCGCGCCTTCCACGGGCCACAGGGCAAGGCCGAGCTCCCTGACGCCTTCGCGGCACATGCGGGCCACGGCTTCGTGACGTGCGAACACGTTTTCAAGCCCTTCCTTTTCCAGCGCGTCGAGCGAGGCGGCAAGCGCGGCCACGCCCCACCAGTTCGGCGTGTAGGGGAAGCGCATGGGGTCTTCGATGGCGTGGTCGAAGGGCTTGATGGCGTCGTAACCGGCATAGCCCACTTCACGAATGCGCTCCCAGGCAGCTTCGCTTACGCTCATGAAGCTCATGTCCGGCGGGCAGGAAAGGCACTTCTGCGAACCGCCGAGCACGCAGTCGGCATGCCATGCGTCGGCATGCACGGGAGCGCCGCCAGCGCTCGCCACCGCGTCCACCACAAGGAAGGGAACGCCCAAATCCTTTTTCAGCGCGCCGAGCTCCTCAAGCGGGTTCAGCGTGCCCGAAGGCGTTTCGCAGT
>CALUPQ010000093.1 GCA_944322695.1 uncultured Mailhella sp. | reverse complement strand
ATGATGGAAATGGGGTTATGCCCTACGGCTCCGCCCACAGCCTGCGCGGACATGCTTTTTTTGTGAAAGGCCTGGGCGGCAAGTTCGGCCAGGTGACCATAGGTGACGACCTTTCCGTAGGGAATGAGGCAAAGTTCCCGCCAGATGAACTGCCGGAACGCACTTCCTGCCGGAGCGAGGGGGAGTTCGGAAGGAGAAGGGCGTTCGCCGGAAAAATAGCGGTCCAGCCATAGAGCTGCCTGTAGAAGAACGGGCAGCGAGCCGCACGGCTGAGGTTTTTCCGTGAGCGTACTTTGAAAATATTTCTGACCGTCGAACCAGAGACCTATGATGTGCGTTTGCGTACTGACCAGGGTAAGAGGGCCGACAGGCGAGCGGTATCGGTAAGAATGAAGCATGAAGTTTTCGAAGACAGGCTTGCCGGGGGATGAGCCCCCGATGAGAGAACATGACAGGACAGGTTCCGGAACAGGCCGAAATGAAACGAAAAAGAGTCGTTCCGTGGTTTGAAGAGCCGTTTTTTCTGAAAAATGTATTAAAAATTAAATCCTTAAATTCTTCAAATGAAAAAGTTGTTTTTTGTAATTTTGTTATTTTTATAATTAATATATTATATATGATTTAAATATTTGTTATATATTTTTTATATCAAGTTCTATTAATTATGATATGCCCAAAATAGTGGAAAACGATAAAGGAATATTACGAAAAAATATTTTACTGAGTAAAGACCTGATGTAGATATTATAAATATGGAATTGGCATATTTTTACAAATATGTAATAGTTGTAACAAAAAAATATCACCATATGCTGTGACTTTTCAAAAATGTCATTTTTCTTGACTTTCCGGTGCATTTTTTTATCTTTCAGAAAAATCAACGACATCTTCATGCTGGAGTTTATGCTTATGTCCAATATCAGAATCGGTATTGTGGGCTACGGCAATCTTGGCCGTGGCGTCGAGCTGGCCGTTGCTGCCAACCCCGACCAGGAACTGGTGGCGGTGTTTTCCCGCCGCGACCCTTCTACCGTCAAGATTCTTACCGAGGGCGTACCCGTTTGTCCTCTGGCCGAAGTGGAACAGTGGAAGGGACGCATCGACGTCATGATTCTCTGCGGCGGCAGTGCCACCGACCTGCCCGAACAGACGCCTGCGCTTGCTGCCATGTTCAACGTTGTGGACAGCTTTGATACGCACGCCAACATTCCCGCCCACTTTGCCCATGTGGATGAATCGGCCCGCAAGGCCGGTACGGTCGGCATCATTTCCGTGGGCTGGGACCCCGGCATGTTCTCCCTGAGCCGCCTGTACGCCAACTGCATTCTGCCCGACGGGCACGACTATACCTTCTGGGGGCGCGGTGTCAGCCAGGGCCATTCCGACGCCATCCGTCGCGTGAAGGGCGTTCTGGACGCGCGCCAGTACACCGTGCCCGTTCCCGAAGCCATGGAAGCCGTGCGCAGCGGCCGCAATCCCGAGCTCACCACCCGTCAGAAGCATACCCGCGAATGCTTCGTGGTGGCCGCCGAAGGTGCGGACAAAGCTGCCATTGAGCACGAAATCAAGACCATGCCCAACTATTTCGACGAGTATGATACCACGGTGACCTTCATCAGCCAGGAAGAACTGGACCGTGACCATAAGGGGATTCCTCACGGTGGTTTCGTCATCCGTACAGGAAATACCGGTCTGCATGGTGAAACCAGCCACGTCATTGAGTATTCTCTGAAGCTGGGCTCCAACCCCGAGTTTACCGCCAGCGTGCTGGCGGCCTATGCCCGTGCCGCCTACCGGCTGGCTCAGAAGGGTGAATGCGGTGCAAGAACGGTGTTCGACATCGCCCCCGTCATGCTTTCGCCCCGCGACGCTGCGGACTTGCGGGCCCACATGCTGTAAAGGTGTTTCGGCCATGAGCGCGTCATAGGCGCGCGTCTCTCCTTCCCCCGCTGTTTTCCGGCAGCGGGGGATTTTTAATTTTTGTCATTCGGCATTTCGAGAGGTGAAATTCATCGAAAACGGCTTTGTGACGGTGTGCGACGCTGGGAGGGGGAGCGGCGAAGCATGGCAGAAGCCGTTTTACTCCGCCTGGAATTCTTTGAACTCCCGGTCATCCTGAATGAGTGACGGTCGTTTCGGACAATTTTTGGCGTGAGGCCCATGAAAGAGAAAATAACCTCTGTTCCATGGCGTCTGTGCACAGGGTATGCCGACGGACAACAAGTTCCCGCAAAGAACCCATGGCGGAGCAGGCGGGGATGAGGGTATTTTTTGCCCTGACGCGTTGCCTCGCTACTGTTGAGTAAGAAAAGGATGGAAATAGCGTGGGGCAAGAGAAAACGAGAAGCGGGCGTTTTCTCACTGGTTGAGAGAGAAGGGCACCGGCCGGTTTCAGTCATCAAAAAAGAGAACCGGCATACTGAATGAGAGCATTTCCAGCGTGGCACGGCAGCCTGTGCCATGCAGAAGAAAGGCTGGAGGCTTCGGTGTGATGTTTGCCGGAGAGGGGATTTCTTCATGGCAGGGGCAGCTCCCGGCGTTTGTTTGGCGGTGCAGCATGGACTTGGTTTTGTACGGGATGGGAGCTGGCAGGCGGAGGGATGTCGGATACGGGAATGTCCGATGCGGCAGCGGATGGTCCTTTGCCAGGGGCTCTTCTGCAGGGGAGGGATGGGCTGACGGTACTTCGGCCGTTCTGCGTCTGGAACGTTCCGACCTTGACGGAATGCGGCGGCAGGCCATATTTATATCTTGCGGAAACAATGCCGCATCCGTCCCGGAAGGAGAGCAACATGGAGCACACGGAAGTCGGTGTCATCATATTGACCTATAATGACTGGAAAAACACCCTTGCCTGCCTTGAGTGCGTGCATAAGCAGAGCGGGTTGCCTCGTCGCATAGTGGTATGCGACAACGGCTCTGAGAATGAGGTCGCCGACCGCATTCTGGAGGGGTGGAGTGCTCTTGCCGAAAAAAACGGACTGCCTGCTCCCGTAGAGGTGTATGGTTCCGATTCCTCTCCCGCACCGCTGGTGCTTTTGCGCCGCGAGGAGCCGGAAAGCATAGGCGGAGCCATGAATGCGGGCATGCGCTTCCTGCTTTATGACCGGGAATGTCATGCCTTCTGGCTGCTGAGAAACGACGCGCGCCCGGAATCCTTTGCTCTTGCGGCCCTTCTGCATCATTTGGACGACGAGGACCTCAGCAGTCCCATAGGCATGGTGGGCTCCACGCAGCTGGTGAAGGACTCCGACGTGCTGGAATGTGCGGCAGGCGGGCGCTGGAGCCGCTGGACCGGAGACCAGATTCCGCTGGACAAGGGGCTGGAACGTCATGGGCTTTCCGATAGAAAGGACGTGGCCACCAGACTGGACTACGTTTCCGACGCTTCCTGCCTTATTACCAGGGCCATGGCCGAGGACATAGGGCTTTTTGATGAGCGATTCCTGGGGTTTTACGAGGACGTGGAATACGGTCTGCGTGCCAGGAAGGCAGGTTACGCCCTGAACTGGGCGCCCGGCGCCATAGTACGCCGCATGGACTGCTCGACGGCAGGGCTGACGCCGTTTCTGCGCATTACCGACGACCCGGAGCTCGCTCCCAAGGACGATATGAATTTCATCCGCGCCCGCTTTTACCTGCTGCGCCTTGCCCATCCTTTTGCGTTGCCGTTCATGCTGCTGGCGCTGCCTTTTTCCTGGCGTACATTCCGTTCGCGCAGAGGGCGTTTTTTCATGGTCATGCGCGCCGCACTGGACGGGGCCGCCGGACGGATGAAATAGCGTTGA
>CALUPQ010000092.1 GCA_944322695.1 uncultured Mailhella sp. | reverse complement strand
GCTTGAACCGCTGAAAAAGAACGGGGCGTCGACCTGAGAAGTTCAAGCCGGCGCCCTTAAGGCGCGAGTAAGTAACAAGCCCTTACAGGGCTGAACAAGCCACCCGTTTTACGGGTGGTCCTGACTTAATGGGTCCTTTTCAGCGTCTGTTTTCGTTTGGCCCGATGCCGTTTCGTGAGGTCGTTTTCCGGGGAAGGAGAATTCTGTTTGTCCATAACGAGGTCAGGTGACTGCCTTTTAAAAAACGGACGGATTGCCCGGAGGAGATGTTTTTGCGCTGGAGCGGCGTAAGGCGTCGGAGCGGGAAGCTGGCGTGCCGAAAGTCGGCTGCGTATTCACGTCGTTCGATTCTGCCGGCCGTCAAAAGTACGGAGTTTGTTTTATATTGGCCTTTTTCCTGACTGGCGGAGGAAGAGGGAAGAGAGATTCTTCAGTCGGCTTGAGAACCTGAAGAGGTAAACAGACGGGAGAGCATCCTCGCAGAAAGTGGAGTGGATGGGAGAATATTTCGTCTGCCAAAAAGCAGGAGGTAAGATTGTTCAGCGTCGTTCCAGAGGCTTGCATACCCCGGACCGCCCCCCTTCCTTAGAGCAACAAAAAGGGCGGGGCCCGAAGGCCCAGCCCTTTGAAATTATGCTGTCAGACGGCGTTAGGCTTTCTTTTCCGGCAGGAAGGAGGCGAGAATGCCGAGGGCAAGGAAGCCGACAACCACGCTCAGGGAAACCATGGCGGGCAGGTGGATGACGCCGCAGACATCGAGCAGCATCTTTACGCCGATGAAGGCGAGGATGGCGATGACGGACTTTTCCAGGTGACGCAGGTAACGCTTCGCGGCGGCAAGCAGGAAGAACATGGACCGCAGGCCGAGGATGGCGAAGATGTTGCTGGTATAGACGATGAAGGGGTCGGGCGTGATGGCGAGCACCGCGGGCACGGAGTCGAAGGCGAACATGATGTCGGAAATTTCGATGACGACGAGGCAGAGGAACAGCGGGGTGGCACGCCACACAATCTTGCCTACGGGCTTTTCCGCCAGAGTGATGGTGCCGCCTTCCACGTGCTTTTTGGGAGCTTCCACGGCGTGGCCGTTTTCATCGGTGCGCACGAAGAAGTCGTGGCCGTGCAGGTGGGGATGGACGGGAATGAACTTCTGCGTCCAGCGTACGGCCCAGTGCTGGGAGTAGTCGATGTCCTCTTCGGTTTCCTTGCCGAGGCTCTGGAACATTTTCCAGGCGGTCCAGAGAACGAACACGCCGAAGCCGGCGAGGGCGTAGGGACCGAACATCTTGATGAGAGAGCTGCCCGCGGCCACGAAGAGCAGACGCATGATGACGGCGCCCAGGATGCCGTAGAACAGTACGCGGTGCTGATAGGCGTCCTTGATGCCGACGGACGTGAAGATGGCCATCATGACGAAGAGGTTGTCGATGGACAGGGATTCTTCAAGCAGATAGCCGGCGATGAACAGCTGCATCTGCGAGGTGCCTTCGTTCCAGCCGATGTAGCCGGCGAAGGCGAAGGCGAGGGAAATCCAGACCGCGGACCAGATGGCTGCGTTGCGGGCGCTGACGGGCTTGTCGTCGCTATGGGAACGAAGGTCAAGCCACATGCAGGCGATGATGATGACGGAGAAGACGCCCACTTCCATGAGAGAGTGTCCGAACATGTAATCCTCCAGAGATTTTCCTTTCTGCCGGAAGAAAACAAAAAGACCTTCCGGCAATATTTCATTGCCGCAAGGTCTCACTCATCAGTCGGGCTGACGGCAATGCCAGAAGCGGAAGGCTTCATGCTGTTGACATTGCCCAGGACTCATGGTCCCAGTTACTCCCCTTTGCGTCCCCAACTGAATAATCGAAGTTGTTTCCCCTGTCAAGCGCCGATGTGTGATACTCGGACGCCGGTGAAGAAACGGCGTTTTCCACGGCGGCAGGAGAGCTTGCCTGTGAAGAGGCCCGGAGCTACACTTGCGCCGCTTTTGATTTTCCGTTTTTCGAGGTTCTATGTCCTTTCATATTGTTCGTACTCGTCGTATCGGCCGCCAGCATCCGCTGGTGTTTCGTCTGGCTTCCGGTTTCCGTCGCTTTCAGCACCGCTGGTATCATCCGGAGGAGCCGCTTTTTCAGAAGCTCAGGGACGGGCAGACTCCCCTGGCGCTCGTCATCGCCTGCTGCGATTCCCGCGTGGACCCCGTGCTTCTTACGGACTGCCGCCCCGGCGACCTCTTTGTGGTGCGCAACGTGGCCAATCTTGTTCCTCCCTACGCTCCGGACGGCGGAAGGCACGGCGTGAGCGCCGCCCTGGAATACGCCATCAAGCACTTGAAGGTGCAGGATGTCATTATCATGGGGCATGCCTGCTGCGGCGGCATACAGGCTCTTGTATCCGGAGAGGATGATTCGGGCGACGAGTTCATAGGGCCCTGGGTGGACGTGGCCCGCCATGCCCTTGAGAAGGTGGACGCCGCCATGCCCGGAGCCGACAGGGCGGAGAGAGCCCGGGCCTGCGAGCTGTGGAATGTTCGTCTGTCGCTGGACAACCTGCTTACCTTTCCCTGGGTGAAGGAAGCCGTGGATGAAGGCAGGCTTTGTCTGCACGGATGGTATTTCGATTTGCAGAGCGGCGAGCTTCTGGAATACGATGCGAAGGACAGGGTGTTCCATCCTCTTGTGGGGCGGCCTCATCTTCATGCTGGACACGGAGCTCCCGTGGCCGGAAAAAGAGTCTGAACCTGGGCCGGTTCATGTACATCGCCTGTGAAAACCGGCGTAAGCCCTGTCTTTGCGGGGCGACTGATTGACGCGCCGTCGTTTTGTTTCTATGGATAAAGAGAAACAGGCTCCGAAGTCTGGCGTACAATACGATTACCCTTACAGCTTTCGGATGGCACGTTCTTCGGGCGTTATTCTGCCCCGGCGGCTGCCATGCCGTATCTGCGGTACCGGTTTCCGCTTTTTCCTGCGGGCCGGTTTTTGATAAGGGCTAGGGTGCAGGAGGTTTTATGCCCACGAAAATTCTTCATAAGGAAAAACTGATTCCCGGCAGGACCAGCAAACTGGTTCTGGACGCTCCGCAGATTGCCGCCACGGCCCGTCCCGGGCATTTCGTCATCCTGCGTGTGGACGAAAGAGGCGAGCGCTTCCCGCTCACCATTGCCGATACGGACAAGGAACACGGCACCATCACCATCGTCTATCTGGTTCTCGGGCGTTCCACGCAGATGCTTGAGGAACTGGAAGAGGGACAGGAAATTCTCGACGTGTGCGGGCCTCTGGGACGCGCCACCTGCATTGAAACGTTTGCGGCCCCGAAGAAGGTCATCTGTGTGGGCGGCGGCACGGGCGTTGCCGCCATGCATCACATCGCCAAGGGCCATCATGAGGCGGGCAACTACGTCATAGCCTGCATCGGCGCACGTAATAAGGATTTGCTGCTCTTCGAGAAGGAGCTTTCCCTGTTCTGCGACGAAGTGCTTGTTTCCACCGATGACGGCTCAGCGGGCAGACAGGGCATCGTGACCGACCTCGTCCGCGACCGCCTCGACAGCGAAGGCGGCAACATCGCCGAAGTGGTGGCCGTGGGGCCCGTGCCCATGATGCAGGCCGTGGCCGACCTGACGCGCGGCTACAATGTGCCTACGACCGTGAGCCTCAACTCCCTCATGGTGGACGGGCTCGGCATGTGCGGCGCGTGCCGCGTGACCGTGGGCGGACAGATGAAGTTCACCTGTGTGGACGGTCCCGAGTTTGACGGACATCAGGTGGATTTTGCGGAACTTCGCAGCCGTCTCGGCTCGTTCCGCACGCAGGAAGCCCAGGCCCGTGAACATCACCGTTGCAACTGCTTTGAAAGGAAGGAGGCATAGTCATGAGTCAGGAAGTCACCCGCGGGGCGAAGATTCCCCGTCATGATATGCCCTGCCAGGCTCCTGAGGAACGCATCAGGAACTTCAACGAAGTGGCGCTCGGCTACACCGCCGAAATGGCCCGTGAAGAAGCCACCCGCTGCCTGCAGTGCAAGAAGCCTCTTTGCCGTACCGGCTGCCCCGTGGACATCGCCATTCCCGATTTCATTGCCGAAGTGGTGAAGGGCGACATCGACGAGGCCAGCCGCATCATCCATGCATCGAGCAGCCTGCCTGCCGTCTGCGGCCGCGTGTGCCCGCAGGAAAAGCAGTGCGAAGGTCGCTGCATTCTTGGCAAGAAGGGACAGCCCGTGGCCATCGGCCGTCTGGAGCGGTACGTGGCCGACCATGCCTCTGCCGAAAAGATGCCGGAGATTAAAAAGACCGGGCGTCGCGTGGCCTGTATCGGTTCCGGTCCTTCCTCCGTGACGTGTGCCGGCTATCTGGCCCGTCTGGGCGTGGACGTGACCATGTTCGAAGGGCTGCACGAGGCCGGCGGCGTGCTCATTTACGGCATTCCCGCCTTCCGTCTGCCCAAGGACGTGGTGGCGCATGAACTTGACGGCCTGCGCTCCATGGGGGTGGACATCCGTCTGAATCATGTCGGCGGACGTACCGTGACGGTGGACAGCCTGCTGAAAGAAGGCTACGACGCCGTGTTCATCGGCGTGGGCGCCGGTCTGCCCCATTTCCTCGGAGTGCCCGGCGAGAACTGTATCGGCGTGTTCTCCGCCAACGAGTATCTTACCCGCGTCAATCTGGGCCGCGCCCATTCCTTCCCTGACTACGACACGCCTGTGGCTCCCGGCAGGCACGTCACCGTGTTCGGTGCGGGCAACGTGGCCATGGACGCCGCGCGTACCGCCCTGCGTCTCGGTGCGGAAAGCGTGCATATCGTCTATCGCCGCACCCGTGCGGAAATGCCCGCCCGCGGTGAGGAAATCGAGCACGCGCTGGAAGAGGGCGTGAAGCTTCTGGAGCTGTCCGCTCCCGTGCGCTTCCTGTACGACGAGGAGAATCATCTTACCGGCGTGGAACTTCAGCGCATGGAACTCGGCGAACCTGATGCTTCGGGTCGTCGTCGTCCGCGCCCTGTGGAAGGGCAGAACTTCGTGCAGGAAACCGACCTTGCCATCGTGGCTCTCGGCACGCGTTCCAACCCCCTCATGCTGGACTGCACGCCCGGCCTGAAGCTTACGGAAAAAGGTTACATCGCCGTGGATGAAAACGGTGAGACCTCCATTCCCAATGTCTATGCCGGCGGCGACATCGTGACCGGCGCGGCCACCGTCATTCTTGCCATGGGCGCCGGTCGTCGTGCCGCGCAGAGCATCGCCCGCAAAATGGGGCTGGAGCAGTAAACGCATTCATGTCGGAGCTCCTCTGAGCGCCTGCGAAAGGCCGCCCTCATGGGGCGGCCTTTTTGCATGGAGAGAGGAGCGGGAAAAGACTGACTGGGAGCAGACCGGAATGCCGAAGCCTGCCCCTTCCGGCGGAAAAGGGCTTCCCGGACTTTCCCAAAAGGCTGCGTCCTGCGGGTTTGTCTTGACACGGCGGCTTTTTATCATCCATAGTACGGAGTACTATGCGATGGATTGCTGTGCCACGTGCTCTTCCCGGGTGAACGGCCGGCAAAGAAGATTGGGCAGGCTGTGTTTCGTCGGCCTTTTTTTGTTGCACCCTTTGTCCCGTAAGGAGTTTCCATGCTTCGCCGTTTTCTGTGCGCCGCTTTTCTTCTCTCCACGGTTTTGTGCTCTTCCGCCATGGCGGCGGAGAAAATCGTCGTTGCCACCAACCCCACGTGGCCGCCGATGGAATTTCTTGACGATAACAAGCAGATTATCGGTTACGATATCGATATGATAAAGGCTGTGGCCGCAGAAGCGGGAATGGAAGCCGAAGTCATCATGACCGCGTGGGACGGCATCTTTGCCGGTGTCGCTGCAGGCAACTATGACGTGATTGCCTCCGGCGTGACCATCACTCCCGAACGTCAGCGCGCCTTTGCCTTCACCGTTCCCTATTATGACGTGCAGCAGATTGTGGTGGTCAGAAAGGGCGACTCCGCTTCCGGTTTCGAAGCGCTGAAAGGTCGCGTGATTGGCGGTCAGATTGGCACGACCGGCGTGTTCGTGGCTCAGAAGAGCGGCGTGCCCATGACCATCCGTGAATACGACGACGTGGGCCTTGCCATGCAGGATTTGCTCAACGGTCGCATCGAAGCCGTCATCTGCGACTCTCCCGTGGCCCTTTACTATGCCAACCAGAAGGAAGGCTTTACGGACCACCTGAGCGTGGCTTTCCGTACCGAGGCCACGGAATCCTTCGGCTTCGTGGTGCAGAAGAACCGCAAGGACCTCGTGGAACGCCTGAACAAGGGCATCGAGGCCGTGCGCGCCAAGGGCATCGAGGCTGAGCTCATCCGCAAGTGGATGGGCGAATAGGACTTTTTCCGATAGTGCTTTTCACGTCAGGGTGTTTTCTCTATGCGCGATAATGAGGAAAATTCCCTTCCGGCCGGCATTGCGCCGGAAGGGAAGATAGAGGTTCCCGCCGGAGGCCTTGTGCTTCCGGACAGCGAAAAGGGGAATCTGGTCAACGCGTGGTCCCTTTCCCTGGTGGGTGCCGTAGCCGTGCTGACTGTTCTGTGCACGGTATGGCCGGACCCGTATCTCGACATTCTCCGCTTTGTTCCGGAAGGTCTGCTCGTCACCTTTGAAGTGACTGTTCTTTCCATCATCTGCGCCATTCCTCTCGGTCTTCTTACGGGGCTCGGGCGGCTTTCGCACAACAGGGTCATCAACCTCATCGCCTCTACCTATGTGGAGGTGATACGCGGCATTCCCCTGCTGGTGCAGATTTTCTACATCTACTATGCGCTTGCCAAGTTTCTCCAGGTAAGCGGCCTGACCTCCGCCGTCATCGCCATCAGCTTCTGCTACGGCGCGTACATGGGCGAAGTGTTCCGGGCCGGCATCATGGCCATACCCAAGGGGCAGACGGAAGCGTCCCGCTCGCTGGGCTTCAACAAGGTTCAGACCATGATTTTCGTGGTGCTGCCTCAGGCGCTGCGCACCATCGTGCCGCCCGTGGGCAACGAGTGCATTGCCATGCTCAAGGACACCTCTCTGGTTTCCGTCATGGCCATGCCCGACCTCATGCAGTACGGCCGGAGCTTTGCGGCGAAGAGTTATCTGTACTTCGAAACCTATACCATCATTGCGCTGATTTACCTCATCATCACGCTGCTGCTTTCCAAGGCGGTCAGTATTCTGGAATCCAGGCTGAACTACTATGACAAACGCAAGTAACGCGGAACCCATCATCCGTATCGAACATGTGTGGAAATTCTTCGGAGAACTTCCTGCATTGCAGGATGTATCCCTTCATGTGCATCAGGGACAGCGCGTTGTCATCATAGGTCCGTCCGGTTCCGGCAAGTCCACGCTGCTGCGCTCCATCAACAGACTGGAGGAAATCAACAGCGGACTCATCGCCGTGGACGGCATTGACGTCAACGACCCGAAGAACGACATCAACAAGATTCGTCAGAATCTGGGAATGGTGTTTCAGCAGTTCAACCTCTTCCCGCACAAGACCGTGCTGCAGAACCTGACCATGGCTCCCTGCAAGCTGCGCGGCATGCCCAGGAAGGAGGCGGAAGCCCTTGCGCTGGAACTTCTGGAGAAGGTCGGCATCAGCGATAAGGCGCATGTCTATCCCGCCATGCTTTCCGGTGGCCAGCAGCAGCGCGTGGCCATCGCCAGAGCGCTGGCCATGCGTCCGGAGCTCATGCTTTTCGACGAGCCTACTTCGGCGCTCGACCCCGAAATGGTGGGTGAAGTGCTGGACGTTATGGTGAATCTCGCCCGTGACGGCATGACCATGATTTGCGTCACGCATGAAATGGGCTTTGCCCGTACCGTGGCCGATATGGTGGTGTTCATGGACAAGGGGCAGATTCTCGAGACGGGTACTCCCCAGGAGATTTTTGAGCATCCCAAGCATCCGCGGCTCCAGCAGTTCCTGAACCAGGTGCTGTAGGGCGTTTTTTCCGGCAGCAAATGGAGCCGGAAAAGAGCGTGCGGCAACGGCATATGCGATTGGTCGCAGACCGTACATGAAGATGAAAGGCCTCCTTTCCGTATGGGAAGGAGGCCTTCTGTGTTTTTTGTCCGAAGAAAAGGGCAGGGAAAACAATTTCTTTTTTCGCAGAACCGGGGAATATGCTGCTCCTTTGTCATCGTAACATCTTGAATATATAAAGAGAGTGTGTCTTTTCTCCTGAAATGGAGAGAGGCTTGAGCGTACTGACATGACTTTCCGAAACAGTACGCCTCAATCGTTTGTTATTTTTCAAGTTGCAATAAGTAAGGGAAAAACTGTCTATTATTCGAAAGTTGTTTGTTTTTTTCTCTATGATGATGTCTTGACAAAACTTTTTGACGGTTAGAGTCGTGTCATAATTCATATCGTATTGCCATTTTCATGAAATATTTGTACTCTAAAGTCAGCAGCAATATTTTTCAGGCCGGAGGCGGAATTAACAGGAGCATGATGGAAGAAGGCAGTATCCATTTTCTATGATTGTGGAGACTGCCTGTAAAAATTTCTTTAGTTTTTACAGGGTTCCTTCATGTTGAGAGGTCCGTCGTCTCCGGCGTTTCTGAAGGAGGTTTTCATGTCCAAGTATGTTATGGCATTGGATGCCGGTACCACGTCCAACCGTTGCATCCTGTTCAATGAAAAAGGCGAGGCGTGCAGTGTCGCTCAGAAGGAGTTCACCCAGTACTTCCCGCAGCCCGGCTGGGTGGAACATGACGCCATGGAAATCTGGCTGACGCAGTATGCCGTGGCGGCCGAGGCTCTGGCCAAGATAGAGGCTTCCGCCGAGGACATCGTGGCCATAGGCATCACGAACCAGCGCGAAACCACCATTGTCTGGGACAAGGAAACGGGCGAGCCCATCCATCATGCCATCGTCTGGCAGGACCGCCGTACCGCCGAATACTGCGACAGCCTGCGCGCCAAGGGGCTTACCGACTCTTTCCGCGCCAAGACCGGTCTCGTCATCGACCCCTATTTCTCCGGTACCAAGATTCGCTGGATTCTGGAAAACGTGCCCGGTGCCCGTGAAAAGGCGGAAGCTGGTCAACTGCTTTTCGGTACCGTGGAAACCTGGCTCATCTGGAAGCTCACCGGCGGCAAGGTGCATATCACCGACTATTCCAACGCCGCCAGAACCATGCTGTTCAACATCGTCGAGCTGAAGTGGGACGAGGAAATCATGGCTGAAATGGGCATTCCCGCAAGTATGCTGCCCGAAGCCAAGCCCTCGAGCTGCGTTTATGGCGAAACCGTGCAGGAGCTCTTTGGCGGCGTCATTCCCATTGCCGGTGCCGCCGGTGACCAGCAGGCCGCCCTGTTCGGTCAGACCTGCTTTGAGCCCGGTGAAGCCAAGAATACCTACGGTACCGGCTGCTTCATGCTCATGAATACCGGTGAAAAGCCCATCTTCTCCAAGAACGGCCTGGTCACCACCATCGCCTGGGGTCTGGACGGCAAGGTCAATTACGCTCTGGAAGGCTCCATTTTCGTGGCCGGTTCCGCCATTCAGTGGCTGCGTGACCAGCTTCGCGTTCTGGACGCCGCTTCCGATTCCGAGTACTTCGCCAAGAAGGTTTCCGATACCAACGGCTGCTATGTTGTGCCTGCCTTCACCGGTCTGGGAGCTCCCCACTGGGACCCCTATGCCAGAGGCGCCATCGTGGGGCTCACCCGCGGCGTGAACCGTTATCACATCATCCGGGCCACGCTGGAATCCCTGGCGTATCAGACGTATGAAGTGCTCGGCGCCATGGAAGCCGACTCCGGCATCAAGATGACTTCTCTCAAGGTGGACGGCGGAGCTTCCGCCAACAACCTGCTCATGCAGATGCAGGCCGACATCAACCAGGCTCCCGTCAACAGGCCCGTATGCGTGGAAACCACCGCCATGGGTGCCGCGTATCTGGCCGGTCTTGCCGTGGGCTACTGGAAGAACAAGGAAGACGTCATCCGCAACTGGGCCAGCGACAAGGTGTTCGGTCCGAAGATTACGCGTACGGAACGTGACCAGAAGGTCCGCGGCTGGAAGAAGGCCGTCAAGTGCGCTTACGCCTGGGCCAAGGAAGAAGATTAGTCCATGTAACCATGGTTTGAGGTGCACCCGTTCCCTTTATGGGAACGGGGTCCCTTTTCATGTCCATAAATTATACCAGAGAGTAGTATAGATGCCTTATCTTGCTGAATTTTTTGGAACTATGATTCTTATTCTTCTTGGTGACGGCGTTGTTGCCAACGTGCTGCTGAACCGTTCCGGCATGAAAGGTGCCGGTGCCGTTCAGATTACCTTTGCCTGGGGCCTTGCCGTCATGCTCCCGGCCTTTACCTTCGGTGCCGCTTCCGGCGCTCACTTCAACCCCGCGCTTACCGTGGCGCTCGCTGCCGGCGGCTACTTCAGCTGGGCCATGGTTCCCGGCTACTGCATCGCCCAGATGGCCGGCGCCTTTGTGGGCGCGTGCATCGTGTATGCGCTGTTCAAGGACCAGTTTGACGCCACCGACGACCCCAACATCAAGCGCGGCGTATTCTGCACCTCTCCCAGCGTGCCGAACCGTTTCCGCAACTTCCTCAGTGAAATCGTGGGTACCTTTGTTCTCGTCTTCGCCATTCTCGGTCTGAACCAGGTTCCCAACATGCCCGGCGGCGTGAACTACATTCTGGTGTTCGGCATTATCGTGTCCATCGGCATGAGTCTCGGCGGTCTGACCGGTTACGCCATCAACCCCGCCCGTGACCTCGGTCCTCGTCTGGCTCACACTGTACTCCCCATTCGCGGCAAGGGAAGCTCGAACTGGGATTACGCCATTGTTCCGCTCATCGGTCCCATGGTCGGCGGCCTTATTGCCGTTTGCCTTTACAATATCCTTCCCTGGGCCAACTAATGGCCCGGTCTGAAGCATGGTGTGCACCGCATGCCATGCTTCAGGCTTGAAAAAGAATGAAAAGGCGCGCTCTTCGGAGCAGCGCCTTTTTTGGTTAAAAGAAAACCCCCAGCTAGGCTGGGGGTTCCCGAAAACTTATAGTTATGCGTAAGTGATAAAGACTCCTTTTGATTTGCTAAAAAAGAGGTGCGGTCTGGCAACTGCGCCCATAAGC
>CALUPQ010000091.1 GCA_944322695.1 uncultured Mailhella sp. | reverse complement strand
CCGGTGGAGCAGATGAGGGTGTTGCCGTTGGGCAGGCGCTGGACGGAGCTCTGGTAGGGAGAGGTGAAGTTCTGCGGGTTGTGGGACTCGTAGGACCACACAATCTGCCCGGTTTCGATGTCCACTTCCACCGCGCGCGAACGGTTGCCCGTGGGACGGAACCAGCCGTTGTCGTGCACCAGAATGTGCCTGCCTTCGTTGATGAAGGTGCCGCAGTGGGGGCCGAAGAGCTGCTGGTCGCCGTCGTCCAGCCAGCCGGGCTTGCGGCCGCGCAGATGGGTGGAAGGATTACCCCAGCGAAAGATGAGCTTGCCGGTCTTGCGGTCCACGATGACGAATTCGCCGAAGTTGCGGCAGGTCATGCACACGCGGTCATGGATGGGGTCGTAGTCCACGGCGTTAAAGTGCACCCAGTCCACGGTGGAGAAATACTGCGTTATGGGCGGCAGGATATAATTCAGGTTGAATTCATCGGGAGCGTCGCCCACGTGGTCCCACAGATGCCATTCCCAGACTACGTTGTTGTCCTTGTCGATTTCCATCAGATAGTCAAGGAACAGCCCCTTGTGCTGCTTGCCCTCGTACCACACGCCGTCTTCGGGAAGCGTGCCGGGAATGCGGCCCCGGGCGTAGGCTTCCTCGTTGGTCTTCTTTTCGAGGCAGATGACGATGGTGTTGCCGTTGGGCATGGGGCAGAAGGCGTGGGAGAGCACCTGCTGGGTCTCGTGGTCGTTCTTGATGTAGCGCTGGAGCAGGTTGCCGTCCCAGTCGTAGCGTTCGAAGCCGCCCGTGGTTCCGCCGAAGGTCACGGCCTGATTTCTCACGCGGATGCCGCGCACAAGGTCGCCGTTGGGCATGAGGTGAGCGAACAGGCCGGGGAAATAATCGGTCTTCCAAGTGTGGACTATTTCGCCTTCCATGTTGATGAGATGGGTCTCGTTCCTGAAATAGGGGCTGAACAGGTTGTAGCCGTCGCAGCACAGTTCCCTGTCGTAACGATGAACACCGGTGGGAATGCCGTGTAAAGCCATGACCGTCTCCTTATCTATATGGTTTCCGGAGCATGTCGAAGTATCCTTTCGGACACGTCATACGGGCCTGAGCCCCGCACGCGCTTTTTTGCGGAGAGCGGAACGGGACCATCCTTCAGGCCGGATGTCCTTATGGGAGCAAAAAGCATGCCATCCACTGATATTCTTTGATATCAGTAGGTTATAACACAACACGGTCATTCCGTAAGCGTATTTTTGTCAGATTACCCTCATGGAGGGAGAAAAAACTGGCCATTTTTTGTCCAGCCTTCTGGCGGTTCCCGCTCAGATGAGGGCGGAGCGGCCCTACAATAATTATCCGCCTTTTCCCCGGAGCGGGAAAGAAATATGACAAAAAATAAGTAACGTTCCCGCCAATACCGATGTAACATTATGATTTTATTCATGTTATCTCATGGCACAAAAATTGCATGACTTCTTGTGAAAGGCGGCGCATCCCTTCCGCAACACATGTGCCTCCGCTTCACCGGCAGAAGAAACGGATTCTGCCGGGACGGGAATCCGGGGCGGAACCGGCCTTCCCGGGCTTTCGGCAGAAAGCTCCGGCCGTTCCGCCAAACGCGTTATGCTGCAAAGCACAGACCCATTTCTGCAAGAGGTACCCGTATGACTGAACAGACAGACCGCACGATTTCCATTCCCTTTTCGAAAAAACAGGCTCTGGCCCTTACCGCAGCGCTTGCCGCCTATGTGCTCACAGCGTTCTGCTTCGGCCCCGTGGAAGGGCTCCCCGAGCAGGGGCAGCGGGCCATCGCCCTCATGGCGGCGGCCGTCATCATCTGGGTGACGGAAGCGCTGCCTCTGACCGTTGCGGCCATGATGCTGGTCATGGTCCAGCCCCTGGCCGGAACGGCCTCCCTCAACGATTCGCTGCACAACTTCGCCAACCCCGTGGTCTTCTTCGTGTTCGGCATGTTCTGCTTCACGTACGCCTTCACCCGCACCGGACTTTCCGAACGCGTGGCGCTGTGGATTTCCCGCATGGCCGGAGGAAGCCCCTCCCGTCTCGTGTTCTGCTTCATCGCGGGCGGCACGCTGCTCTCCACGGTCATGGCCGATGTGCCGGTCGTCATCATGCTTGCGCCCATCGCCCTCAAAATCGTGGAGCAGAACGGCTGCATGCGCCTGAACAGCAACTTCGCAAGAGCCCTCATGATAGGCCTTCCCATGGGCATTCTCATCGGCGGCATCGCCACGCCCACGGGTTCTTCGTCCAACATCCTCACCATGCAGTTTCTTCAGGACATGGCCGGGGTCGGCATCAGTTTCGCCGAATGGACGGCCATCGGCCTGCCCGTGGCGCTCGTACTCATTCCCACCGTGTGGTTCGCCATGATTAAAATCTTCCCGCCCGAACTCGACACTCTGGAAGGCACGGAAGACTTTGAAGAGGAATGGAAAAAGCTCGGTCCCATGAGCCGCGACGAGAAGAAGTTCGCCGTCTTCATCCTGGTGAACATGGTTCTGTGGTTCACCGACAGCATCCATCACATCCCGGTTCCCATTCTTGCCGTCATCGGCGGCACGGCGCTGTTCGTTCCGGGCATCGCCCTTCTGAACTGGGAATACGCCGGTCCGCGGGTGAGCTGGGACGTCCTCACGCTGCTCGGCGCGGCCTGTTCGCTCAGCATGTCCCTCTGGAACACGGGCGCCGCGGCCTGGGTGGGCAACTTCCTCCTCGGCGACCTTCTGTCCCTGCCTCTGTGGCTGCTCATGCTGGTGGTGGGCTTCTTCACCATGTGGATACACCTGCTCGTGCCCATTTCCACGCCGCTCATCGCGGTGTTCATGCCCATGGTCATCGCTCTTGCCCAGAGCAAGGGCATCAACCCCGCCACCCTGGCGCTGCCCATGGGCTTCCTGGCCACGGCCTCCTTCGTCCTGGTCATCGACGCCGTGCAGCTCGTCACCTATCAGTACGGCTACTATTCCATGAAGGACTGGCTGAAGGCAGGCGTGGCCGTATCCTTCATCTGGATACCCCTCTGCGTACTCAGCGTGCTGTTCATAGGCGGAAACGTGCTCGGTCTGTACTAGACGTGCCGACGGGGAAAGAGTCCCTGCGTCTTTCCCCGTCGGCACGTCTCAGAGCCGCCGGAAAAGCCCCGCTGCGGACAGCCCCGGTCGTCACCCGAACCGGAAAAAAACATGCCCGGACGGAACCCGGGGCGCGGCGGCCCTTCCCTCCGCCGCAGTCTCCCCGGATACATATCGGGCAGCATCAGGCCTCGGAGTTTCTCCGCCGTACCCGTATGGTGTTGGGGTGTACGCTGAGCAGCGCCGCCGCTCCGTTCTCCCCGCTGATGCGCC
This sequence comes from uncultured Mailhella sp., assembly GCA_944322695.1. Taxonomy (GTDB): domain Bacteria; phylum Desulfobacterota; class Desulfovibrionia; order Desulfovibrionales; family Desulfovibrionaceae; genus Mailhella. Next base: position 2,996 of record CALUPQ010000091.1, on the reverse strand, counting down.
CGTTCGTGTAGGCGAGCGCGTCGTCGATGTAGCAGTCCGTCACTTCCCTGAGCGAAGGCCACTGGCTCGTGCGGAAAAGACCGCCCAGCTTCACGGGGCCGCGCCACGGACCCGCCTGCCTGCCGGCACAGGATTCAGGACCGTTCTCCCGTGAGGAGGCGGACTGCGCCACAGGTTCGTCATCCATGTCTTCAAGCAGCTCTTCCATCTCGAAGCTCAGAATGTCGTCAATCTGACCGGGCTGCCCTATGCTGCGCACGAGCAGCCTTTCCATGAGGTGCTCAAGTTCCCGCACGTTGCCCGGCCAGTCGTAACGGCAGAGCTTCTCTATCTGTTCCGGGGTGAGCGTGGGAGCATCCAGCCCCATGCGCCCCGCCTTTTCCTTCAGGAAGAACTGGGCCAGCGTGGGAATGTCTATTCTGTGCGCGCGCAGCGGCGGCACCTCGAGCACGCAGATGTTGAGCCGGTACCAGAGGTCCTTGCGGAACCTGCCTTCCCGCACGAGCCTGCGCAAGTCGCGGTTGGTGGCGGCAATGATGCGGATGTCCAGCGAAACGGCATGGGGGCTGCCCACGCGGCGAATCTCGCGCTGGTCCAGCACCCGCAGCAGTCTGGCCTGCTGGGCAAGGGGAAGCTCCCCTATCTCATCAAGGAATATGGTGCCTCCGTTGGCGCTTTCGAAACAGCCGCGCTGGTCTCTGTCCGCGCCGGTGAAGGCGCCCTTGGCATAGCCGAAAAGTTCGCTGTCCACCAGCTGCTCGCTTATGGCCCCGCAGTTGACCTTGATGAAGGGACGCGAAGCCCGGGACGACAGCTCCTGAAGAGCGTTGACCACCACTTCCTTGCCCGTTCCCGTCTCGCCGAGGACGAGACACGTGCAGTCCGTGGAGGCCACCTGCCGTATCCTAGCGTACAGCTCGTGCAGGCCCTTCATGCTCTGCAGCCTGAGGGACGACTTCTTCCATGCCTTTTCCGGTGTCTCCTTCACGGCGGAGGGCTCCATGCTCTGAAAGCTCTCTCGCAGTCTCTCGCGCAGTGTCCCCGTCACGTTGAGCAGTTTCTGCACCACATCCACGGAAAAGGTATCCGCAATGTCGGAGCAGAAAATCATCTGAAACTTGGCTTCGCCCACGGAAAACAACGGTATGCGCACGAAGGAGGCCAAATCCTCCCTGCGCACGCTGGTATAGGCACTTTCCAGATGAAAGGCGTTATTAAGAATGTGGGGATGAAGAGTGTCCTGCCCCATGAGCTGGCTGATTTGGCGGGGCGTGAACGGCGTACTGTCCAAGGTGCGCATCCTGTTGTGCGCGAGAGTGAGCGTGTCGGCCATGAAGATGAAGCTGGCGGCCTTGTACCAGCGCAGTCCGCAGAAAATTCTGATGAGCGGAACATGCTCCCTCAGCACGCCGAGCAGATAGGTGAGAGCAGGTTCGATGCCCGCCTGCTGATACAGAAGCCCGCAGGACTTCGCATAGACGGAAACTTCCGCATCACTCAGGGGACGGAACCGTCCAAGGGCTGAATCGCCGGAAGAAAGCAGAGTGGAAGCAGGCATGGCGTTTCCTCCAAAACGTATTGTTCCGCAAAAAAACGTTCTCGCTGCCGGGCATGGTCCGGCCCGTCTCCCTGTCATACGAAAAGGCCGGCCTTCCGCAACGCGGACGGGACGCTTACCATGGTCCCGATGAAAGGATACGCCTAAAAATCATCCTGCACAATTCCATACGGCGCCGTGCGCACAGCAGGCCTCCGGCAGAACGGAAAGGAAAGACCGAGTCTGTTTCCGCTTCAAGGTCGGACTGCACCGGCCCCTCTCCGGGAGGTAGCGACATCGTCCTTCCCCTCGTACCGGTTCCTCAGCTCGGGCTTCCCCCGTCCCCTCGGCTCACGCTCCGTTTTACTCCGCCGTGAAACACGGGCACGGAGAAAACTCTTTTTCCTTCATACGTGAATCACGCTGCTGCCGGAGTCCATGCCGCTTTCTGCCGCCCTTTCGGCCAAACACGCCCGCACGGCGCAAGCCCTGCGAAAGTGCCCTGCGGAACTTCCGAACACGGGCTCCACACCGGTTCGGGGCAGACATGCCTTCTACCCCGCCCCGACGACCGCGAAGCCATTCCCAAAACCGAGAAACGCTCCGGCGGACATGGAAACGCTCTGCCGGGGCTTTTCCGATGCACGCCGGACCTCCGTTTTTTCCCCGCTCTTTTTCCGCTTTTCGGAGGGAACGGTCCCTTTTCCCGTACCTCTCCCGGGCGGAAGGTGGGTCAGCCGAACAGCAGATGGGTGCCGTTGGAAAGGATTTCGTCTATTTCGCTGTCGGAAAAGCGGGTTCTTCGCTGCAAATCGTAGAGTTCGTCCTGCGGGTCCATGATGGGGTAGTCGGTGCCGAACACGAGGCGCTCGCGCGGGTGCTTCTTCAGGATGGCCTTCAGCACGTCGTCGGAAATTTCCCTCATGCAGGAGGAGGTGTCCATCCACACGTCGCGTCCGGCCAGGGCGTCGAGCGCCCAGGACCACTGCCGGAAGCCGCCAAGATGCGCGGCCACCACATTGAGATGAGGAAAGGCGTCAAGGATGGCGGCCATCTTGTAGGGACAGGAGGGATTCTTCTCCGGCGGCAGTCTGTCGCCTATGTGGATGAGGAAGATGAAATCCTTCTGCGCCTCCTCGAAAATGGGCAGAAGGCGCGGGTCGTCGAGCCAGAAATGCTGAAAGTCCGGGTGCAGCTTGATGCCGCGCACCCCGCAGGCGCGCAGCTTGTCGAGCTGCTCCTTCCAGTCCTCGCAGTCGGGGTGGATGGAGCCGAAGGCCGTGATGGAGGGATAATTGTTCTGAAGATATCCGGCGTAGGCGTTGCAGGGACGGACCTGAAGCGCGCTCGTGGCGGCGCAGAGCGCCACGCAGTGGTCGATGCCGCAGCGCCCTGCGCGCAGCAGCAAATCCTCCGGCGTTCCCTTGCAGCGGCAGAACAGCTTGTAGTGCTCCGCGAG
>CALUPQ010000090.1 GCA_944322695.1 uncultured Mailhella sp. | reverse complement strand
ACCTACGACGCGACCGTCAAGCCCCACATATTTCCACCACCAGGCGGTGGTCTGCGCTTCCACAGCCACGCGGGCGCGCACGGAAGAGGGAAGGACGGATTCGCGGTACGCCTCGTCCTGAGCGTCGAATACCTCACAGGAAGGCATGGACACCACGCGGATGCGACGCCCTTCGGCGGCAAGACGCTCGGCGGCCTGCACGGCAAGCTGCACTTCGGAACCCGTGGCAATGTAGATGAGTTCCGGCGCGCCCTCGCAGTCTCTGAGCACATAACCGCCGCGGCGGATGGCGGCCGTCTGTTCGGCGGTGCGGCTCTGCTGAGGCAGGTTCTGGCGGCTCATGACAAGGCAGACGGGGCCGTCCTTGTACTCCACGGCCTGCGTCCAGGCCACGGCAGCCTCGGTGCTGTCGCAGGGGCGCCAGACCTGCACGTCGGGCGTCATGCGCAGGGCGGCAATCTGCTCCACGGGCTGATGGGTGGGACCGTCTTCGCCGACGCCGATGGAATCGTGCGTAAGCACCCAGATGACGCGACGCTTCATGATGGCGGCGGAACGGATGGCGCTCTTGGCATAGTCGGAAAAGACGAAGAACGTGCCCGCGTAGGGAATGAATCCGCCGTGCAGCTGGAGGCCGTTCATGATGGTGCCCATGCCGAATTCACGCACGCCGTAACGGATGTAGTTGCCGGAGTAGTCGGTCACGTCCAGCGTCTTCGCGCCCTTGTATTCGGTTCCCACGGAGCCGCTGAGGTCCGCAGAGCCGCCCACAAGTTCCGGCAGTGCAGGGGCGATGACGTTGAGCGCGTTCTTGCCGGCCACGCGGGTGGCGACATCCTTCGTTTCCGCCATGGCGGCATCCACGGCCTCACGGGCGACCTCCGGCCATGCGGCGGGCAGCTCGCCGGCCATGCGGCGGCGGAACTCGGCGGCAAGCTCGGGATAGGCGGCGGCATAGGCGGCGAACATGTCCTCCCAGGCCTTCTGAGCGGCGGCGCCCTTTTCACGCGCATCCCACGCGGCACGGATGTCTTCGGGCACGGTGAAGGGCTCGGCGGTCCAGCCCATGGCGGCGCGGGCGGCGGCAGCCTCTTCCGTGCCGAGGGGCGAACCGTGGCAGGAAGCCGTGCCGGCCTTGGTGGGGGCGAAACGGCCGATGACCGTCTTGCAGCAGATGAGGGAGGGCTTGTCCGTCACGGCCATGGCCTGACGGATGGCCATGTCCACGGCCTCGCCGTCGTGCCCGTCGACGCCGCGCACCACGTGCCAGCCCATGGCTTCGAAACGGGCGGGGGTGTCGTCGGTGAACCAGCCGTCCACCTTGCCGTCGATGGAAATATTGTTGTCGTCATAAAGAGCGATGAGGCGGCCGAGCTTCCACGTGCCTGCCAGAGAGCAGGCTTCCTGTGCCACGCCTTCCATGAGGCAGCCGTCGCCGAGGAAAACCCAGGTATAATGGTCCACCACGGGGAAGCCTTCACGGTTGAAGGCATGGGCCAGCATGCGCTCGGCAAGGGCCATGCCCACGGCCGTGGATATGCCCTGGCCGAGGGGACCGGTGGTCATTTCCACGCCGGGGGTCACGCCGAATTCGGGATGCCCCGGCGTCTTCGCGCCAAGCTGACGGAAGTTGCGGATATCGTCCATGGAAAGGTCGTATCCGGTGAGATGCAGCAGAGAATAGAGCAGCATGGAGGCATGACCGTTGGAAAGCACGAAACGGTCGCGGTCGGGCCAGGTCGGGTCGGCAGGATTATGCTTCAGAAAACCGCGCCACAGGGATTCGGCCATGTCGGCCATGCCCATGGGGGCACCGGGATGGCCGGATTTCGCCTTTTCTATGGCGTCGATGGCAAGAGCGCGGATGGCATTGGCAAGTTCTGCACGGGTAGGCATAAAAGCTCTCTCCTTGGTATTACGGGAAACTCAACGGGCCGCGGCCATGAAGGCGGCAAGACGTTCGCTGAAGGGAGGATGGCCGAAAAAGGCGGAACCGGAAACCAGCACATCTGCACCAGCCTGCACGAGCGCCCCGGTGTTTTCGGTATTCACGCCGCCGTCAACCTGCACAAGGCAGTCGGCCCTGCCGGCGGCATTGAGTTTCGCCCGCAGTTCCGCCACCTTGCGGAAGGTTGCGGGCAGAAATTCCTGTCCCCCGAAGCCGGGGTTCACGCTCATGACAAGCACCATGTCCACATCATCGAGGACATAGTCGAGTACGGAAAGAGGCGTGGCGGGATTGAGCGCCACCCCTGATTTCATGCCGAGGCGACGTATTTCCGCAAGCGTACGCTGAAGATGCAGCGTGGCTTCGGCATGGACCACGAGCATGTCCGCACCGGCGTCCTTGAAATCGGCCAGATAACGCTCGGGCTGCTCTATCATGAGGTGCACGTCAAAAAAAAGACCCGACGCCGGGCGCAGGCCTTTGATGACATGTTGTCCGAATGTGATGTTGGGCACAAAACGCCCGTCCATCACGTCCCAGTGTATCCACTTCACTCCGGCGGCTTCAAGGTCTTTCAGTGTTTCGGCCAGTTTTCCACAGTCGGCGGAAAGAAGGGACGGGGAAAGAATCATGAACGGTTCTCCTTGGACAAGTTGGCGGAAAGCATGGCACGCACTTCAATAAGCTCCCGCAGGATTTCACGCAGCACGTCCGCATTCTTCGGCTCCTGAGGGGCGGGACGCACGGAAAGGGCCTCGGCAAGTTCCGGCATGGCTTCTCCTGCGAGAACGCGGCGGGCGCCTTCAATGGTCATGCCCTGCTCATGAAGCAGGGAGCGGATTTTGCGCAGCAGCGCCATGTCGCTTTCCGTATAGAGGCGCTGCCCCTTGGGCGTGCGCACGGGCTGAAGGCCGGGGAACTCGCCTTCCCAGAAACGAAGCACGCTGGTCTGAAGGTTCAGCGCACGGGCTGCTTCCCCGATGCGATACACCCTGCCGGACTGCGGCTTTTTTCTGTGCATGTTCCCGTCCTTGGTCTGCGAGCTGAAAAAATGGCACTGCAAATACTTCTGGTCGATCACGGCTGCTCCACGATGAAAAGAGAAACGGCTTGCGGACCGAACACCTGCGTCCGGTTCGATAGTCTCCCTTTCCTGAAAAAATTTCCAGAAAAAAATCAGTGAAGCAACGCCGTTCTCACGGCACAGGCCCCACAATCGCACAGGACTGAGGCAAAATGATGGCAGCGGAAAAAATTTTCGCCAGGCGCGGGCGGCCATTGCCTTCCGCCTTCGGTCGAAAACGTCGGAAAGCGCATCTCACGGAATGCGCTTTTCCGAAACGCCCTACTCGCCTCCGTCAAGGGAAAGCGCCGCACGTTCCGCTTCCAGCTCCGCAATTTTCGTCTCAAGCTCGCCGAGAGCCTCAAGCTCCTTCTCCGAGCGTTCCTGAAGCGCATGGAACTCCTTGAGCAGCTCCGTGGCTTTCGCCCCGTCGGCATACACCTCGGGGTCGGCAAGCAGCTTTTCCACCTCGTCGTGGCGGGCGAGCACCTCTTCAAGCACCTTCTCCTGCTTCTCATACTGGGCCTGAAGAGGCTTCAGCTTCTTGTAGAGGGCGTTGCGCTGCTCGGCCTGTTCGCGCTTGAGCCTCTTGAGGTCCTCGCGGGAAAGACCGGCGCCCGGCCCGGGCCTGCCGGAAGACGCGGAAGAAGAGGAAGACTGTGCGGAAGAAGGTTCGGCCTGCTGCCTTGCGGCAACGCGCGCGGCACGGCGGGCCGCATCGTACTGGGCAAAGCCTTCCTCATAGACGGTAATGCCCTTCTCATCCACGGCCCATATTTCATCCACGGCCTCAGTGAGAAGATGCCTGTCGTGCGCGACCACAAGCAGCGTGCCGTCAAAGGCTTCCAGAGCTTCCACGAGGGCGTCGCGGCTTTCAAGGTCCAGATGGTTGGTCGGTTCGTCGAGCACGAGGAAGTTGCAGCGGCGCAGGAACAGAAGCGCCAGCACGAGCCGGCTGCGCTCGCCGCCGGACAGGGAATCCACGGAGCGGTCGAAGTAGCCCTGCCCCAGCATGAACAGCCCGAGCACGCTCATGAGCTCCTCTTCCGAGGTGTGCGGGTCGGACAGGCGACGCATTTCTCCAAGCACCGTGCCGCCGAGGTCCAGCGTCTCGGCCTGCTGCTGACTGTAGTAGCCCATGCGCGTGGTCGAGCCCATGGTCAAGGTGCCGCCGGTACGGGCCAGTCTTCCCGCAAGAATCTTGAGCAGGGTGGACTTGCCGCAGCCGTTATGTCCCACAAGGCCCACTCTCTGCCCGCGGAACAGCGAAAACGTGAGCGGAGGCCACAGCGTGGTTCCGTCCGGGAAATGGAAGGCCAAATCCGCCGTGGAAAGCACCACCTTTTCCGAAGGCGCGGCCTCGGGCCACTTGAAGGAAAGCTCGCGCCTTTTGGGTTCCGGCTTGTACTGCTCAAGCTCCTTTTCCAGCTTCTTCGCCTGCTTCTGACGCGAACCGGCCTGCCTTGCCTTGGTGGCCTTGGCCTTGAAACGGCGCACGAAATCCATCTTGTGCGCTATCTCGTCGGCAATCTGTTTCGCCTCCCGCTCCCTCTGCTCCTCAATTTCCTCCTGAAGTTCAAGAAACTTCGTGTAGGTACACTTGCGAAACACCGGCTTCAGCGTGCCGAGGTACAGAACATGGGTACCCACATGGTCCATGAACACGCGGTCATGCGCCACGAAGACAAGAATGCCCTTGAACTCCATGAGAAATTCTTCCAGCCACTCCACGGCCTCAAGGTCCAGGTGGTTGGTCGGTTCGTCAAGAAAAAGCACGTCCGCCCCGGCGGTAAGCACGCGAGCGAGCTTGGCGCGTTCTCTCCAGCCGCCGGAAAGCTGCCGGATGGGCAGATTCCACTTCTCCTTCGAGAAGCCGAGACCGGAAAGCACGGTCTGCGCGCGCTGTTCGGGATTGTACCCGTAGCGCGTTTCCAAGTCGTGCTGACGGGCCATGAGACGATTCATGGCCGCCTCATCTCCGGATGCCTGCGCCTTTTCCCACTCCTGCCAGAAATCACCCCAGTCGGGCAGAGCGGCCTGAACCCACTCCAGAAGCGGCACGTCCAGCGTATCTTCGTCCAGTATCTGTTCCACATACCCCACGCGGCATTCACGGGGAATGATGACGCGCCCGCCGTCCGGCGCGGCCACGCCCGCCAGCATGCGCAGAAGCGTGGACTTGCCCGTACCGTTGGGGCCGCATACGCAAAGGCGCATGCCGTCCACAATATCCAGGGAAAAATCATGGAAAATATCGCGGCCGCCGTAAGACTTGGAAAGATTCTGAATGGTAATGTTCATGACGTGCATCCGGGGAAAATCCCCGTGTTGTGGTGACGAAAGGCCGGTTCCTCTCCCCTGCAGGAACAAAGAAGGCGGGGCTTCCCCCGCATCCGGCAAAAGAACGTCCTTCCTTCTCTTCTCCGTCGGCCGGACGGGCCTCATCGGAAAAAGAAGGAAGCGCGCCCTCCGAAAAACTGTTGTCCGAAACCCTTACGTCAAGAAACGAATGCTCGCTTCGTTTCCGCCCGGCGGGGAAAAAACCGCAGCATGCGCGGCAGAATACGTCCGTCGTCACGAAGGTCCGGATGTCTTCCGGCAGAGCAGGCATGCCCGCTCTGCCGTTTTTTCCGCTAGATATCGTAATCCACGCTGTCCGGGTCTTCACCGCGGGCGGCGGCGAGGCGGGCCTGACGTGCGGCTTCCTGCTTGCGCTCGCGGGTGCCCAGCGGAATGCGGGCGTCCCAGTCGGCACTGCGCTCCTGAATTCTGGTGAACACGAGAAACGCCGTATGGGCGCTCATGCGGTCGGCAGGACGCAGGCGGCCGGGCACGACCTTCCACGGCCTCACCAGAATCTCGCACACTTCCGTTTCTTCAAACGGACCGATTTCCAGCGCCTTGATGAGCTCGGAAACCTGCTCCACCGTAGGCAGCAGGAAGGCGATGGGAGCGCCGGGCACCAGAGCTTCACGGGCGGCGTCAAGGTACTCCCACGGCGTGCGGACGTCGAGAAAGAGCGCATCGCCCTTCTGCCCGTTCAGCACGTCGGGGTCATCAACGCCGAAACCGTCCCCGATGTTGCGCAGATGGAAGGTGACGTTGTCGCCCACGCCCGCCCAGGCCACATTGCGCTTCGCCAGCTTATGGAACTCCTCACGGGCTTCGAAACTGTGCACATGCCCGTTCGGACCGGAAAACCACGAAAGCGCGATGGTGAAGCCGCCGGAGCCGGAACCGGCCTCGAGGATGGTACGGCCGTTGCCCACGCCGAGCTTGAAGCAGATAAGGCCCATGTCCTTGGGATACATTATCTGCGTCTGCCGCTTGATGCCCATGACAAGGTCGTAAAGCTGAGGCTTTTCCAGACGGAAGGGCACGCCTATGGCCGTGCGCACTTCCGTGCCGAAATCGGCTGCCACCACGTCGGCGGCACGCATGACGCCGTCCTGCGTATGCAAATCATGCCCTTCCTCGATGCGGTAGATATGCCGCTTGCCGCGGGGAGAAGCCAGAATGACGAGTTCGCCGTACTGAGGCATAGTGTTTCCTGTTACATGAGATGGTTGAAAAAATAATCGTACAGACGACGCAGAAAAAGCGCCATGCCCACAAGCTCGGCCTGAGCCGGTTCCCGGCCGGCCCGGCGGAACACCTCCCGGGCCGTGGGCGTGAAGTCGGCGTCGCCCCGCTCGGGCAGATGTCCGGCCATGTCGCGCACCAGCACCATGTAGGCGTCGGCATCCTTCACCTTCGGCCAAAGGGAGTCAAGGTAACGCGCATAGGCCGCCTCGCAGCCGTCCGGAACGGCCCTTTGCAGGGCCAGACGCCACAACCCCGTGCACAGCGCCGTGAACACCGGCAGCATGCTCTTCTTCCGGGAAAGAGAAAAACGGCCTATGCCGAGCAATCCGAAAAAGGCGCCTCTGTCCGTTTCCTCCAGAAGAGACTCAAAGGTCGTCACCAGCGCCTCGGGACTTGCGTTGTCGGCCTGGGCATCGACCACCGTGACGGGTACGCGCACGCCGGGCTACTCCGCACCTTCCGCCGGAGAAGAACTCTCCTCAGCGCCCTGCCCGCCTTCCGCCTCCCTGGAGGAACGACGACGGGAGCGGCGGCGCGGACGACGCCTGCGGCCTTCGCCTTCCTGCGGAGCTTCGGAAGCATTTTCGGACTCGGAAGCGGCCTGAACCGGCTCCTCGGTCACCGTGCCTTCCACGGCTTCAGCCTGACCCTTTCTGCGTCTGCGGCTGCGGGACTTTTCCTTTCCCTCTCCATCCTGGGAGGATTCCCCCTTGTCACGACGCCTGCGGCGCGAATCGTCCCGCCCGGCCTCGCGTTCGGCGCGGGTGCGGGGCAGCGTCTGCTCCATGCCGAGGCTGCGCTGATAATCGGCGTCCAGAAGAAGCGCCAGGAGAAGCAGCTGGTCTTCGTCCTCGCTCTGGGCCATGTCCTTCACCAGAGACAGGTAGCGGCGGGCACGCTCCAGCTGAAGGCCGGTGCAGGCTCTGCGGCGCGCGTCGAGCAGCGCGGTTTCCCTGCGACCTGCGGCAAGCGCCACTTCCTCGTCCGTGGGATTGGCCAGAGGCACAAGGTCGATGCGGTAGAAGGAGGCGATGCGCTGAAGTTCCATCTTCTCCATGATGTCCACAAGGGAAATCACGGTACCTGCGGCGCCCGCACGGCCGGTACGGCCCGCGCGATGGATGTAGGACTCACGGTCTTCCGGCGGCTCGTACAGGAACACGTGGGAGAGCGCGGGAATGTCGATACCCCTGGCCGCCACGTCCGTGGCAACAAGAAGGCGCACCTTGCCCTCGCGCAGGCGGGCGAGCACTTCCTCGCGCCTGTTCTGGGAAAGGTCGGCGGAAAGCTCGTCGGCGTTGTAGCCGAAGCCCTTGAGCACGGCCGTCACGTAATGCACGTTGGACTTGGTGTTGCAGAAAATGATGGCCGAGGTGGGATTCTCGGTTTCCATGAGGCGCACCAGCGTGCGGTCCTTGTCCATGCGGCCGCATTCCACATAGAGGTGCTGAATGGTGGCCACATGCACCTGCCCCTGCGAAAGGCTGAGCATCTGCGGGTCGCGCAGGAATTCTCCGGCAAGATTCAGCACATGCTGCGGGTAGGTGGCGGAAAAAAGCGTGGAAAGAAGCGGACGCTTCGGCAGATAGCGCTGGATTTCCTTCATGTCGGGATAGAAGCCGATGGAAAGCATGCGGTCGGCTTCATCGAAAATAAGAGCGCGAAGCGCGTCCAGCGAAAGCGTATGACGCAGAAGATGGTCCAGCACGCGGCCGGGAGTGCCCACGATAATCTGCACGCCGGAACGCAGGGCCTCCAGCTGGCGTCCGTAGCCAACGCCGCCGTAAAGGGCTGCCACGGAAATGCCCGTGCCTTCGAGCAGGGTGCGGGCTTCGTGTTCCACCTGACTGGCCAGTTCGCGCGTGGGGGCGAGAATGAGCGCCTGAGGCTTCTTTTCATCCGCATCAAGAAGGGAAAGCAGAGGCAGGAGATACGCGCCGGTCTTGCCGCTTCCCGTGCGGGACTGCACCATGATGTCGCGCCCGGCCATGAGGTAGGGCAAGGTATGCGCCTGTACGGGCATGAGGCGCGTCCAGCCCGCACGGGCGCAGGCGAGCTGCATCCCTTCGGGCAAATCTTCCAGCGCACAGGGCGGGAGGGAATCTTCGGGAGCCGTAATCTGCAGCTCCTCGTCATTTGTTATGCTGTCGGGCATAGACGAATCCTGATAATAAGAAGAAAAAAAGAAGACATATCTTGAGAAATCGGGATATCATAGCTGATTCTTTTTCACTTGCCAAGTGAGGCGCTCCACCGCTTCCCGGTCCGTGTCCGCCCATGCTTTCACCATACCTTTCTCGGTCTTCGCCGGGGAGAGCCGCCCTCATGATGTGCAGCAACTTCCCCGTTCCGGGTCGGCCTCCCGGTCCAGCGGCTTTATCCGTCATCCCTCCCGCAAAACCACGAAAAAGCGCCCGGCGGCCAAACGGCACCGGGCGCTGAAAAGGTTCCGCTCATCTCACAGAGCAGCCATGCGGAACGCCTCCGCAAAAACTACAGCTTGTTCTGGCTGATGACCTGCTTGGCGCGGGTGGCTTCGGGCGCCTTGGGGAACTTGCGGGTCAGCTCGGTAAGACGCTGCTTGGCCGCGGCCTTCTTGTTGAGCTGCAGGAACGCCATGCCCTGCTTCAGGTAGGAGGCCGGCGCCTTCACGCTGTTGGGGTAGCCGGAAATCACGTTTTCATAGGCAAGCGCGGCTTCAGCATAGTTCTTCATCTGATACTGGCATTCGCCCTGCCAGAACCATGCGTTGGAAACCAGCTTGTTCTTGGGATAGGTTTTGGTAAAATCGCTGAAGGAACGGAGCGCCGCCTGATACTGACGGGAATTGAAGGACTTCATGCCGTTGTCGTACAAAGCCTGCGCCATGTCCACATTGTTCTGCTGCTGCACGGCGGGCGCGGCAGGCGTCGCAGGAGCGACGGGGACCGCGGGCGTGAGCGTGGGAGAAGCGGGCTGCATGGTCTGCATTCCTCCCGCGGCCATGGCATCGGCGCCGGGCATGCCGGGCTGAGCCTCGGGCTCGGCCGTCAGCTGGAGGTCAAGCGCCATCTGGCTTTCCAGCAGGTGCAGCGCGCGGTCGTGCACGGCCAGCGTATCGGCCATCTTCTGAGCGCCGCCGGCGCGCTGCAGAGCATAATTGAGCGTATCAAGCTGGCCGCGCAGTTCCGCCACTTCCTGGCGCAGTTCCATAAGCTGGGACCAGCTGTCGGCCTGGTTGGTCTGGCTGTTGCTCATCTGGCGGTTCATCTGGTTGACCTGAGCCTGAAGAGCATTGTGCTCGCTGCTCGTCACGCAGGCCGTCAGCATCAGAGGCAGAGACAAAAGGGCAAGGTTGCGGCCCCATTTAAAAAGTTCCATAACCTTTTCTCCTGAATGATGAGGCAGCGGGCTTAGCCCTGCCCCGTTGCGGGAAAACCTGCGCCGGAGCGCCTCCCGATGTTTTCATGTTCGCCCCCGGGTACTTTTCCACCGGGGCAGAGACGCCGTCAACGAACCGGACGCCTTGTGCCAGCCCCTGCGGGCCGGACGCGCGCACCTACGGCTTGCGGACGTCGTCCGGGCAGCCGAAGGACCAGTCGCCGCCGCGGGCCGAAGCTCCTTCCACGGCAGGCCGGTCCTTTCCAGAATCCTGCGCGGCAACGGGTCCGGAAAGCGTCACGGCTTCCTGCGCGGCAGGCTCAACCGCAACGGCTTCAGAGGAAACGGAGCCTTCCGCCCCGGCCTTCTCTGCGGCTTTGCGGGCCTGTTCCGCCTCCATTCTCGCGCGGATGTCCACCTTCTCCCTGCTGGCATGCTTTCTGCCCACGAAGTAGTAGGCGATGCCGCCGAGACAGGGAATGAACACGCAGGCCATCATCCAGCGGTACTTTTCCTTCGGCGTCGGAAAATCGTGGTACATGGCATGCTTCAACGCCCACATATTGGGCAGGGCCGGCACGATAAGCATGAGCAGCTGTTCGCTGCTGAGGTCTGAAATGAGCACGACTACGCCCCCTCGTCATGTTCACGGCTCTGCCGCAGAAGAACATATCCTGCGGCCGCCACGCCCAGGCAGATGGCGATATCGGCCACATTGAAGGCGGGCCAGTGCCAGTCTCCCCAGTACACATCCAGAAAATCGGTCACGGCACGGCTTCTTATGCGGTCGATGAGGTTTCCCACCGCTCCGCCGAGAATGCTGCCGAGTCCGAAAAAAAGCAGGCGGCTGTAAGGCGAGGTGCGCACGAGATGGAGAATGATGCCTCCCACCAGAAGCGCCGCCCCCAGAAAAAGCCAGAACTGCCAGTCGGTCTGTTCGCTGTTCAGAAAACCGAAGGCTGCGCCCCGGTTCAGCACATGGACGATGTTGAAACAGCCGTCGATGACGGAAAAACCGTGACCGACGGCAATGCCGGCCGTCACCGCCGCCTTGGTGAGCTGGTCCAGCACAAGCCAGACCAGCGCCACCGAAAAGACGACGACATGGCGGTTCACCGCCCCTTTCACTCTTTCTCTCCGGCCGCAAGTTCCCTCATGACGGCCGCGCAGCGCGGGCACAGCGTGGGACGCTCGGCGTCGGTACCCAGTTCCTCGGAGTACATCCAGCAGCGTTCGCACTTCTCGCCGCCGGCCTTCTTCACGCGCACGGCAAGGCCGGGGCATTCGTCAAGCTGAGCGTTGGAGAGCGCGTCCACGGGCGCATCCTTGAAGGAGGCGACGTCGAGCTGAGACACGATGCACACAGAACGCATATCGGCCCCGCTGTCGTTGATGGCGGCGCGGAGCTTGTCGTCCACGTACAGGGTGACATGGGTGTCGAGGGCATGGCCGATGACGCCTTCCTTGCGCAGAGGCTCGATGGCGCGGGTGACGCCGGCACGGATATCCATCACCATTTCCCAGGCTCCACGCTCATCGTCGGAGAGACGGAACATGGACACGTCCTTCTGCGGCAGGGCGAACACCGTGATGACGGGCTTGCCCTCGGCGTCCACGGGCTTCAGGGCTTCGGGAATGTGGCGGAACACCTCTTCGGCCGTGAAGCTCATGATGGGCGCCATGTCGCGCAGCATGATGAGCAGCATGTGGTACAGGGCGCTCTGGGCGGAACGGCGCTCGGCGCTGTTCGGCAGAGAGGAGTACAGACGGTCCTTGAGCACGTCGAGATAGAAGGCCGAAAGGTCGGTGGCGCACAGGCCGTGCAGGCCCTGGAAGACCTTGTGGAATTCGTATTCCTGATACGCGGTTTCCGCGCTTTCATGGAAGGCTGCCACAAGGCTGAGGGCGTAGCGGTCCAGCGGCTTCATGCTCGCAAAGGGCACGAGGTCGGCGGGAGTCAGGTCGTGGATGCTGCCCAGAAGATACCGGCAGGTATTGCGGATGCGGCGGTAGGCGTCCACAAGGCGCTTCATGATTTCTTCGGAGTAGCGGATGTCCTCGCGGTAATCCACAGAGGCCACCCAGAGGCGCAGAAGTTCCGCACCGTACTTGTCGATGACTTCCTGCGGGGCCACCACGTTGCCGATGGACTTGGACATCTTGCGGCCGGTGCCGTCCACCACGTAACCGTGGGTGAGCCCGGGCTTGTAGGGCGGAATGTCGCGGGTGCCCACGGAAACCAGCAGGGAGCTGTGGAACCAGCCGCGGTGCTGGTCGGAGCCTTCAAGATACAGGTCGGCGGGCACGCGGCCTTCGGGACGCTGTTCCATGACGGCGGCAAAGCTGGTGCCGGAGTCGAACCACACGTCGAGGATGTCGTCTTCCTTTTCCCAGTGCTTTCCGCCGCAGTGCGGGCAGGTAAGACCTTCGGGAGCGATTTCGGAAACGTCGCGTTCATACCAGTAGTCGCAGCCGGTGGGATGCGTGGCAAAACGTCCTGCAATCTCACGCATCCAGGCCGGGTCGTTCCACACTTCGCCGCAGTCCTTGCAGATGAGGGCGAGAATCGGCACGCCCCACATGCGCTGGCGGGAAATGCACCAGTCGGGACGGGACTCCACCATGTTGTAGATGCGGCCCTGTCCCCAGGAAGGAATCCACTTCACCTTGTTCTGGATGGCGTCGAGAGCCTTGCCGCGCAGATTGTTCGGCTCCATGCCGATGAACCACTGGGTGGTGGCGCGGAAAATGACGGGATTCTTGCAGCGCCAGCAGCAGGGATAGGAATGGGAAATGTCCTGACGGGCCAGAAGGTGGCCGAGTTCCTGCACCTTGGCGATGACGGCGGGGTTGGCGTCGAAGACCTGCATGCCCGCGAAGAACTCCACGGTAGGCAGGAAGCGGCCCTCGTCGTCGAGGGGAGAATACACGTCGAGCCCGTACTTCATGCCCACTTCATAGTCCTCGCGGCCGTGGCCGGGAGCCGTGTGCACGCAGCCCGTACCGGCATCGAGAGTGACGTGACCGCCGTTGATGATGAGCGACGGACGGTCGATGAAGGGATGACGGGCTTCCAGCTTTTCCAGCTTGTCGCCGGTGGTCTCGCCGACCACGGCGTAGTCGGTCCAGCCGAAAGTCTTCGCACAGCCTTCCACCAGTTCGGCGGCAAGGATGTACTGGCAGCCGCCGGTCTCCACAAGAGCGTAGCGGAATTCAGGATGCACGCACACGGCAAGGTTGCTCGGCAGCGTCCAGGGCGTGGTGGTCCAGATGACGATGTAGGTACGGGAGACGTCGGCCTGCGGGAATACTTCCGTCAGTCTCGCATCGGGCAGGGGGAAGCGCACATAAATGGAGGGAGAGGAAAGGTCACGGTATTCCACTTCCGCTTCGGCAAGGGCCGTCTTGCAGTGGCAGCACCAGTAAATGGGCTTCTTGCTGCGCACCACGCCCTTTCTTTCCACGAAGGTGGCCAGTTCCGCGGCGGTCACGGCCTCATAGGCCGGGTCCATGGACATGTAGGGATGGTCCCAGTCGCCGAGCACGCCGAGGCGCTTGAATTCCTTGCGCTGAATGTCGAGGAACTTCTGAGCGTACTGACGGCAGCGCTTGCGGATGGCATGCGCGGGAAGCTCCTTCTTCTTTTCGCCGAGTTCCAGTTCCACATTGTGCTCGATGGGCAGCCCGTGGCAGTCCCAGCCGGGAATGTAGCCGGTCTTCCAGCCCATGAGGTTGCGGGACTTGATAATCATGTCCTTGAGAATCTTGTTCAGGGCCGTGCCCAGATGGATATGTCCGTTGGCATAGGGCGGGCCATCGTGCAGCACGAATTCGCCGCGGGAGCCGGAGGCGTCCTGCATGAGCTGGAACACATTGTTTTCTTCCCAGAATTTCAGCGTTTCCGGTTCCTTCTGAACCAGGTTCGCCTTCATGGGAAAACCGGTGACGGGCAGATTCAGCGTTTTCTTATATTCAGCCATGAGGCTTTCCTCCGGGCGCGGGAACGCGCCATGGTATTCCTTGCGGGGCACACGGTCAGAGACCGCTCTCCGAAAGCAGTCGAAAAAGGTATGTTTTCCCGCGTCGGGCTCAAATGTCAAGCCCAATTTCCCACACATGGGAAGCATAAGGCCTTCCGCAGGAAAAGCACTTTCCGGCGCAAAGCGTCCGGCCCCGTCCAGAAAGCGGAACCGCCTTATGCGCCCGCCTCCTGCCCACAAGCTGCGATGACACGCACCTTGCAGGCAAAACCCGGACAAAGACCGCATGCGTCCGGCCTCGCCCCTCTTCCGGGAAAGCCCGCAGCCTGACGCGTCGTTCCCGGACCAGCCCGGCGCATGACGCTCTAAAACGTTCCTCCGGGGTAGAAACCTTCCTTAGGCCTGCCCTTCCTTCCTCCAGGAACTTCTTCGGCCATGAGGCATAGAACTCCGTTTTGCAGGAGCATCTTCCCACCTTGACGCTGCACTCTCAGCTTCGTATGGTGACATAAGGCAGGAGGAGTTTTTATGGACAGACTCATCGTTCTCGGTACGGGCGCAGCCAGTGTTCTTCACTACTACAACACATGCTTCATGCTCCAGGGACCGCAGGGCAGTCTGCTGGTGGACGGAGGCGGCGGCAACGGCATTCTCGTCCAGCTGGAAAAGTCCGGCATTCCCCTCGCCTCTCTGACCGACATCTTCGTCACGCACGAGCACGTCGACCACTCTCTCGGCATCATATGGCTCGTGCGCATGGTTTCCTCGCTGATGCTTCGGGAGCAGAAAAGCGACATTCTGCGCATACACTGCCACACGAGGCTTGCGGAAAAACTCCGTTCCATCTGCCAGTTCACCCTCAGTGAAAAGCAGTTTTCCCCCGTAGGCACGGGGATTCGCTTCATGCCCGTCAAGGACGGCGAACAGCGGAGCATCGCCGGGCACACCGTCACCTTCTTCAGCATCCATTCCCGCAAGGCCGAGCAGTACGGTTTCCACATGGAAAGCCCGGAAGGACAGCGCATCGTCTGCACGGGCGACGAACCGTGCAGCCCCGCCTGCGGGCACTATCTGGAAGGGGCCGACTGGCTTTTTCACGAAGCGTTCTGCCTGGAGGCCGACGCCGGACGCTTCCAGCCCCACAAAATAGGACACGGCACCGTGCGGGAAGCGGCCCTGCTGGCACGCAAGCACCGCGTCCGCAACCTCGTGCTCTGGCACACCGAAGACCGCAGCACCTACGGCAAGCGCCGCGAACTCTACACCGAGGAGGCACGCAGCGTGTTTCTCGGCAACGTCCATGTCCCGGACGATTTGGACGTCATTACGCTCTGACGAAAGACGGGGCACGGCTCTTGCCCTGCCCCGTCATTTTCCCCAAGACGCCGTCATCATGCGGCCCGCAGAAGCTCTCCCGCCGTCTTGCGGCAGGCGAACCAGGCGGGAAGGAAGGCCGCAAGGCAGCCGCACCCGGCCGCACCAAGCGCCGTCAGACATTCCTTGGCCGACAGCGACACCGTGAGGGCGACCCCCGTTTCCGCCTGAATCCAGGAACTGGCAGCCGAAGCCATCAGCCAGCCGAGTCCGAGCCCCAGGGCGCATCCCGCAAGCAGAATGCCGGAAACCATGAGCCACACGCTCAAGGCAAGAAAACCGTGGGAGGCGCCGAGCGCCCGCAGAAGGGCCAGGGCCTTCACCCGCATGGCCACGGCGAAGAAACCGGAAACCAGAGCCGCCGCCAGGGCTGCCGCCTGCGCTCCCGAGGCAAGCAGCAGCATGACGTCGTGCATCTCCTCCAGCATGACGAAAAGCCTTGTGAGCACTTCACCGGAAAAAACGGCCTGCGTGCTGTCCGTGTTCAGGGCCGTACGCAGCCGGTAGGCGTCGGCCACGGTCACGGGCTTCACCACCACGGCCGAACAGCGCCCTTCTCCCCTGCCCCCGTCATGCATGCTCCACAAGGCTTCAATGGGAACAACGATGGCCCTGTCCCACGGCGTACCCGTGGCAGGCATGCGGCCCACCACCTGGAAACGGTGCTCATGGGCGCGGGCACTTCCTCCATCCTCATCCAGCAGCGCTTCGGCCACGCTGCCATGGCTCGGCGCAAAGCTGTCCCCTTCCTTCAATGGAACCCCGGCACCGACCACGGCCTCGCCGGGATTGAGAAACATGCGGCCAGAGGCGAGCGGACGCCTGCTTCCCAGCGTCACCAGCTCTGAAGACGACCCCGCAATCGGGTATTCCCGCCAGCGGTCGCCGAAGGCGAGAGGAGCCGCCCAGCGTATGCCGCCGTGCGCCTTCACCTCCTCCAGCGTTTCCGGTGGCAGCAGGGAAAGCGGTTCGGACTGAAGATAGACCGTTCCCAGCACCAAGTCCACGGCGCTGCCCTTCGCGCCTATCAGCAAGTCAAAGGCATCCGCAGAGCGGGCCATGCCGGAACGGATGGAGCGCTCCATCATGGAAACCGCCGGACTCAGACTTCCGGCAAAGGCCAGCACCAGCGCCAGCGCCAGCGCGCCTCCCCAGGAACGACGAAATTCACCGCGCAGAAAAAGAAAAGGATTCATACCGCTCCTCAGCATGAGAGCATTCAACTATCCGAAACGCATTCTCCGTCCCTGCGGCACAAAGTCTGCGTCTCTGCCGGCCTACTTGGCCTTCAAATCGTCATCCAGTCCGGAAAGCAGGCGTCCGCGCTCCAGACGGAAACGCCGGTCCATCCTGCCGTGCAGCACCTGCTCATGAGTCACCACCAGAAGCGTACAGCCTTCCGAACGGGCCAAATCCACAAGCTCATCGGTGACAAGCTGTGCGTTGCTGCGGTCGAGACTGGCCGTAGGCTCATCCGCCAGCAGTACCGACGGACGAAAAAGCACGGCCCGTGCCATGGCCACGCGCTGCTGTTCACCGCGGGAAAACACGCCGGCCGGAACATCCGTACGGCGTATGCCGAGCCTGCGGAGCAAGTCCCGCGCGCGGACACGCAAATCCTCCGGAAGGCGCACATGGCTGAACGTTGCGGGCAGCAGCACGTTCTCCAGAGCGGAGAGCTGAGGGAAAAGCTGAAAATCCTGAAATATCATGCCCACGTGCCGCCCGCGCCAGGCATCACGCCGCCCTTCCGGCATGCCGATGAGGTCGTCCTCGCCCCAGCGCAGCTCGCAGCCGTGACAGACATCCGGCAGAATAAGCCCGCAGAGAAGATTGAGAAGCGAGGTCTTGCCGGACCCGGAGTCCCCGTAAATGCCGACAAGCGTACCTCCGGGAAGGTCGAGTTCCGGAATGTCCAGCACGCGGCGCGTGCCGTTGCCGTCCCTGACACTGTAGCGGATGTTCCGCAGATGAAGCTCGTTGTTCATGCGGCCTCACAAGGTATGGAAGGTGGCGTTGCGCAGCCTGAGCTGACTGACGAAGCCGGTATGCTCGTCCGTCCAGGAACCGACCTCCAAATCCCCTTCCACTTCAATAACGGTATTGTTCTGCACAAAACGCTGCTTTTCGGAGAGGTACACCACCAGAATATTGTCCGGCCAGTCGGAATCGGACTGGCAGAAAGGACACAGAGCCACAGGCTCGCGGGTGAGCACGAAAAAGTCCGCGTCCGCCTTGAGGGGCGGAGCCATGAATCCGCGGATGGAAATGCGCGTGCCCTCGGAGGAGAGCACCTTGTCGGAAAAACGCAGTCCCAGCGCACCGCCGCCGCTGTAGAGTTCATCAAAGCTCAGGCGGTTTTCCGCCGCGGCCCACGCAGCCTGCACGCCGAGCAGCAGGCAGAAAAGCACCGCCAACCAGGTTTTCATAGACATTCCCGTTGTTCAGAAAAGTGAAACATGTCGGAGAATTTTTCCCGGGCAACGCCGTCTCCTCCCATGGAACCGTGCCCTTGTCGGAAGAAACCGTCGGCTTCAGGAAAAAGGACTCTTCCCTGTCGGAAGCGCTGCGCTTTATCCCGCAAAAGGAGGCGGGAGGTCGGGGCTTTCTCCGAGGAAAGGCGCCCCGGACATCCGGGGCGCCTGAGCATCATGGAAAAAAGGCACATGCCCTTTTTCCTTCATCCGTCATCAGTGACCGAGGGCCATGGCTTCGGCCATGATGCGGAAGACTTCCGTACTGTTCATGAAGCCGTGAATCTGGTCGGCATTCGGCCCTCTCGCACCCACCACCAGGTCATCGATGGCATGCACGCCCGTGGACTCGGTGCGGGGCAGATTGCCGGGCACGAACTGGGCGCCGGGAACATCCTTGTAAGCCGCATTGGCGATGTAGTGGCCGTTTTCATCCTTCACCGCAGGAACAAAGGGGCCTTCCAGCTTGGGACGATAGGTTTCGTAATGGTCGGGGTAGTTGCCGATGAAGGCGGCAAGACGCTTCGACACGTTCACGCTGTCGGGGTAGCCGTCGCCGTCGGCATCCTTATAGTTGGGGTAACCGGCGGCAGCATAGATGCCCACCTTGTCGCGCATGAGCTCGCCGGGCAGGTTGTCGTCCACGGTGCCGATGATGCTGAGCGCGTGGGTATGGTCGCCGGTGACGATGAGCAGCGTATCGGGGTTGGCGTCGCAGAAGGCCTGAGCCTGAGCCACGACCTTGTCAAACATGATGGTGTCGTAAATGGCGCGTTCCCAGTCCAGAGGATGGGAGTACTTGTCCACAAGACCGGCTTCCAGCATGAGGAAGAAGCCTTCGGGGTTCTTGGAAAGCACCTTGAGCGCGGCGTTCATGGAGTCGGTGAGGTCGGGCTGGTCCGGGAACTTGGACACCGTGCCCTTCTTCAGCTGCTTGCGGTCGAGAGAACCGTCAAGGTTGCCGGTATGGAACAGGCCGAGCAGACGGTCGGGCGTCTTTTCCATGACGTTCAAGAGTTCGGTGCGCGTAGTGGCGAGAGTGTAGCCGGCCTTGCGGAAATCTTCCACATAGTCCTTCTCATCCTTGCGCTTGGACCCGGGAACCGTGCGGGGCAGGAAGTAGGCGGAGCCGCCGCCAATGAGCACTTCAGGACGGATGTCGGCAAACATGCCCACGATGGCCGCCTTTTCCGAACGCTTGCGGGTATGGGAAACCACGGCGGCAGGCGTGGCGTCTTCGATTTCGGCATCGGAAACAATGCCTATGGACTTCTTCGTCTTGCGGCGGAGCAGCTCGGCGATGGTTTCCTGACGCGGGTCGTCGAAGGGGTCCTTCGTACGGTCGGCATACACGCCGATGGCATTCACACTGGACTTGTGCCCGGTCATGTAGGCGGAAGCGGTGTTGGCGGAGTCGGCGGCGATGGAGTCCACGCTGCAGGTGCCGAGCATGCCGGTATAGGGCAGCGTATCCATGGAAAGATAGCCGTTGTACATGCCGTTGGTCACACCTTTGGAAAGCAGGCGGGCGCCGGTTCTGTGTCCCATGCTCAGACCGTCGGCAATAAGCAGAATGACGTTCTTCGCCTTAGCCTTCTCGGGCGTTCCGTACACGTCCCACTTCGCAACGGATTCTTCCTTTCCGTCCCTGGCAGTGACGGCATACTTGCCGGGCTTGAGGGACACGTTGCGCAGAAGAATGGCCGAACCCTTGCCTTCTTCGTTCCTGATGAATTCCGGCTTTGCTCCGAACACATCTTCAACGCTCTTGCCGTTGATGCGCACGTCCATATCGGATTCTTTAAGCTCGCGGTCGAATTCCACCTTGAAGTCGAACTTTGCAGTGCCCAGAAAACGCGCGGTATCCACGGGGTAGATGGTCGGCGCAGCCTGTGCCTGCGCGGTCAGAAGCGCCATGCCCAGGCACAGCGGCATCATCACGGTAGCTTTCATAACTTCCTCCAGTATTGTTTTCAGCTGCCGACACTATGGCCAAGACATGTGCAGGCTTTGTGAAGAGCCTGTATATTCTTTATGAAGAAACGTAGCGGAAATATGACGGTTGTGAACGAAAACGCTACTCTTCTCGCCTTTCGCCCGTCACGCTGACGAGACGTTGCGCACATGCCCCATGCTTAGTTTGGCTCCGACGCCTGCCGTGCTCTTTTCGGAAAGCATCACCAGCTCAGAAGACAAGCAAAGGACACCACTCATATCGCCCTCCGCCCTCGGAGGTCATAAAAAAAGCGGCTCCGTCCCCATGAGAACGAACCCGCTGAAATGATGTTTTCTCTTGCCCGAAAAGGGACAGTCCATTACTGATTTCCGTTTTCCTCCGCAGCAGCAGATGTGCCGTAGCGTTCATCATACTCCTGAAGTGCACGAGCCAGCGTCGCCATAAGACGTCTGGCGCTTTGAGGCGTCATGGCCAGACGTTCCTCCATTTCCACCACCAACGTTCCCGCCAGAGCATCGTCGGCGGAAGGCTCCATGTGGCTCACGCCGCACGTAAGAAGGATTTCTCCTTCCGCAAAGCGCGTCTGAAAGGCATTGACATAGGAAGTACGAACTCTGGCCGCTTCAATATGCAGACCAATCTTTTTTTCTTCGGACATGGTATTCTCCTGTCCCCTTCAGCTGTTTCGGAACGATGCGATGGCCATCGGGAAACGACGGAGCCTCACGCCTAGGCCTGCTCCCCGAAAAAATGCCGGGCCCCGTTCTGCAAGTAGCCTGTGCTCCGACACCAGAGCACAGGCTACTTCTCCATAACAGTAAGGAGGTGCTACTTCTTCTTGGAGTCCTTAATGGTTACCTTGGGCAAATCGGCAAACTTCACCTTGCGCTTGTTCACCGCAGACAGAATGGTGTTGGTATAGTCGGCCTTGTTGAAATCGCCGGTAATGACCATGCTGCGGGGAATCACAAGCTGCACGCCGTTCTTCTTGCGCCACTTTTCAATCTCCTCCACCACTACGGCGTTGACTGCCCGCATGGCACTCTGGCGTTCTATTTCCATCTGCCGGTTGAGCACGGAAAGACCTTCGGCATAAATCTTGTTGCGCTCTTCCTCAGAATCCTTTTCATGCACCTTGCGCAGCTCGTCGAATCCCTTCTGGAGCACCTGCCGCACCTTTTCCAGATGCTGTGCAGCCTGCTTGCCCGGCTCTGATTCCGCCACAATTCTCTGCATGTCCACCGATACCACGGCGGGCGCCGCCATGCTTACCGAGGCCGAAAAGGCATACAAGACAACTGCTATGAAAAGAAACGAAAACTTACGCATACTCACCTCGAAAACCATATGTTTTAAAACAATATTCGTCATGCGCCGTTCGGCCTTCTGTCGTTCGGTCGAAACAGGCACATATGTTTACCACCATAAACCAGTCTTACCCCATCTGCAAGAAGCGCTTTCATGCCGCACGCCATTGCCGATATAATATCTTTCCGGCATACGACAAGGCCTTTTCCTTATGCTCAGCATCACGGCATCACCGGTATACAGAAATTTTTTTCTGACATAAGGAATAGAAACGTCTGTCGTGCCTACAACATACCATCATTAAAAACACGACAAATCAGAGAAGTATTATCGCGTTCCCATAAATACCATTTCCGAGAAAGACATCTCACAACAACCGCATCATGATTTTGTCCTATCCCCCAAAGAACAGAACTTTCTGCTTTTCCGCGCAAAGCATGGCTCATGGCGTATATGTTCTCTGCACCAGCATACCATGATGCATCATCATGCAGGACAGGCTCCTCATCCGGCCTGCGAATCCCCCTTCCCCATATGCAAAAACGCGTCACATCAAAGCAACGCTCAAAATAAGCCTGCCGCCCTCCGGAACTCTCTCTTCGCGTACCACAGCAAAGGAAAGTTTCCCGGAGCATTGTCTATCACTATCCTTTTCTTCTCGGACGCAGCGCTCCCCTGAAGCAGAAGGTGCCGTAAGAAAGGAAAGACATCCTTGAAGGCCAGTCTTGACTCATCGCCCTTTTCTCCCCCCTCTGTACTGCCACGAGGACGACGCCTCATGGATTCACCACATACCACCGTCCAGGGCTCTGAACACGAAGGCAGCCTCCGCCTCCCTTCCAGCCCCTTCCTGTCATCTTCCTTCTCCGCCAGCTCCAAGGGAAGCACGTCATTCCCGCCTTTCCAACGCAGAAAGGGGATGCCCCTTCGGGACATCCCCTTTCTGTTATTTTTATCAGCATGGCGACCGGATACGCCTTTCTATGTGCTTTTCCGAATGTCGGCAAATCACTCTGCCGAATCCGGCACTTCAAAAGGCCTCCTTCGCATTTCCCGAAGGAAACGCTCCGGCACGATACCGGTATCAGCGCCTGGCCACACGAATACGGGCGATGGCTCTGGTGAGTGCAAGCTCGGCGCGGTGGACGTCCGTATCAGGCTTGAGGTCCGCCAGGCGCTCTTCAGCGCGCGCCTTGGCCTGTTCCGCTCTGTCCACGTCAATGTCGGAGGCCAGTTCGGCAGCTTCGGCCAGAATGGTCACCTTGTTGTCCGCAATCTGAGCAAAGCCGCCGGATACGAAGACCCATTTCGTCGTGCCGCCCTGACGATAATACAGGTCGCCAATCTTCAGTGCGGAAAGCATGGCCGCATGGGAGGGCATGAGGCCGAACTGGCCGTCCACACCGCTGGCGCCCACGTAATCCACTTCTTCCTGAAGCACAACCTTGTCGGGAGTGACGATATCGAGACGAAGACCTTCCATAGCGGTCTCCTCTTATGCCTGCTGACGCTTGTTGTACTTTTCAATGGCCATGTCGATGTTGCCGACGTTGAACACGTCCGTCTCGGAGAGATAGTCGTATTCGCCTTCAAGCAGACCCTTGAAGCCCTTGATGGTGTCTTCCAGTTTCACATACACGCCGGGGATGCCGGAGAACACTTCCGCCACATGGAAAGGCTGGGACAGGAAGCGCTGGATGCGGCGGGCACGGGCCACGGTCATCTTGTCCTCGTCGGACAGTTCGTCCATACCGAGAATGGCGATGATGTCCTGAAGGTCCTTGTACTTCTGCAGCACCTGCTGAACGCGACGGGCCACGGAATAGTGTTCCGTACCGACCACGTTCGGGTCAAGGATGCGCGAGGTGGAGTCAAGCGGGTCCACGGCCGGGTAAATACCCAGTTCGGCGATGGAACGGTTGAGCACCAGCGTACCGTCGAGGTGCGCGAAGGTGGTGGCAGGGGCCGGGTCGGTAAGGTCGTCGGCGGGAACGTACACGGCCTGCACGGAGGTGATGGAACCTGCGGAGGT
>CALUPQ010000089.1 GCA_944322695.1 uncultured Mailhella sp. | reverse complement strand
AAGGCTGCGCCGATGGAGTTGGACTGCACCATGTTGCCCATGAAGCCGAGGGCGAGGATGATGGGCACGGAGAAGAAGGCGGCAAGGGCCTTGCCGAAACTTCCGGTGAACGCCGCACGGATGTAGTAGGCCGGTCCGCCTACGGTTTCGCCGCGTTCGTTGGTGGTCTTGTACTTCTGGGCCAGCACGGCTTCGGAATAGTTGGTGGCCATGCCGAAGAAGGCGCTCAGCCACATCCAGAAAATGGCGCCCGGGCCGCCTGCGGCAATGGCCGTGGCGGCGCCTGCGATGTTGCCGGTGCCCACCTGGGCGGCCACGGCGGTGGCCAGCGCCTGGAAGGAGCTCATGCCGGTATGGTCGGCGCTTTCACCGCGCAGGGAGATGTTGCTGAAAAGACGGGCGAAGGCGTGGGGGAACCTGCGCAGCTGGATGAAGCGCAGACGGATGGTGTAGAAAATGCCCGTGCCGCAGAGCAGAAAGAGCAGAAGCCAGCCCCAGAGCACGCTGTTGACCGCATCGACAATCTGACTGATGAATTCCATGGAACTTTCCTTTGAGGAGGACGCCTTGCCGCCCGTTCCTCTGTTTCAGAGTACAAAAAAAGAGCAAATCCGTGTGATTTGCTCCAGAGAAACGCTTAGGGATACAGCGGCGGCTATGTTGTCGAGCGGTAAGAACCCAAGCTCTGTCCTTTGGCCTGAGAGTTTCGGCTTTCGCCTTGCACCTTCGGCACCCAAACGGGATTCTCCAGAGCTCCCTCCACTGCTAGTCGGCCTTGCGGCGTTCAAGCAGCTTCAACAGGATGATATGTCTTTCAAGGAAGACGCAAGGAAATCTAGTTCAATTTGGTCATAAATGTCAACAATTCTCGTAGTTTCATGTAATATGTTGTTTTTTATCATTAAAAATGAAACAATAATGAAAAGGCGGCAGCGCTTCGGTTAACATTTTCGTAAGAGTCCGGCGTGAGCCGTTGCGGCGGGGCTTCCGCAGGAGGCGTGTCTGCCGCAGCCGGAGTATGCGGAAGCAAGTGGTCTTTTGCGCAGCGTTGCCTGAGAGCGTTGTTTCTGCTAGCGTGCAGGAAAAAAGGAGTCCTGCCATGCTTCCCGTTATTTCGCCAAAAAAGGCTTTTGAGATGCTGAGTAAAGGAGAGGCCCGTCTGATAGACGTGCGGGAAAGTTCGGAATATGCCGAGAACTTCATTCCCGAAGCGCGCCTCGTTCCGCTGTCCATAGCGAAGATGTACCCGCTGAAGGATGCGGACGCCCCGGAAAAGCCGCTGATATTCTTCTGTCGCTCCGGCCGTCGCACGGAAAAGGCGTCCGACATGCTGAAGGCTCTTGCCGGTGATACGGAGGCCTGGCAGATGGAAGGCGGGCTTTCCGGCTGGCAGAAGGAGGGACTGCCCGTGCGGCATGAAAAGGCGCCTTTCCCGCTTTTCCGGCAGATTCAGATAGGCGCGGGAGCGCTGGTGCTTCTGGGCATACTCGGCAGCTGGGTGTGGCATCCCATGTTCTGGCTTTCGGCTTTCGTGGGCGCCGGGCTTATTTTTGCCGGAGTGACCGGCTTTTGCGGTCTCGGACTGCTGCTGGCCCGTATGCCGTGGAACAGGCAGTAAGCATGAAAACGCAGAAAAAGCGCCGGGAAATATTCCCGGCGCTTTTTCTATAGGCTACTTCGCTTTTTTCCCGCCCGGTTTTTTCAGCATGAAGGAGCCGAGGGCGAGAATGAGGCAGAGGACGGGTATTATCATCAGGGCGTTTTCCAGACCCTTTTCATGAGCCGTGAAGCCGAGCAGAGGCGGAAAGAACAGAAGTCCGCTGTAGGACAGTATGGATACGATGGCACTGGCCTTGCCCGCGCTGACACCGGGATGGCTTCCCGCCCGACTGAACAGTATGGGTACAAGGGGGGAAAGCCCTGCCCCCATCAGCGCGTATCCCAGAAGGCACAGGGCGACGACGTCCGAAGAAAGAACCAGCAGCATGCCGCCCAGCGCAAGCAGGGAACCGCCGAGCATGAGTGAGAAGTCTCCCGCCATGCTCCGCAGCCGGTCGCCGAAGAGGCGGCAGAATACGGTGGTGGTCGAGAAGGAAGCAAAGACGAGGGCCGCCGTGTGCTCACCGGCGCCTTTCACCGTGAAGAGCAGAAGACTTCCCCATTCCGCCACGGAGCCTTCCGAGGCATAGGCGAGCATGGCGAGCACCCCGCACATGATGACGAAGGGCGGCAGCGTTCCGGCGGAGTCCTTTGTTTTTCCTGCCTGGGAAGGCATGTCGTCCATCAGACGGGGAACGGCCCACGCGCGAAAGCAGCAGTAAAAGCCCAGCAGGAAGAGTACGTTGATGAGCGGACTCAGGCCCAGCCCTGCGAAGATGGCCCCCGTCACCGAGCCCGTGACCCCTCCGAGGCTGTAGGCGGCATGCATGAAGGACATGCACGAGACGCGATAGCGGCGTTCTATCTGAAGACCCTGCGTGTTTATGGCAACGTCCGTAAAGCCCATGCTGACGCCCGTGAGCAGGCAACCCGCCCCCAGCTGAAGCGGTGTTGCGGCCATGGTGCACAGCGTGACGGATATGACGAGCGACAGCGAGGCTGCCCTCAGAATGCTCCGGCTTCCCAGCCGTGCGATGAGCCAGCCGCTGCTGAAAAGTGCCGTCAGGCTGGCGAGCCCCAGGCAGAGCAGCAGAAGGCCGAGCTGATATTCGTCGGCTCCCGTCTGCAGTTTCAGAGCGGGCAGGCGGGAGGTGAAAACCCCGTAACACAGCCCCGGACAGAGAAAGAAGTAGGCGCATGCCGTGCGCCTGATGGAAAGTTCGGTACGGTTCATATGCTGTTCCTTGATGTTTGGCCGACGGACGGCTCTTTTCCCGGACAGCTCTTCAGCGTAAACTCCGGGGTAACACAAGGGTCAAGGAGAAAAGCGTGAGCAGCAGAACTTTTTTGAAGATTGGGGATTTCGCCCGCGTTTGCCATACCACGAAGGAAACACTTCTGCATTACGACAGGAAGGGAGTTCTCAAGCCCGGCTATGTTTCCGACAACGGTTACCGATGGTACGCCCTGAAACAGTTTTTCGATTTCGACCTGATTCTGCTGCTCAAGGAAACGGGCAGTACGCTTGAAGAGATAAAGAGATACCGGAACGCCGGCCGACGGGACGGGTATCTTGAGCTTTTCAGGGAGAGCATTGCCGTGCTGGAAAAGGAACAGGAGCGCATAGCCGGCAGGCTTTCCATGCTGAACAACCTTGCCGCCATGGGGGAGGAGGCGCTTCAGGCGGAATATGACAAGCTGTTCTTTGAAAGAAGAAGGGCGGAGGATATTCTTGTCTATCCTGTGGATTCGGAGAAAATCACGGGCAGGGAATCAAGCGTGGAATGCTATTCGGAGTGCCTGATGCGCAGCCTCATGGACGGAAACGCCATCGACCCGCCGCTCGGCATGATAATTCCCGATACCTTTGCCGAAGAAGGAACGTTCAGAATCTGTGCGCTTTTCACGGTGAACCGGAATCATGCCCGGCTGACGAACGCAAGGCGCATGGAAGAGGGGGAGTACGCCTGCTTTTTTCACAAGGGTTCCATTCAGAGTCACGGGCGGGCGTTCAGGGAGATGATGAACCAGCTTGCGGAGATGGGCAGAAAGACCTGCGGGCACGTTTACGCCTACGACCAGATGAACTACGCCTTTGCCTGTGAAGATGACGAGTATGTGGCAAAGTATGTGGTCAGGGTCGGAGACGGGAAGGAAGAGCAGAATGCCGGGAGGGAAGAAGTGGAGTAAGAGAGCGGAGGCGTTGGGCCCGGCGGTTTTCCAGTAAGACGGCGGTCGCCTGTCGTTTTGAGGAAGAGGGAGTTGCGCCTCTCGTTGTTTTCTCCAGGGGCTTGTTGACGCCTTTCTCAGGTGGAAAGCGGGCAGAGGATAGGAAAAAAGAGATACGCCTGAGTACCGTCGGAACGCAGGAAGCTGGTAGGGGAGACCTTTTGCTGCGTATGGACGGTATTCCGGCGCATGTATCTGTATTTCCCCGGGACGGCAGCCGTGTTGTCCGCCGTGCGATAACATTGCATCTTCGAAAGCTCGGCCGGGAGAGGGGCAGGTCGTCGTTCAGGACCGGTCATGCGCAGAGTCGACTGCATGACCGGTACCGAACGGCAGGGGGGATAATGGAGTTTCTCGAAAGGACGATATCGATGCCTGGGAGGAAAAAGGCCAGTCAGCTTTTTGCTTCGGCCGCCTGGGCTTCCCTGTGTTCGGAAAAGGTTTCCTTCATAAAGAAACAGACTATGAACGCTGCAGTGCAGTTGGCAACGATGAGCCAGGACGCTCCGCCGAAGGCCACGGCCGGTTCGGTCGCCGGGAAGGATTCATAAATAAAGCCGAAGACGGCCTGCATGAGGGCGGCCCATACGGGGTAGAACATATTCATGCAGCCTATGGCCGTGCCCGTCATATTCAGCGGAAAGAGCTCCTTTACCATGGTGAACGCCAGAGGAGAGCCGGTCGATATGCCGAGCATCAGGCATACGGTCTGGAACACGATGACGTAGAAGTTCATTTTTCCGGTGAGAAGCACCATCATGACGGAGGCGGCTATGCCGAATACCGAAAGGAAGAGCAGCGGTTTTTTTCTGGAATGGAAAAAGGTGTCGGATAGATAGCCGCAGGTGGGCTGCGTTATGAGCATCATGAGGGAGGAAATGGTGAGCAGAATGCCGGCTTCCTCCATCGAAAGTCCGCAGCCCTGCACAAGATAGGGGCCCCACCAGAGCGAAGCCAGCGTAAAGTACGTGCCGGCCGTGAGCATCAGCCACAGGGTCGGCGGCCAGAAGGAGCGGAATGAGACCACGCTGTACACGTTGCGCAGTACGGATTTGACGGAGGGGGTCTTTCGGGGAGTCTGAACAGGGTCGGCGGGAATGGTGCACAACACCATGGCGGCAAGCATCAGCGTGAGCAGCCCGAAGGTGACCATGGCGGTGCGCCAGCCGAAGGCTTTGGAAAAGGCGATGAGCGGCGGAGAGGCCAGAATGCCGCCGAGTCCTCCGCAGCAGAGCAGGAGACTGACGCTTCTGCCGTATATCCGGGCCGGGAAGTTTCTGGCCAGAATGGCCATGGCCGGAACGGTGATGGCGATACCCACGCCCGTGAGGCCTCTGCTGATGGTCATCAGCGTTACATTGTCGCTGAGGGAAAAGAAAATAGTGCTGCATCCGGCAAGGACCGTCAGCGCGAGAATGGTGTTCTTTCCTCCGAAGGCATCGGAAAGGAGCCCCGAAGGGAGTTGGATAAGTCCGTAGGTGAACATGGTGGCACTGCTGAACAGGGCCACCTCGGCAGTCGATATGGACAAGTCACGACTGATGTCGAGAGAAAGAACCGTCGGACACAGGCGCAAGAAGAAGCTGAAAATGTATACGCAGCATAGAATAAGCAGAATTCTCATATTGGCGTTCATGACGTTCTTTTTCTTCGACGGAGTCAGTGTTAAACGAACATATTGGCGTGAAGATACCGTTCTCCGTTGTCGGGGCAGAGCAGTATGATGTTCTTACCGCGGCTTTCCTGACCCAGTGAGCTCGTAAGAGCGGCATGCAGGCATGCTCCCAGGGCGGGCCCTCCGCAGACGGCCTCCATTTTCAGAAGACGGCGGGAGGTTTTGAGCATGTCCTTATCGGAAACGTTGATGGTGCTGTCTACAAGACCTTCGGGAAGAAGCGTCTGCTCGGCGCCGGGATACGCGGCTTCGCAGCGGACGCCGGTGACGATGATATCGGGAAATTCGCGCTTGAGGCAGGTTCCCGCGCCCGTGATGGTCGCGCCGCTGTCCATGCAGCAGAAGAACATATCGGGAGTGATGCCGGCGGACCGGCAGTCATCGACAAGCTCCGTGCCCGTCAATTCGTCATGTAGCGTTACCGCCGTGTCGGAGTGCCCGATGTTGGGCCAGTAGGAATTCCAGATGTCGTGGTGTATGAACTCAGCCTTGTCTCTGGCTCCCTTCATGCCGCCTTCCGCTTCGGAAAGAACGATTTCCGTGCCCATGGCATGGATGAGGTTCAGTATGGGTCTGGGAGTGCTGGAGAGCATGACGACGATGAGCCGGAGGTCCAGGATGGTGCTTGCCTGAGAAAGGGCCAGCGCCATGTCCGCACGGCAGGCTTCCACGACGCAGTTGCCGGGATTCACTCGGCCGGACTCCAGCGCCTTCTTCAGAATGGCCGTTGCAATGCGGCACTGGGAAGAACCGCCCATGGCGGCGCCGTCATATTTGACGTAGAGAGAGTTTCCCGTCAGACGGGACAGGCGCGGAAGGAAAAAGAAGGGCGTACGCCCGGTGTAGTCGAGAAGTTCGGGACTGGTCATGGCAAAAATTCCTTCAGGCGGTGTGGATGACTGGCGGAGGAACGATATCGCCTTTTTCGTCCACGACGACCTTGTGAGCTTTGTTGTACAGGTAGGTCAGGGCTTTTGCAGCGAGGATGCGTTCTCTCACGTCGTCCTCCATACCGCTTTTTTCAAGCTGGTCACGAACGGCATCGGGCGAGGTCTTCATGTCGCGGGCCAGGCTCTCCATTTCCGTTTTCATATCCTGCTCGGATACACGGATATGTTCCCTTTCCGCCAGAGCCAGAAGAAAGACATGGGCGCGGGCTTGCTCTTCGGCAGACCTGTGTCCGTCCTCTTCCATGGCCTTCAGCTGTTCCATCATCTGCTCTTCGGAGCAGCGGGCGCGCTGCAGAGCCTTTCGGGCGTTCTGCATAAATTCGTCGTAGTATCTGCGGGTCGTATAGGACGGCGCCGGAATGCTGCACTGCGAAAGCAGCTTCTGAAGAAGTCGCCGCTCTCCCTCTTTCTGAATGGAGGCGAGCTCGTTGCTCATGGATTTCGCCATGATGCTCGTTTCCAGTGCCTTTACAGAATC
Organism: uncultured Mailhella sp.; assembly: GCA_944322695.1. Taxonomy (GTDB): domain Bacteria; phylum Desulfobacterota; class Desulfovibrionia; order Desulfovibrionales; family Desulfovibrionaceae; genus Mailhella. The sequence continues at coordinate 1,928 of CALUPQ010000089.1, read as the reverse complement.
AAAGCCCAGTTCTTTTGCAAATTCATCATTGATTTCGGGAAGATGCTCCTGAAAGATGGCTTTCAGACGGAGCGTGAGCGTAAGCGTTTTGCCACGCATGCCCGCATAGGGATAATCCTCGGGGCAGGACAGCTCCACGGTCCTGCTCTGGCCGGGAAGCATGGTCATGATTTCGGTCTGGATTTCCGGCAGAAGGGAGCCTTCCTTTCTGAGAAGAAATGCGCGGCCTTCTGCCTGAAATCCCGGGGCAGGACAGCTTTCGCAGCTGCCTTCCATGTCGATGACCGCCACTTCCCCGTAAACGGGAGAGCGAAGCTCCGTGACTTTCGTACGTCTGGCAAAGCTGTGCCGGAGGGCGTCCGCCATGCGTCTTGCGCTGCGACCGTCCATGCCGGGAGGCGGAACCTCTATGTCCAGTTCCTCCAGGCGTTCCGGCAGAGCGATGTCGGGAAGCGCTTCGAATCGTATGTGCAGGTCATACGGCGTGCCGTCTTCGGGCAGTTCCTCTGTGATGACCAGAGGACTGACGGGAATGATGTGCTCTTTGTCCAGAATTTGCTGAACGTACTGTTCCTGGGCAAGAAGGCACGCCTGCTTTGCAGGGGAGGTTTCCGGATTCCGGCGTGCTTTGGTAAAAAGCTGCTCCACTTCCCCGGCAGAAAGGTGGATGACAAGCTCACAGACGGCTTCCTTACGCGTGGCGGTGTAGTTCATATCTGCTCCTCAGGACTGACTGTGAGATTCCTGCTGACGGGTCAGGGCCGTAAGAAGGTCGATGATGTCGGATTCGGGAATGGTTTCCTCGACCCGGAGGGACCAGTACATGCCGTTGATTTCAAGCAGCGGAACCCTGTTGAGGACACCCATTCTGTTCAGCAGCGGAGGTTCGGACATAATGGTGATATGTCCTTCGATGGCCAGTTTTTTCAGGGCGCTGCGAAGATTTTTCTCTATGTCGGCAATCCGGGTGGCGTCCCGGTCCCAGAGCGTGATGTTCATGAACTGTCTCCTCAGCTGTACTTGCGGAGAAAAGAAGCAGCCTGAAGTGCGGCGATGGTTCCGTCGGACATGGCCGTCGTGATTTGACGGTACTTTTTGGCCGTGACGTCGCCTGCGGCGAAGACGCCCTTTATGTTGGTTTCCATGTCCGCGTTGACTTTGATGTAGCCGTGGTCGAGTTCCAGAACGCCGTCGAACAGGGCGGTGTTGGGAGTCTGGCCGATGAAGCAGAAGATGCCGTCTACTTCTTCCGTGTAGTTTTCTCCGGTTTCCTTGTTATGGAAGTGTACCAGTCCCCGTCCGTTGGGCAGAGGGTCGACGGCCGTGATGTCGGTGGAAACGGAAACGGCAATCTTGCCCGTGGCTCTGGCCTGGTCCTGCGTGGCCGGGGCGGCGATGCAGCTCGGGAACGTTTCCACGATGTGGATGGAGCGTATGCCGAGATTCAGCAGGTAGAGAGACTCGTCGAAGCCGCTGTTTCCGCCGCCCATGACGATGATATCCTTTCCCTTGTAGGGCGTGCCGTCACACACCGAGCAATAGTGGATGTTGGGAAAGTCCGTCTGTACGGGGAAGGGACGCGGCTGGCGGCCGGTGCATACGATGACGGCGCCCGCTTCGTATTCTTCCCCCATGGAGGTCTGAACCAGCTTTCGTTCTCCGATGAAATCGATGCGTTCCACCTCATCCACTTCTTCAATGGCCACGTTCAGAGAAGCGACATGCTCCCGGCACTTGGCCATGAGGTCCAGACCTTGAATGGACGGATAGGACGGGACGTTTTCCACGGTGTTGGTCCAGTTGCCTAGGCTCAGGACTCATTAATTGCCAAAAGGGTAAAAAGTTCTTATTGTCGGCATAGGGAGGATGCCATGAAGGAACTTTTTTATCTTTCTCATGAACAGATTGCTCGTATCAAACGCTACTTT
>CALUPQ010000088.1 GCA_944322695.1 uncultured Mailhella sp. | reverse complement strand
GGTGGAGCTTACGGGAAAGACGCTGGGCGTGGTCGGTTTCGGCAATCTGGGCAGGCGGGTGGCGGAGCTCGGCCACGCCTTCGGCATGAAGGTCGTCGCCTGCGCGCACAGGCCCGTGCCCGCGCCGGGGTATGAGCCTTTTGCCTTCGTCTCGCAGGAGGAGCTGTTCCGTCAGGCGGACGTGCTTTCCCTGCATTGTCCGCTCACGGACGAGACGCGCGGCCTTGTCCGCAAAGAAACGCTGGCGCTCATGAAACCCGGAGCGATTGTCATCAACACCTCCCGCGGGCCCGTGGTGCGCGGAGCGGACGTGGCCGAAGCGCTGGAAGGCGGGAGGCTCGGCGCGTTTGCCGCGGACGTGCTGGAACAGGAGCCGCCTTCCGAAGACGAGCCGCTTCTCAAGGCGCCGCGCACGCTCATCACGCCGCACCTTGCCTGGATGACGGACGGAGCGCGCAGGAACATCGTCTCCATCACGCTGGAGAACATTCGCCGTTACCGGGAGGGGAACCCTCAGAACGTGGTGAACGGAGAGTGGCTGCGCTGAGAAGGCGGGCGATGCCGTATCCTTTCTGAAAAGAAGCTTTCCGCAAGACGGGAAAGAGGCCGCGTTGTCGCGGCCTTTTTTCGTGCGGCAGAAGGCAATGGCGGAAGAGGGGAAGGAGAATTTCCTCGTGATTCATGCGCTCCGGCCGGAAAGCGCTTCCGGCGGGGCGTTTTTCGTGAAAGCGCCGGGCCTGTGGCGCGCGTTGCCGCCCCGGGAGGGGACGCCGTTCCGGCCGTGGGGCCGGCACGCGTTGCGCATGGAAAGAGGGGCTTCTGCTGAAAGAGGCTTAAACACGTCTGCCCGGCAAAAACCGGGCAGAACGTTCTTTGTCGAAAGGGTGCGGAACCTGTTTCCGGGAAGGCTCCCGGCTTAGTTTTCGTCGTCCTCTTCCTCGTCGAGCACGGCGTCGGTCACGAAGTCGAAGGCCACGCGTTCGATGGGGGCTTCGGGTTCGAAGGCGAAGATTTCCGCGAGGAAGTTTTCCGAAATTTCCTTGTTCTGAGCCTTGGCCTCCACGATGAGGGCGTTCATGCGGTCGGTATAGGCGCGGATGAGGCGGAAGACTTCGGCCACCACGGGGCTTGCGGGCGCGGGTTCGTTTTCCTCACCGCCGCCGCAGCTCGAATGTTCCTCTTCCACGGAGTCGTCGTAGGCGTCGAGGGCGGCGTTGATTTCCAGTTCGGAGAGGGTGGCGAATTCAGGAAGCGTCTTGACTGTGTTCATGGGAAACCTGTGTTTCTGGTTTGCGGAAACAGGGCGCGGAGCCTTCTATTCCCTGGGTTCACTGAGGAGTTTGACGGGGTTGAGCATTTCCACCATGCGCTTGTGCGGGATTTTCGCCTGGCGCAGGGCGAGGTGCAAATCCGTGGTGGTGTAGATGTCGCGCAGGATGACGGGCCGCTTCGCGCCTTCCCCTGCCGGGAACACGGCAAGCAGCGGAATGCTTGCGCTGTTGAGCGCGCGAAGCAGCGACTGGTGCGCGTCGTTCTTGAACGTCATGTCCACCTTGACCGCGGTGACGGAGTACTGGTCCAGAATGGGCAGCAGATTGGGCGCGGCGAGGGTGGTGCGCTCAAGCACCTTGCAGGTGGGGCACCAGTCCGCGGTGAATTCCACAATCATGGCCTTCTTGCCGAGGTCGGCGCGGAAGCTCTCTTCGGAAAATTCCACCCAGGGCACGATTTCCTTCTGCGCGGGCAGGAAGGCCCAGAACCCGGAAAGGAAGATGGCGCCGAAGGCGAAGACTCCGAGGAACATTCGGCGGGTGATGGAACCGCGCAGGCTTCCCCAGCGTCCCCACATCCACGCCGAGGTGGCGGCCACGAGCAGGGTGATGAGCGTTTTGACGTGCAGGGCCGGAGGCAGCAGCGAAAAGAGGTAGATGGCCGTGGCCATGAGCAGAAAGCCGAGCACGCGTTCCAGCACGCTCAGCCATGCGCCGGGCTTGGGCAGGAAACGGATGAGCCTGGGGTAGCAGGCGAGCGCCACATAGGGGGCGGCCATGCCCACGCCCGTGGCTGCGAAGATGGTCATGAGCACGGGCAGGGGCTTGGTGATGCCCCAGGCCAGAACGCCGCCGAGAAGCGGGCCGCTGCACGGCGTGGCCAGAAGCGTGGTGAACATGCCGGTGCTGAAGGCCTGCATGCGCGGCGAGGAGCTGTGATGGCTCTGCAAATCAAGCACCGGCAGGTGGAACACGTCGAACATGGAAAGGCCCATGCAGAACACGATGAGCAGCATGAGGAAGATGGCCTCGCTGCTCTGGAAGAGCTGCCCCCACAATATGCCGGTGAGACCGGAGATGACGGCGAGCAGGGTGAACCACACCACGATGCCCGCGGCGAAGAATAGCGTGTGCTCGCGTATGCTGCGCCGCCTTCTCTCGAAATCGTCCTCCGCATCGAGCAGCATGGAGAACTTCATGGTGAGCACCGGAAGCACGCAGGGCATGAAGTTCAGAAGAAGACCGGCCAGAAGGCCGAGGCCCACGGCTCTCGGCCAGCCGTCAATCTGAAAGCTGCCTTCGAGGTGCTGGGGCGTGAGGTCCCAGCCTTCCGCGGTTTCGATTTCGGCGGAGGGCAGGGGAACGGCGGGTTCGCTGTTGCGCGGGACCTTTTTCTGGAATACGGAGGTGGGAGCTTCGGGCAGAAGGTTGGCGTACTTCTGCGGCGACTCATCGTCCTGCCGTGAGGGAAGGCCGGGCACGTCCTGCGGGGCTGGCGCTTCCTCGCAGCAGGCCTTGCTGGACAGGAAGGTGTTGAACCAGGGCTGGATTGCCGCGTTGGACAGTTCTGGCGGGGCCGTGGGCAGAAGGATGCGCGTGTGCACGGGCAGACAGTGCTGGTCGGAGCATGCCAGCAGGGAAATGTCCAGCGTGACGGCGTTCGGCTCGTATTCCCGGAACACGAGAAACACGGGCGAGGCGCCGTTGAGCTGGTGGCTTGTGCCGCCGCCGGGAAGAGAGACTTCTTCGCCGGAGGTATAATGTATCTGCACCTTGCCTTCGGGAAGAGGTTCCCCGTTCGCCAGCACGGTGACGTTGAGCGGCATGCCTTCGTCCCCGGGCTCGTGGGCATAGGTGTGGTAGCCGGGCGAGGGCAGAAGCCACAGCACGGCCATGGCGGTGTTTTTGTCCACGGGAGGCGTGAGCTGCCTGCCGTCCACGGCGGAGAGCTTGGCCCATTCCGTATGGAAGCGGTAGGGGGGCTCTTCCGAGGCGAACGCGCTTTTGCCGCCCGCAAGCACGGGCAGAAGCGTCAGCGCGAAGACGATAACCCAGAGGAAACGAGACATCCTTTTCATGACAAGGGAAACTAAACTTTTTTCCCGGAAAAGGCAAAAAATTTCTTGACGGGGAGGCCCTGCGGGGCTATGACTCTTTCTGCGCTTCAGATGCACTGGGTCACTAGCTCAATTGGTAGAGCAGTTGACTCTTAATCAATTGGTTCGGAGTTCGAGTCTCCGGTGACCCACCAGTAGCAAAACGGCCCCTTGCATGTCATGCAGGGGGCTTTTCTGCTTTCTGGGGTCTGCCGTTTTCATGTTTGCAGTCTCCAGGAGCTGGGCTGAAGCGCGGGAGCGTCTCCGCAGCAAGCGTTCCGCGTCGTTTTCCATTCCGGTGCGGCCTGTGCGGGGACCTGCCCGAAACAGGGGAGCGCCTTCGGGCGCGCGTTTCCCAAGGCGGCCGAAGGGCCGAGCGGAAACGTCGGGGCGGACGCATGGTCGCGCAGGGGGAAGCTCTTTTGCGGTGAGGCGTCTGCCGGAACACAGAACAAGAAGGTCTTCATGCGCAGTCAGGTTTTCTTGAACCAGGTGCGGGAGTTCCTGCCCTGGTCGCAGACGCATACCGGGGAGGCACCCGCAAAGGTTTTTTCCGTGGATGCCAGCCCTTTCGAACCGAGGGCGTTTGCCGTTGTCGATGTCACATCTCTTCAGGAGCTCTCGAAGCTCCTCGCCTGTGCCGCTTCCTGCGGCGTTTCCCTCACATTCCGAGGTTCCGGAACCTCTCTGAGCGGTCAGAGCATGGCCGAAGACGTGGCCGTGCGCTTCCGCGGTCCGGCATGGCGCGGCCTGGACGTGCTTGAGCAGGGCCGTTTCGTCCGTGCGCGCTGCGGCACGACCGGGGGCGAAATCAATGCCGCTCTCGCCCCGTACGGCCGCTTCCTTTCTTCCGACCCTTCCTCCATCGCCTCCGCCACCATAGGCGGCATGACGGCCAACAACGCCGCCGGCCTCGGCTGCACCGTGGCGAACAACATCTATCATTCCCTGCGCGACATGGCCTTTCTGCTGGCCGACGGAACCTACGTGGATACCGCGGACGAAAAAAGCGTCGCGGCGTTCCGTCACAGTCACGCGTCTCTTCTGGACGGGCTTTCGCGCCTGCGCAGAGACCTTCTCGCTTCGTCGGAGCTGGCGGAAAAGGTGCGGCGCAAGTTCCGCATCCGCAACACCTGCGGCTACGGCCTGAACGCCTTCATCGACTTCGAGGACCCGGTGGACATCCTCACGCACCTTCTGGTAGGTTCGGAAGGCACGCTGGGCTTCATCTGTTCCGTCACTCTGGAAACCGCGCCCGCGCTGCCTCTGCGCGGCACGGCCATGATGCTGTTCTCCTCCATGGACGACGCCATGGACTCCGTGCTTGAAATGCGCTCCTGCCGGGGGCTCTACGCCGGAGAGTTTCTGGACGATATTTCTTTGCGCGGTCTTGCGGAACTTCCCGGATTTCCACAAAATTTCCGTCCTTCAGGGGAAAGCTCCGACGCCTGCGCGCTGCTTCTTGAAACAAGGGCCGCCACCGAGGCCGACCTTGCCGCCGACATGGCGGAACTTGAAGCGATACTTGAAAGACATCACCCCGTGGCCCGGCTCGGCTTCGTGACCGGCAAGGAGGAGTGCGAGCGCCTCTGGGACATCCGCCGCGCGCTCTTTCCCGCCATGGCAGGAACGCGCCTGCCTTCGGAATATGCCTATGTGGAGGACTACTGCGTTCCCATCGAGCACCTGCCCGAAGCGAGCCGCGGCCTTGTGCGCATCCTTCAGGACATGGGCTTCTTCCGCTGCGGCGTGAACGGTCACGCCCTGCACGGCAACCTGCACTGCACGGTGCCGCTCAGACTTTCCGAACCTGAGGAAGTCGAGCGGCTCGGCGTGTTCATCGAAAGGGCGGCCGCCCTGAATCTGGAGCTTTCCGGCTCGCTCAAGGCCGAGCACGGCACGGGCCGGGCCGTGGCTTCCTTCGTGCGCCGCGAGTGGGGCGATGAGCTCTACGGCATGATGAAGGACATAAAGGCGCTTCTCGACCCGGCGGGCATGCTGAACCGCGGCTGTCTTCTGAACGATCCTCCGCGCTGTCATCTGCAAGGACTCAAGTTCGTGGGCGCCGTGGGGCAGGGCATAGACCTTTGCGTGGACTGCGGCTTCTGCGAGTCCGTCTGTCCTTCCGCGCGCACGGCCATGAGTCCGAGGCAGCGCATCTACGCCCTGCGCTCCGTCGCCGCGCTGGAGCTTGCCGGAGATGCCGCCCGGGCCGCCGAATGGAAGGCGTTTTTCCGGACTAGGGGCCTTGATTTCTGCGCCACGGACGGGCTTTGCACCACGCGTTGCCCGCTCGGCATCGACGTGGCGAACTTCATGCGTCACCTTCGGCACGAGGCTCTCGGCGACAGGGAGCGGAAGGCCGCCTCCTTCGTCGCGCATCACGTCGCGCCCGTGTCGCGCGCGCTTTCTTTGGGGCTCGATGCGGGAGCTCTGGTCCATCGCCTCATGGGACATGGCCTTGCGGAAAAAAGCGGCGTGCTTGCGGGCAAGCTGACGGGCATGACCATTCCCGACCTTGCACAGGCGCGCCTGAAGGGTTCCTCCCGCGTGCCTGCTCCGCGGACCCGCGCCCCGGAAAAGGTGGTGTATTTTCCCTCCTGCGCCGTGCGCTCCATGGGCTACGGCGGCGATTCCGGCCGCAGCGTGGAGCCGCTCATGGACGTGGCGCTGCGCCTTCTCGAAAAGGCGGGGTACGAAGCCGTCATTCCCCGCGACGTGGAAAAGCTCTGCTGCGGCAAGGCCTTTGAGACCAAGGGCATGAAGGAGCAGGCCGACGAATGCGCCGCGGCGCTCAACGAGGCGCTCATGACCGCCTCGGAAGGGGGACGCTGGAGAGTGATGTGCGACACCAGCCCCTGCCTTGCCCGCATGAAAAAGACGCTCGATTCCCGTCTTTCTCTGTACGAGCCTGTGGAGTTCACCCTGCGTTTTCTGGCGGACAGGCTGCGCTTTGAGAAGAAATACGGCAGGATTGCCGTTCACGCCACCTGTTCCACGCGGGCCATGGGCCTGACGGATTCGCTGGTCAGGGTCGCCGGGCTGTGCGCGGAAAAGGTGGTGCTGCCCGAGGGCATATTCTGCTGCGGTTTTGCCGGAGACAGGGGCTTCACCCGTCCCGAGCTCAACGCCGCGGCGCTCGCTTCCCTGCGGGAGCAGGTGGAAGGCTGCGAGGCCGGCTTCAGCACCTCCCGCACCTGCGAGGTGGGACTCACCCTGCACGGTCATCTGGACTACCGGAACGTTCTCTACCTCATCGACGAGTGCGGCGATGCCCTTTCCCCGTTGTGAGCAGCCGTTTTTCGGCGCGGCTGCTTGACACGCGCCTTTCTGCCCGCTAGGACAACTGATACGGCCTTTCCCCTGCGGAAAGGCCTGATTGCAACATTTCCACAGGTGTTTTTTCAATGGACAAGAGTATGGACAACGATGCCGTGGTGACGACGGAAAACGGAGATATCGTCGCCAGCGCGGAAGAACAGGCCAGGGCTCAGGCTCTGGTGGAGGAAAAGGACAGCGAATCGAGAACACGGCAGTTCCAGGGGGCGTTCGCCCGCGTGGTGTCGGTCATCTGCGTGGTGTTTTCCCTGTTTCAGCTGTATGCGTCCTTGTTCGCCACCATGGACGCCATGAAGCTGCGTTCCTTCCACATCATTTTTCTGCTGGTGCTCGCCGCCTTCATGTATCCGGCGCTGCGCCGTGAAAAGCGGAAAAGGGCGCTGCCCACGCTTTGGGATTTGGTGTGCGTGGGCGCGAGCCTGTACGCCTTCGGCTACCTCATCACGCATTACGACGCCATCGCCATGGGCGGCGGCTGGTTCACCACGCAGGATTACGTGGTGGCCGGCATAGGCGTGCTCGTGGCCTTCGAATGCGCCCGCCGCGTGGTTCCGAACCTCGCCGTGCTGGCGCTGGTGTTCCTCATATACGCCTTCTTCGGCAAGTATCTGCCCGGAGCGTTCGGGCATGTGGGCTTCTCCCTCACGCGCGTGCTCGACCACATGTTCTGGGGCAGTCAGGGCCTGCTCGGCGTGGGCGTGGGCGTTTCGGCCACGTACGTCTTCCTTTTCGTGCTGTTCGGCGCATTTTTGCGCATCAGCGGCTTCAGCGAGTTCATCAACGACCTTGCCCTCACCCTCGTGGGACGTACCGCGGGCGGCCCGGCCAAGGTTTCGGTCATCGCAAGCGCCCTCATGGGCATGATTAACGGCAGCGCCCTCGCCAACGTGGCCACCACCGGCGCCATCACCATTCCGCTCATGAAGAAGACCGGCTACAAGGCCGAGTTCGCCGGCGCCGTGGAGGCCGTGGCCAGCACGGGCGGCCAGTTCGCCCCGCCCATCATGGGCGCCGTGGGCTTCATCATGGCCGAATTTCTGGGCGTGAGCTACACCAAGGTCATGCTTGCGGCCGCCATTCCCGCCTTCCTTTACTACCTCGCCCTCATCATGGCCGTGCACTTCGAGGCCAAGAAGCTCGGTCTCAAGGGCCTGTCCAAAGAGTACATTCCCGACGCCATGGTGGTCATCAGAAAGCGCGGGCACCTCATCATTCCCCTTGTGGCGCTCATGGCCATCATGCTCATGGGCTACACGCCGCTCTTTGCCGCGGCCGTGGCCATCTTCGCCACCGTCGTGGCCTCGTGGCTGTCGAAGGAGACCCGCATGGGCCCGAAGCGCATCCTTCAGGCTCTTGAAGAGGGCGCGAAGGGCGCCGTGGGCGTGGGCGTTTCCTGCGTGATTATCGGCATCATCATAGGCTCCGTGTCCCTCACCGGCCTCGGGCTCACCTTCGGCTTCCAGGTGCTCAAGTACGTGGGCGAAGGGCAGCTCTACCTCGGCGGCGTGTTCGTCATGGTCATGAGCACCATCCTCGGCATGGGCGTGCCGGGCGTGGCGGCCTACGTCATAGTGGCGGCCGTGGCCGTGCCCGTGCTCACGGGCGTGGGCGTGCAGCCCATGGCGGCGCACATGTTCTGCCTGTTCTACGCCTGCCTTTCCAACATCACGCCTCCTGTGGCCATGTCCTCCTACGTGGCCGCGGGCATCGCCAACTCCAACGAAACCAAGACCTCCCTCATCGCCGTCAGGCTGGGGCTTACCGGTTTCATCCTGCCGTTCTTCTTCCTTAATAATCCGCTGCTGCTCTACAGCTCGGCAAGCCCCGTGCTCTCCACGGTGTGGGCGTTCATCACCGCGAGCTTCGGCGTGTGCGCACTGGCCGTGGGCCTTGAACGCTGGCTCTTCGGGCCCTGCACATGGCTGCAGAGCCTCATGTTCATCGCTGGCGCGGTGCTCACCATCGACCCCGGCCTTTCCACCGACGCCGTCGGCATTGCCATCATTCTCGCGGCTGTGGCGCTCAACCGCCGCTCCACCTCCCGCGGCGGGCGCAGCGCTTCCGCAGCGGCCGCTTGACCATGGTTTTTCATCCTTCCTCCCCCTTGCGGGAAGGAGGGCAACTTTCAAAGGTTTCAGGAGTATCTTATGTACGGTAAAGCCCTTCTTTCCATGCTGGCCGCCGTATCCATGGTGTTTTCCGCCATGGACGCGGGCGCCGCGGACCGCGCGCCCGTGACCATCAGCATCCCCACCGCGGCCACCACCAGCACGCTGTACCCCATCGGCGCGGCTCTCGGCAATCTGTGGAGCACCAAGCTGCCTTACGTGAAGGCCAGCGTGCAGTCCTCCAAGGGCGGCGTGCAGAACCTTCAGCTGCTCAGCATGAAGGACGCCCAGGTGTCCTTCGCCATCACCAGCATCACCTATCAGGCCATGAAGGGCCTTGACATGTTCAAGGGCCACGAATATCCCGACGTGCGCATCATCGCGGGCCTTTACTACAACCCCAACCAGGTCATCGCCCGTGCCGACAGCAACGTGAACTCCCTCAAGGACTTCAAGGGCAAGGTGTTCGCTCCCGGCGTGGCCGGCGGCACCACCATCGGCGAAACGCAGGTGCACTTTGCCGCCGCCGGCCTCAAGTACCCCGGCGACATCAAGGCGCAGTACGTGGGCCCCGCCGAAGCCGGCGACCTCATGCGCAACAAGCAGCTTGACGGCACCTGGATTATGGCCGGCCTGCCCAACGCCGGCGTGTCCGAAATGTGCGCCACGGCCGACGGCCGCCTCGTGAACATCGACGACGCCACCTTTGAAAAGCTGTCCAAGGACTACCCCTGGTATGCCAAGTTCCAGATTCCCGCCGGAACCTACCCCGACCAGGACAAGGCCGTTCAGACCACGGCCGTGAAGATGATTCTCATCACCGACGCCTCCCTGCCCGAGGACGTGATTTATGACCTCACCAAGTGCTTCTGGGAAAACCAGGACGTGGTGAGAAAGTCCCATGCCGTGATGAAGGACATCAGCCTCGAGGGCGCGGTGACCGACCTTGCCGGCATTCCGCTCCATCCCGGCGCGGCGAAGTACTATAAGGAAGTGGGCGTGCTGAAGTAGGCCGCCTCTTCGAAGAGCTTCCGGGCCGTCCCCTCCGTTTCGGCGGAGCGGGGCGGTCTTTTCTTTGGGAAGCCGTGCGGCCCGGGACTTTACAAAGCGTGAGAATCTTTCTACAAGAAAGTTTCTTCCGAGACCCGGCATGACCGGGCCTTTTCCGAACTTTCCCCTGCCAGTCAGGCGAAAAGTCCATGTATGCCCGAGAGCCGGTCTTCCGGCATGAATTTCCGCTCCGGCGGGGTAACGTCAACCATGGGCGCATGCGCCCGTGAGGTTTTGCCATGGCTAAGAACAATAAAGTTATCCTTGCGTATTCCGGCGGCCTCGACACGTCCGTCATTCTCAAGTGGCTCATTGTCGAGCGCTGCTACGAAGTCATCACCGTTACCGCCGACCTCGGGCAGGAGGACGACCTCGACGGCGTGGAACCCAAGACCCTCAAGACCGGTGCCACCAAGGCCTACATCGAAGACTTGCGCGACGAATTCGCGAGCGACTACATCTACCCCATGCTGCGTTCCGGCGCGACCTACGAAGGCCGCTACCTCATGGGCACCTCCATCGCCCGTCCGCTCATCTCCAAGCGCCTTGTGGAAATCGCCCGTCAGGAAGGCGCCGTGGCCATCGCTCACGGCGCTACCGGCAAGGGGAACGACCAGGTGCGTTTCGAGCTCTCCATCAACGCCCTCGCTCCCGACCTTCAGGTCATCGCCCCCTGGCGCGAATGGGACCTCATGAGCCGTACCGCTCTTACCGCCTTTGCCGAAAAGCACGGCATTCCGGTCAACTCCTCCAACAAGCACTACAGCATGGACCGCAACATGCTGCACTGCTCCTTCGAAGGCAGCGAACTGGAAGACCCGTGGGAAGAACCCGGCCCGAACAGCTACGTCATGGCCGTGCCCGTGGAACAGGCTCCCAACGAACCCGAGTACATCACCATCGACTTTTAAAAGGGCGACGCCGTCACCCTGAACGGCGAGCGCCTCACTCCCCGCGAAATGGTCATGAGCCTGAACAAGATTGTCGGCAAGCACGGCATCGGCCGTCTCGACATGGTGGAAAACCGCTTTGTGGGCATGAAGAGCCGCGGCGTGTACGAAACCCCCGGCGGCACCGTGCTGCACATCGCCCATCAGGACCTCGAAGGCATCTGCCTCGACCGTGAGGCCCTCGCCACCCGCGAGACCATCATTCCCCGCTACGCCGCCGCCGTGTACAACGGCTTCTGGTTCTCTCCCGAACGCGAAGCCATGCAGGCCCTCATCGACCAGATGCAGCGCGGCGTGACCGGCGAAGTGCGCCTCAAGCTCTACAAGGGCAACGCCTGGCCCGTGGGTCGCTATTCTCCCCACAGCC
>CALUPQ010000087.1 GCA_944322695.1 uncultured Mailhella sp. | reverse complement strand
GCCGTTCCGCCGCCAAGCGTTTCAGCACCACCGGCAGCGGCAAGTTCCGCCGTCGTCGTCAGAACCTGCGCCACATCCTCACCAAGAAGGATGCCAAGCGTCGTGCCCGTCTGGGCAAGGGTGCTCTTGTCGACAGCGCGAACCTGAAGGCCGTCAAGCGCCTCATGCCCTACGCCTAATGCCTGCCCTGCAGGTTGCGTAGTTTTTCGAATTTCGCCGCGTTGCGGCTCAACTCCCGCTGGCCTGATCTCCGCCTCGCGGGACTGAATGTGGAGGATATTCCATGCGTGTAAAGAGAGGTCTTGCTGCCCATCGTCGGCACAAGAAATATCTGGATATGGCCAAGGGCTTCCGCGGTGGCCGCAGCCGTCTGTACCGCACTGCCCGCGAAGCCGTCGAGCGTTCTCTGAACTATGCCTTTGAAGGCCGCAAGCTCCGCAAGCGTGCCTTCCGCCGCCTGTGGATACAGCGCATCAACGCCGGCGCCCGCATCAACGGCCTGTCCTATTCCCGCCTGGTCAACGGTCTGAAGCTGGCCGGCGTGGAAATCAACCGCAAGATGCTTGCCGACCTCGCCGTGCGCGAAAAGGCCGACTTTGCCGCCATCGTTGAGCTGGCCAAGGCCAAGCTGGCGTAAGTCCCTTTCGGAAAGCAGCTGAAGGCCTTCGGGCCGCGGCTTCGATGAAGCTTTTTGGGGAGTTTTCCCCGCAGGGGTGCAGGGCCTTGGCTCTGCGCCCCTTTTTCATTTTCCTATCCAGGCGCGCGCTCGCGCCTGCCACAAGGCCTTGCCATGGATTTGCTTGAACAACTGAACGGACTGGTCGGCAAGCTCGACGAGCGTCTGAGCCGCATTTCGTCCGAGGCGGAACTGGAAGCGGCCCGGGTGGACTTTCTCGGCCGCAAGGGACAGCTTGCCGAGCTCATGTCGCACATGCGCGAACTTTCTCCCGAAGAGCGTCCTGCCTTCGGGCAGGCCGCCAACGCGGTGAAGGAGCGTCTCATAGCGCTTTTTGAGGAGCGTCTCGCCCGTCAGGAACAGGAGAGGGAAGCCGCTTTCCTCGCCGGTTTCGACCCCTCTCTGCCCGGCCGCAGCCTCTGGAAGGGCTCCCTGCATCCCATCACTCTGGCCATGCAGGAAGTGTGCTCCGTGTTCCAGAACATGGGCTACGAAATTGCCGGCGGTCCCGAGGTGGAAACGGACTTCAACTGCTTTGAAGCCCTGAACATGCCCCCGGAACATCCTGCCCGCGACATGCAGGATACGTTGTACATCACCGACAAGGTGCTCCTGCGTACCCATACCTCCTGCGTGCAGGTGCGCACCATGATGAACCGCAAGCCTCCGCTTGCCGTCATCGGACCAGGCAAGGTCTATCGCCGCGACTCCGACGTGACCCACACGCCCATGTTCCATCAGATTGAAGGCCTGCTCGTGGATAAGCACGTCACCATGGCCGACCTTCGCGGCACGCTTACCGCCTTTGTGCGCGCCGTGTTCGGCGAAAAGACCCGCGTGCGCTTCCGTCCCAGCTTCTTCCCCTTCACCGAGCCCAGCGTGGAAGTGGACATGTCCTGCACGCAGTGCGGCGGCCACGGCCATGTGAACGGCCAGCCCTGCCGCGTGTGCAAGGGCTCCGGCTGGCTTGAGATTCTCGGCAGCGGCATGGTTGACCCGGCGGTGTTCGCCTCCGTCGGCTACAACCCCGACGAGGTTTCCGGCTTCGCCTTCGGCCTCGGCGTGGAGCGCATCGCCATGCTGAAGTACGGTCTTACCGATTTGCGCATGAACTTCGAGAACGACGTGCGCTTCCTCCATCAGTTCCCTGCGTAGAGGAAAAGGACCGGTCTGTCGGAATGAAGCGTTTTTGAAGAACGCGTTTTCCGAACGCCTCCTTCTCCGGCTTCCGGGCTCGCGGCCCGACGGGGGAAGAGGCCGGAAAGCTCCCTTTTGAGAGCCTTTCCGCCAGGACATTTCTTTCATCCTCTGAGGAGAAAACATATGCTGCTGAGTTTCAATTGGCTGAAGGAATTTGTGCCGTACACGGGCACGGCCGAAGAGCTGGGCGACATGCTCACCATGCTCGGCCTTGAACTGGAAGAAGTGCTGCATCCCTATGCGGAAATCGAGGGCGTGGTGACGGGCCGCGTGCTTACCTGCGAGGCCCACCCGGATTCCGACCATCTGCATGTCTGCACCGTGGACGTGGGCGAGGCTGAGCCCCTGAACATCGTGTGCGGCGCTCCCAACGTGGCCGCGGGCCAGCTCGTGGTCGTGGCCCCCGTGGGCGCCACCCTGCCCGGCGGCCTTGTCATGAAGAAGGCCAAGCTGCGCGGCGTGCCTTCCTTCGGCATGATATGCTCCGAGCGCGAGCTCGGCCTTGCCGACGACCATTCCGGCATTCTGGTGCTGCCCGAGGAAAACCGTGCCGGCCGCAAAATCATGCCCGGCGAGAAGTTCGTGGACGCCTACGAACTGGATAAGGAAGTGCTGGACATCAGCATCACGCCCAACCGTGCGGACTGCCTTTCCGTTTACGGTTTCGCCCGAGTGGTGGGAGCCTATCTCGGCCTTCCCGTGACCATGCCCGCCTTCCGTCTGGAAGAGAAGGGCGGGGACATGAGCGGAGCCGTGCCCATCGACGTGAAGGACGGCGGCCTCTGCCCCTCCTACATGGGCCGCATTCTGAAGGGCGCGCAGGTCAAGCCTTCTCCCGCCTGGATGCGCTACCGCCTGAACGCGGTGGGCGTGCGCGCCATTTCCAACCTTGTGGACGTGACCAACTACATTCTCATGGAACTTGGTCAGCCCCTGCACGCCTTTGACCACAACAGGCTCGCGGGCGGCCGCATCATCGTGCGCCCCGCCGAAGACGGCGAGAAGCTCACCACGCTGGACGGTCAGGAGCGCCTGCTCAGGGCCGGCGACGGCCTCATCTGCGATGCGGAAAAGCCTGTTGCCCTTGCCGGCGTCATGGGCGGTCTGGAAACCGAAATCACGGACGAGAGCGAGAGCGTGTTCCTTGAATGCGCGGTCTTCCGTCCGAGTTCCATCCGCATGACGGCCCGGCGTCTTGCGCTGAACAGCGAAGCCTCCTACCGCTTCGAGCGCGGCGTGGACCCCACCGGCATGGCTTTCGCTCTGGACCGTGCGGCCGCCCTCATGGCCGAACTTTCCGGCGCCGAAGTGTGCCGCGGCGTGTGCCGGTGCACGCCCAGCCCCTGGCAGGCCCCGGTGGTGCGTTTCCGCCGCAGCCGCGCCGAGGAGCTGCTCGGCGTGGAGCTGACGGACGACTTCTGCGCCGAAACGCTGGAAAAGCTCGGCTGCACGGTTGACCGCAGCGCGGGCGAAGAGTGGAGCGTGAAGACGCCCGGCTGGCGCTACGACCTTACCCGCGAAGCCGACCTCATCGAGGAAGTGGCCATCTTCAAGGGCGTGGACAACCTCGGCGAAACGCTGCCGTCCATTCCGCAGACCCTTTCCTCCTTCGGCGCGCCCGAGAGCCGTCACGCCTTCATGATGCGCGTGAAGCACTGGGCTGCCGGCCTCGGCCTCAACGAAGCCGTGAACTACAGCTTTGTGGGCAACAAGGACCTCGATTTCCTCGGCCTTCCCGCCGAGGGCCGCGTGAACATCCTGAACCCGCTCACCTCCGAGCAGGACGTTCTGCGCACGGAGCTGGCCCCCGGCCTGTTCCAGAACGTGCGGCAGAACATCTCCCAGGGCGCGACCGGCATCCGTCTCTTCGAAGTGGCGGAAGCCTTCTGCCAGGACGCCTCCAGCGACACCACGGTGAAGGAAGTTCGGCACCTGGCCATGGTTCTCTACGGCTCCCGCTACGACGAGGCCTGGGCGCACAAGGACGAGGAACTCGATTACATCGACCTCAAGGGCCTTGTGGAAAAGCTCTTTGATTTTCTGCACCTGCCCGTGCCCGCCTTCGACATGGTGGAGCATCCCTACCTTGCGCCTGCCGTGCGCATGACCATGGCGGACGGCTCCGTGGCCGGTGTCATGGGTCGCCTCAAGCCCGCCATGGCCGACGCCTACCTGGCCCGCAAGGCCGTGTGGTATGCCGACCTCGACCTCGACCTGCTGCGTGCGCTCTCGCAGGGCGTGAAGCCCATGTTCCATCCCCTGCCGGTGTTTCCCGCCGTGCGCCGCGACATCACCTTCATCGCTCCCCGTGCCATGCACGTGGATGCCGTGCTTGCCACCGTTCGTGCAGCGAAGACGAACCTCATGGAAAGCGTGGAGCTTCTGGACGTGTATGAGCCCAAGGGCGGCGAGGAGCGCAACATCACCTGCCGCCTCACCTTCCGCAAGGCCGACCGTACCCTGCAGGACGGCGAAGTGGACAAGGAGCGCGAAAAGATTGCCTCCTTCGTGGTGAAGAGCCTCGGCGTGCGCATCTAGTCCGGTTTAACTCTTTCTTCGGGCCGCTTCCTTCGGGAGGCGGCCTTTTTTCATGCCTGTCGTTCCCGGAAGAAGAGGTTTTCTCGGGGAGAGGGGACATGATTTTCCCGGGCGAAGCTCCCTTCGGAATGCCGGGTTTCGGCGGCTTTTTGGGGATGAGTGACCCGCCTTGCCGTGCGGAATCTTTCGGAAGATGCAAGACTTTGTCACGAAAAAGGTGCGGAAAAATTATGGCGGAAAACGTGGGACTGTGCCACAGGTAGGAGGAAACGGAACCGGCATGCGTCTTCGGACGGCGCCGGAGGCATCCTTTCGGGAAACTGCTCCGGCCCTCTGCCGGATGAACATACGAGGTGATTATGCGTCTTTTTAAATTATGCGCCGGCGTCGCGCTGGCGCTGTGTCTGTCTCTCGGCGGTACTGGGGCGGCGCAGGCCGTGTCCGGCATACAGATTTTCCGTCTGGAAAACGGACTGACCGTGCTCGTGAAGGAGGACGGCCGCTTTCCTCTGGTTTCGGTGAGGCTGTTCGTCAAGGCGGGCTCCGCTTGGGAGAAGCCGGAAGAGGCGGGCATGAGCCATCTTCTGGAGCACATGGTGTTCAAGGGCTCCAAAACCAGCGGCCCGGGTGTGGACAAGCGCGTGGAGAGTGCGGGCGGCTCCATGAACGCCTACACGTCCTATGACATGACGACCTATCTGACCGACCTTCCCGCCGCGAAGTGGAAGGACGCCATGACGGCCGTGCGCGATTTGGCCTTTGACCCGCTGCTCCGTCAGGCCGATTTGGATGCGGAGCGGGAAGTTGTCATTGCCGAAAAGAAGCAGCGCGGCGACAACCCCATGACGAAGCTGTTCCAGAAGGCTCTGGGCCATACGCTGAAGGGGACGCCCTACGAGTTTCCCGTCATCGGCAATGAGAAGGCGCTGCGCGGCGTGACGCCCGAAATGATGCGCGACTACATCAAGCGGCGCTACGACCCGCGGGACATGGTGCTCTCCGTGGCCGGCGACGTGAAGGCCGAGGACGTGCTTGCCGAGGCTAAACTGCTTTTCGGCGGATACGAGAATCACAATGTTCTTACGGTCGAGCCGTCCTTCGACCCCGCGTCCCTTGCGCAGGGACTGGTGGTGGATGTGGAGGAAGGCCCCTGGGACAAGGTTTTTCTGTCCCTTTCCTTCCCCCTGCCGGGTATGAAGGATGAGCTTCTTCCCGCGGCCGACGTGCTGGCCCATCTTCTTTCCGGTGACGATACCGCGCTTCTGCCCGTGAAGTTCCGCATCGAAAAGCCGGTGGTGGACAGCGTGGGCGCTTCGGCCATGAGCTTCGAGCGGGCCGGCGCCTTCATGATTCTTGCTCAGCTTGACGCCGACAAGGCGGCGGAATTTCTGCGCGGAGTGGGGAGCACGCTCGCCGACCTGAAAGCCTCGGATTTCAGCGAGGACGAAATAGCCCGTGCGCGCCTGAACCTTGAGGACAATTATCTGCGCGGGCTGGAGACCATTTCCAACATTGCGGAGACCATGGGCTCGGAATATTTCTACGACCCGTCGAGCGTGGGAGGCGAGCGTTATCTCGCCGCGGTGCGCGGCGTGGGACGTGCGGAAATTCAGCAGGTCATCGACCGCTGGCTCAGACCCGAAGCGCTTGCCGTGTCCGCCCTGGTGCCGCAGGGTGAGGATGGCCGCGCCGCCGCGCTCGATGACGCCTCGGCCCGGAAGGCGCTTACTGAGGGCTGGCCCGAAGCGGGCCGCGCCGTCTCTTCCGAAAAGTCCGCCGCGGCGAAGAGCGCGGCCTTGAGTCCTGAAGTTATCGACCTCGGCGGCGGCCGCACCCTCGTGCTTCTGCCTGATGATTCTCTGCCGTACGTTTCCGCCTCGCTGAACTTCTCCGGCGGCGAACTTCTCGTTTCCGACAAGGAGGAGGGGCTGGCTTCCCTTACCGCTTCCGTGCTCACCACGGGCACGAAGACGCGAGAGCTGAAGGACATCAACGTCTATATTTCCGGCCGTGCTTCCGGTCTTTCGGCGGGCAGCGGCATGCGCTCCTTCAGCGTGCAGATGGACGCCCCCGCGAAGTTTGCGCCCGAAGTGTTTGCCCTCATGAAGGAAGTGCTGGAGGAACCGGCCTTCCGCGAGGAAGACGTGGCGCGGGCCAGGCGCGAGCAGATAGCCTCCATCGTCAGCAGGGAGCAGGACGCCATGGGCCTTGTGGGCCGCAATCTGCGTCACATTCTGTTTGAAAACGGTCCCTATGCTCACAGAAGCGACGGCGACCCGGCCGTGGTGGCGAAGTTCACCCGGGGCGACGTGGAATCGTTCTGGAACCGGCAGAAGGTCCGTCCGTGGGTGCTGTCCGTGGCCGGGGATTTCGACCGTGCGGAGGTGGAGAAGTTTGCAAGGAGCCTGCCTGCGCCTTCGGAAAAGGCGCTGAAGAGCGAGGCTCCTTCCTGGAGCGGCGAGCGCGTTCGGAGCATGACGCTTCCGGGCCGCAATCAGGCCGTGTACCTCATGCTTTTCCCCACGGCGGGTACGGAATCTTCCGACAGGGCGTCCCTGCGTCTTCTCTCGGAATGTCTGAACGGCTTTACCGGCAAGCTCTATCAGGAGCTTCGGGAAAAGCAGAGTCTGGGCTATTCCGTCTTTCCGGTGGACTGGGCCGGGCCGGATGCGGGCTTTTTGGCCTTCGGCATCATCGCCGCGCCGGAGAATCTCGACAAGGCGAAGAGCTCCTTTGAAGCCATCGTCCGCGACTTGCACGAGAACCTGCTGCCTGCCGAGACGCTGGACAGGGCCAAGGCCGTGGCCGAGGCCGACTATTACCGCGCAAGGCAGAGCCGCGCCATGCGGGCAGGCGAAGGCGCGGCCAGCGTGCTGGACGGGCACGGGCTTGATTACGGCAGGCAGAAGCTTGAGGAAATGAAGGCCGTGAACGCGGAGACGCTGCGTGAGACGGCGCGCAGGTATCTTGATTTGAACAAAGCCTACGATGTCCGCGTGACTCCCGTGGAAGCGCCCAGGCCGTAGTACGGCTTTTGGCGCGCACGGGGCGGAGGGAGCGTGTCCCGCTGGGGACGGCGCCTCCTTCCGCGCGCGGATGAGACCGGGGCCGGGAAACCGGCCCTTTTTTTGTTCCTCAGGCCGGTGTGAAGAGGCATGTCCGGTACTGTCGGGCTGCTTGAGCGGGACTTCTTTCGGGGAGAGACTGAACCGGGTATGGTGAAGAGCTTTGAAGAAGAGCGCAAGTTGAACCCGTTGCGCCTGTGCGGCCCGCCGGTGTTGCCGGAAAGGACGGGCGCGAAGCGCGGGCGAAGAGCGTTCCGGGAGGGAAAAGCGCGCGTTTTGCCGGACTATCAGCGAGGCGGAGCGCAGGAGCGGCGCAGGTGCGGCGTGTTCTCGCTGTCGCGTCTTCCCGTCTTTGCATGAAAAGAGGGCGACGGAATGTTCCGCCGCCCCCGGCTGTGGAGGACGCTGAAACGGCAGGGGAAACCGGTTCGGATTACGCGAGCAGCTCCTCGATGGCCTTGAGAACGACGGGCTTCTGCTTCAGGCCTTCCAGACGGGACACTTCCCTGTCCCCTTTGAAGAAAAGCAGCGTGGGAAAGCCTTTTACGCCGAGGCGTTCCTTGAGCTCTCTGTTTTCGTCGAAGTCAATTTGGTAGATAGGGAAGTCCGGCATGGCCTTGGCCACGTCCTTCAGCACGAAGCCGAGCATTTTGCAGGGGCCGCAGGTTTTGGAATAGAATTCCACCAGCATGGCGGCGGGCTTTTCCATGGCGCCGAAGGCCTGCTGGTTCAGTTCGCTGAGCATGGGAGTCTCCTGAAAAAGTGTGGTTCTGCCGGCAGGGCAGAGCGGAGGTGCGCTGCATGGGGCCGGTAAGGGCCGATGCAGCCCTGGAGGATGGGGACGGAGGAGCCGGACGGGGCCGTCTCCTCCGGGTTTCGTCAGATGTTCAGGGTGACGCCGGTATCGTACTTGCGGTCGTCGATGATGAGGGAAACGTGGAAGGAGCCGGAAAGACCTTCGAAGCTCACCGGGAACTCCACGGCTCTGTCGTCGGATTCCAGGAAGGTGCCGACGCACATGGCGAGGAAGGGACGCTTGGTGGTGGGCACGAAGTAGGCGTGCGTGCTTTCGCCTTCGAGCAGCAGCATGACGAGCTGGCCTTTTTCAAAGGTGCCCTTCATGACCAGACGGTCCACTTCCTGGGCCATCTTGATGTTGTATCTGTCGGGAACCTGACCGCCGTCTTCCATTTCGGGGATGGTGTCGAAGGTTTCCGTGACGCCGAGGGTGCCCAGAAGCTGACCCTTGCCGAAGGTGAGCACGTCCTCTTCACAGTAGAGCGGCATCTTTTCGGCACGGTAGTAGTTGCCGGGAACGTGCATTTCGTACATCACCTTGTCGTCCTTGATTTCCACGGTGATGGCTTCCATGTGCACATACTGCTCATCCTCGCCGCGGAACTGCACCGGAGGACGGTTGCAGGGCTCGCCCCTGTAGGTTCCCGTACCGCCGGAATGCACCAGATAATGTCCTTCGCCGTAGTACTCGACGTTGCTGATGTAGCAGGAGAAGAATTCGGAGCCGCGTTCCTTGCCGTACTGCCACACCTGTTCGATTTCCATTTTTTCGGTGTCGATGCGGTAGCGCACGCCGCGGGAGAAGTTGTCCTTGGCGGGAAGGTAGTTTTCCTTTTTCTTGGCGCGCCAGTGCCCGTTGTCGAAGCACATGATGTCGCCGTCGGGAAGAACCACGGCCGCGTGCTGCTCGTACTGCCAGTCGAACTTGGACAGGTCGCCCACGGGCTTGAAGAAATACTTCTGCATGTCTTCAGGCCAGCCTTCCGGGTCGCCGATAATCCAGTTCAGCTTGCCGGTCTCGTAGTCGAGGTTGATGACGGCGTCCTGATGACGGCCGGAAAGGGTGAGGGTGTTGGTCTTCTTGTCGTACCATACGGAGTTGTTGTGGAACCAGTCGTGTTCGTCCTGACTGCCGGAGCCGCCCACGTTCTGGGGCAGGGCCTTCTGATAGTCCCAGCTCTTGAGAATGGCGCCGGTGTTTCTGTCCACGAGCACGCACATGTCTTCCACGGTGCCGCGCGGCGGGTCCTGCGTGAGGATGAGAAGGTTGCCGTCCTCCATTTCCAGCTGGTCGTGATGGCTGCCTCCCGGAATGCGGTATTCCTTGTAGATTTTGCCTATCATGCCGAATTCGAACACGCCCGTGGTGTGATAGGGCGGCATGAGAAGACGGTGCGTCCCCATGAGCAGGCGGCCGTTCTTCACCCGCTTGAGGTCGAAGGAGAAGTTCAGCGTGATGTACCAACGCACGTCGCCCCTGTAGTCGTAGGCCGCGAGGTTGGCCGGAGAGGAGGGGCTGAGGAACATGAGGTTCCCGTCCATGTAGGCGGCGCTCGTCTCGATGCTGATGGGCAGGTGCACGCTTTCCGGCGCCTTTTCCGTCTGAATGGTCAGAACGCTCTTCGTTCCGTCGCCGAGAGTGATTTCCACCGTGTTGGCGGTGTCGGCATAAAGGCCGTACACGGGAAGGAAATGCTCCTCCGCGGCCGGGAAGGTGAAGGATATGTCTCCGGCCTCTTCCTTGCCCTTCACGCGCACCTCGGCCGTGGTGGCCTGCGGCGTCTTGAAGTACACGAGGGCGGTCAGCGGCGCGATGAGGTAGGGGTTGAGTTTCACATACGGCGCTTCAATGCCGTAGTCGCCGTTGCGGCATTCTGCCAGCATGGCCTGTTCTGCGGCGTACTGCGCGTCGATGACGTGAGTGATTTGCCTAAGTTCGATGCTCATGAAAACCTCCGGTCAGATTGGGGTGTCTCGTGGGGACCGTTTTCCCGCAGGAGGAACGGACGGGGATGGACTGTCGGCGTCCCCGTACCATGGGGACGTCATGTAATTTAGTAGATAAGTGACAGCAGGGGAATACCCGCAAGAGAGTACATGAGAACGCACATGACGGAGATGATGAGCCCGTACTTCACCACGTTCTTCTGACTTGTCCAGCCCTTGTTGTCGTAGAGTACGGCAGCAGCTGGCCTTTATCCGTTTTTCCATGGGCCGTCGCGCCCCCGGGAGGGCGTGAAGAGATGCCTTTCTTTACGGTGATTTGTACTTTACCTTGTAGAACTTTTTTCACAATATATTGAAATAACAATTAATATTAATACAGATTAAGTTAAACTTAACTCCTGTTCTTTTCTTTGATTTTTTATGCGGGACGCCGTCTTTCGAAAGACATTTTCCCGACACGCGGATGGAAACGGGCATTATGGGAAGAGAGGCGCAGCTTCGGGAGACGGAAGGTGGTACGCAAGGCGTTTCTGCGGAAGGGGCTGGGGGCATTTCGGCACAAGGTGATGGGCGTATGTCCGGCTTTTGCCGTTGTCGCAGGGAGGGGAACGTATCGGAGGGAGAAGGGCGCAGTTCGGCGTTACGACGGCTTTTTGTGAACGTGCGCCGCGTGTCGGAAGTCCCGTGGCGCGGAAGGCGCTGGCCGAGCATTCAGGCTGCCCTCGTGGAAGCGGCGCGTGGGGCGTTGCTACATATGTTTCGCAGGAGGGGGCGTACAGGGCGTGCGAAGTGCGGCTTTTCATGCGCGGAGGCATGCGGAGCAAAAGGGGGATAAGCGGGGCGGGCAGAGCCGGGAAGAAAAGACGGAGCCTTACCGTCAGGGGAACGGGGGGAGCGTTGTGCCGGGCGCCCCGGTTTTAGTCCGGCAAAGGAGCGTTGACCTTGCCCGGCATTGATGCGCGTCAGCCGGGGAAAGTCCTGGGAATGTCGCACGGGGAGCCGAACGCCTCTGAAAAGGAGGACCGGAGGGCGATGGAGCGAAGCGGCGTCGCTCAGAATGCGGTGCTGAAGCTGGGGGAGAAGCTGCGGATGCTCTCCAGAAACTGCCGGACGGGCCGGGAAATCGGGGCGGCATTGTGTACGATGTGGAAACGCAGAGTGGGGAAACCTTCAAGCAGGGATATTTCGCGGAACGTCCCGCCGGTCAGCTCTTTCTGCACGATGAAGCGGCCGATGAAGGAGAGGGCCCTGTATTGTGGCAGGAACTGCTTGATGATATCGGAACTCAAATCATCTTTTTTCATGCTGCCGTGGAGCGCGGTCAGATAGAAAACGTGAGTCTGGTGAGGTTTATTTGCATGGAGTGTCTTTTTTGCCCGGCCAAAATGCCTGCAGGAAGGCGGACGAGGTCGGCCGTCCTTCCGCCCCGGTCGCGGAAGACGTCCTATCCCGGACGCTGAAGGATGGCCTGTCGGCGTCCGGGAAGGAGAGACTCAGTGCGTCCAGTCTATGACCGGCACGCTTTCTCCCAGTTTTTTTTCGATGGCCGTCTTCATGGCTTCGTAATGGGGGCAGGGCATGCCTATGGGGCTGCCCTTTTTGATGCAGGACGCGAGGAACACGGCCTCGGCGCCACGGTCCGCCAGCATCTTCGCGCGGGCCACGGCACGTTTGCCGGGACAGCCGCCGCAGCTGACAAAGCCGACGACTTCGCATGGGGCGTAGGACTCGAAGGCGAATGTTCCTGCCTGCGCACATTTAAAATCCGTGGTGCCCGGGCACATGTCTTCCGTCTGCTGACAGCGGATGATGCCTATTTTCTTCATATTGTTCTCCTTGCCGCGGCTGAGGCATGATACGGCTGCGGTTAAGCCTATGCCAGAAGCAGGGCCTGAGGCAAGACAAAAGAAGAATGGCCTTCGTGGTGGCAGACTTCAGCATTCATTGCAAAATATTTCATGAGGGGAAAGAGTTTGAAACGTGACATTCCTATGGACAGGCGTACAAGGGAATTGTCGAAGGTTGTCACTCCCCTGGATGACCAGAGATTTTCATACTCTTCTCCTCCGTTTCCCCTTTTCATGCCGGCCGGCCCGCTACTCCTCGGGCGGCCGGTTTTTTTTAAGACCGAAAACTCCCTGCTATGCGGGGAGTTCCAAAAAGGCGAAGCCTGTAAATAAGTTAAAAAAGGGGTTCCTTTGTGATATAACCAGTTGTCTTGACTCGCAATCTATACACAAAGGAACCCAATAATGAATGACCAGAGTTTAAACCATACCCGTTGGAACTGCAAGTATCACATCGTTTTCTCTCCGAAATTCAGACGTAAGCTGATATACGGAAGGTATCGCAGAACGATAGGAGAAATTCTGAGAAAACTGTGTGAGTACAAAGGAATAGAGATAGTGGAAGCAAATGCGTGTGTGGACCATATCCATATGTGCATCAAGATTCCGCCAAAATATAGCGTGGCGCAGGTAATGGGGTATTTGAAAGGAAAGAGTTCCCTGATGATATTCGAGAGTTTTCCGCATCTGCGCTACAAGTTCGGCAATCGCCATTTCTGGTGCACCGGTTATTTTGTCAGCACGGTGGGAGTAAATGAGGCGACCATCATCAAGTATGTCCGGGAACAGGAAGAACGGGACAAAATAACCGACCAGTATAGCTTGGTAGAACGGCCCGTCAGCTCGTTTACGAGCAGCAGGAAATAACTCTACGGCAAGAGTCGAGACCGAGCCCTCTTAAGAGGGTGGCCGGGTAACACCCCCCCCCAGGGTCAAATCAAACCGCCCCTTGAAGGGGCGGTCCTGACTTATGAGAACAGAGCTCATTTCTGAGAGGGGGGAGTTTTTCGAAAGTGCTTGCGGCTTTGCAAAGCGGCTTTCGCGGCGCTGAGAGTTACGACCGGAGGTGTCAGGAACGGCTTTCCGGGCGGGAAAGGCACGGCATTGTCGGAGCGAAGGGAACGCTCTGTCGAAAAGGCGGCCGGGCAATAAAAAGCCGGACGCTCTGGGCGTCCGGCACGGATACGGTTTTGGGGAAAAGGAAAAACGTCAGGTATTGTCCCCGGTGTCTTCTTCGGGCAGGCGTTCCACCAGTACCTTGTCAATCATGTTGCCGTCCATGTCCATGACCTCGAAGCGCCAGCCCTGCCAGTCGACATGGTCGCCTTCCTTGGGAATACGGCCGGTCATGTACATGAACATGCCGCTCAGAATGGTGTAATGCCCCTTGTCTTCGGCGGGAAGGCTCTGAAGGCCGAGTCTGTCCTTCAGCTCCAGAATGGGAATGCTGCCGTCCATGAGCCAGCTGCCGTTGTCCCGCCGCACGGCCCAGGAATGTTCGTGCGAGGCGCCCAGCTGCCCTGCCAGCACCTTGAGAATGTCCCCGGGAGTGACGATGCCTTGCAAGGTGCCGTATTCATCCACGATGAAGGCGATATGAATTCTCTTGTCCTGAAAGAGCTTCAGAAGGTCGAGACTGCTGAGCGCTTCGGGAACGAACTCGGGCGGCAGACACTGTTCTTCCAGAGCTTTTGAGAACTCTTCGGGGGTCGCCTGATGGTCGATGCATGACAGAAGAGCCTGATTGGTGCGGATGATGCCGGTGAGGTTGTTGAGGCCGCCCCGGCATACCGGCAGCCAGGAATGCTTGTGGTTTTTCAGAATGGCCATGTTTTCAGGCACGGGCTGAAGCGTATCCAGATAGCGGATGTCGGCTCTGGGAACCATGATGGAGCTTGCCGGTCTGTCGTCGAGCCGGAAGATGTTCCGCAGCATGTCGCGCTGACGGCTCTCGATGGCTCCGGCTTCGGAGCTTTCGGCAATCATGGCCTGAATTTCCTCTTCCGTTACGGGCTGGCTTTCATCGGCTTTCACCCCCAGAAGGCGCAGCAGAGCTCCCGTGGAGCAGGAGAGAAGAGCCACGAAGGGGCGGCTCAGGGTGGCCAGCGCGTCCATGGGCCGGGCCACGAGGCAGGCCATTTTTTCCGGGGCAATCTGTCCGAGGCGCTTGGGCACCAGTTCGCCGACCACGATGGAGAGATAGGTGACGGCGATGACGACGAGGACCGTGGCCAGCGTACCCGATGTGGAGGGGGGCAGTCCGAATACCTTCTGCAGCCAGTGGGAGAGCGGTCCGGCCAGGGCGGATTCACCGAAGATGCCGCTCAGAAGTCCGATGGAGGTGATGCCTATCTGAATGGCGGAAAGAAAGCGGGTGGGGTTTTCCCCGAGACGTATGGCGGCCTGTGCCGCCTTGTCTCCGGCGGTTGCGCGGGGGGTCAGTCGCGCCTTGCGTGCCGTGACGAGCGCGATTTCCGACATGGCAAAAATGCCGTTCAACACAATGAGCAGAATAAGAATAAAAATTTCCATGTATTTATTGTCATGAATATGTTTTTAATGTCAATCGCATTTTCTTCATGACAGAGCATGATGAGGTAAAAAGGATGTTTTCTATATGAACAAGGATAAATATATATTCTGCATAATTAAAAATATAAAGATGGAAGATGATAAGATGAGAAACTTGTTATCCGTTTGTTTTGGGATGAATCATGTCTTTTTATAGTATGATAATTGTTTTTCAGAATGTGATGCGTCAAAAAGGGGAGCTTTTTCATTCACTTTTTTCATCATAGGGAAGAGTGAGGGACTGACGGCGGAGGGAGCTGCTTCAACTCTTCGTTTTTACGTGAAAAAAAATTTTTTCTGGTTTCGGCTGCAGTTGCTCCTCCCTTTCATTGCGGCTATGCTCGGGATGGCGGATGCCCGTTCCTTTGTGGAGTGTCACGTGCGGGCGTATGTTTTTTGCTGAGAGGCCCTTCATGAAGCGAGTTCTTCTTTTTCTCAAGCAGTGGGCGCTGCTTGTGGCCATTGTGACCGGTGCACTCGGTCATTCGTTCTTTTCCCGTTTTTCCGCCCTTTCTCCCTTTCTGCTCATGGCCATGCTGCTGTTCACGTTCTGCGGCATGTCGCTCCGGTCCGTCCGTCTTCACAGGCTGCATGTCATGCTGCTGGTCTTGCAGATGGCCGGCAGCCTGCTTGCCTATGGGCTTCTTGTACGCTGGAATTCGATTGTGGCGCAGACCGTGGGGCTCATCATTCTTGTGCCTACGGCAACGGCGGCGGCAACCATCACCGGAATGCTGGGCGGCAGCGTGGGCTTTCTGGCCACGTATGTGTTTCTCGGTACCTTTTTTTCCATCGCGGCTGCGCCGCTGCTTGTGCCCCTCATGGCGCCTGGGCATGTGGACATGCCGTTTTTCGCCTCCATGCTGTCGGTGTTTTTCAAGGTCGGGCCCATACTGCTGATACCGTTGTTTCTTGCCTTTCTGCTTCAGGCATTTGCGCCCCGTGTCAGCGAGATGGTGGAGCGGGCAGGCTGGCTTTCCTATTATCTCTGGGTGGCCATGATTCTCATTCTTATGGGCAGCACTTTCGACATGCTGCTCGCTCCGGGGAAAAAGGACCTCGGCATGGAGGCCGTCATTGCGGTTTCCGGCGTGGTGGTGTGTTTTATACAGTTTCTTCTGGGCAAGTCGCTCGGGGCTCTGTATCATCGCAGCATTTCCGCGGGACAGGCGCTGGCCCAGAAGAATCTGATGCTGGCCATGTGGCTGGCCTTCCAGTATTTCGACCCGCTGGTCGTGGTGGGACTCGCGGCCTACTCCATTGCGCAGAACGTATTCAATGCCGCGCAGATATGGATGAAAGGACGCATGGACGCCCGTGTGCGGAACAGGCTGCATGCCCATCATGAACGCATGCACGCCGCGGCCGGACACGAAGACCGGGGATAGGGCGCAACGCATACGCGGCGTGAAGCAAAGGGACGCCTTGCAGGGAAGGCTGAGATGCCGCGTTTTCAATGGGCCGCACCTGTGATGCATGCGGCCTGCAGGAGGAGTTGCTATGAGAGTTTGCGTGATGCAGATGGACGTGGTCACGGGAGACCGGGAGGCCAACAGAGCCACGGTGGAGCGCCTGGTGGCCGAAGCCGTGAAGGGCGACTGCCCTCCGGACGTCGTGGTCCTGCCGGAGCTGTGGTCCACAGGATATGCGTTGAGGCGTGCGCAGGAGCTGGCCTTTCCGCAGGGGGCGGACGATGCCGCCTTTCTCGGGCGTCTTGCCGTGCGTCATCATGTGGCCTTTGCCGGAGGTTCCGTCCTTTCCGAGCGGGACGGACTGTTCTACAACCGGGCTCAGGTGGTGAACAGAGACGGCGTCTATGTCGCCGGATACGATAAGATTCACCTTTTCCGGCTGATGGGAGAAGACAGATATCTGGCTCCGGGCATGGAGCGGTGTCTGTTCGAGCTTGGAGGCCTGCGCTGCTCCATGGTGGTCTGCTACGACATACGCTTCTGCGAGCTGACGCGCAGGCTGGCCGTGGACGGGGCGGAAGTGCTGTTCGTGAGCGCCCAGTGGCCGTCGCCGCGGCGTGAGCACTGGGAGACGCTTCTGCGTGCCCGCGCCGTGGAGAACCAGATGTACGTCGTGGCCTGCAACCGCTGCGGAAAAACCTCGAAGGAGACCTTTGCGGGCTCTTCCATGATTATCGCTCCGGATGGAGAGGTGCTGGCCCATGCGGGAGACGGTGAGGCCGTACTGTGCGCGGACGTCGATATCGAAAGGGTGCGCAGCACAAGGGCGGCGATACCGGTGTTCGGCGACAGGGTGCCCGCCCTTTACTGATGGAAGTTGCTCAGCGCATGAAAAAACGCCTTTCCGGCATGCCGGAAAGGCGTTTTCGTATTCGACAAGCGGAAGCGCTATATCTTGATGATGCCCAGCGTGGCGCCCACGGAGGAGAGGAGCACCACGAGCAGCAGCACCGGAGCGAGCCAGGAAATGCAGATGCGGAACACCTTTTCGCCGTGGAAGGCGGAAGATATCTTCACTTCGGAGACGAGAGTGTCGATGCCCATGATGCGCGCAACGAGCAGGCAGGTGAGCATGGCGGCCAGCGGGCAGAGAATGAGGCTGGCAAGGAAGTCCATCATGTCGAGGATGCTGAGGCCGGCGATGGAAATGAAGTCCCACGCACCGAAGCCGAGGGAGCAGGGCACGCCGAGGGCGATGGCTTCGAAGGTCATGAACAGGGCGCTCTTCTTACGCGACCAGTGAAGTTCGTCGGTAAGGGTGGACACGCAGGTTTCCATGATGGAAATGCTCGACGTGAGGGCCGCGAAGAACACCATGAGGAAGAACACCGCGCCGATGATGCCGCCGAAGCCCCAGCTGTCGAAGACTATGGGAATGGTGAGGAACATGAGGGAAGGACCGGCGTTCAGGGCTTCGGCCGTACCGCCGGAGAAGGCGAACACGGCGGGAATAATCATGAAGCCGGCAAGGGTGGCCACCAGCGTGTCCATGAGGCCGATGCTGTAGGTGGCCTGCTCCACGTTGACTTCCTTCTTCATGTAGGAGCCGTAGGTGATGAGGATGCCCATGCCTATGGACAGGGAGAAGAAGAGCTGGCCGCAGGCCGCGACCACGGTCATGATGGAGAACTTGGAGAAGTCCGGCACCAGATAGTAGTAGATGCCCGCACCTGCGCCGGGACGCGTCATGGAATAGATGGCCACGATGACGGCGAGGATGAGCAGCAGGGGCATCATGACGCGGGAAGCGCGTTCCACGCCGCCTTCCACGCCCTTGAGAATGATGCCCAGGGTGCAGCCGAGGAAGATGAGGTGCCAGATGACCGGCTCCCACGTGGAGGAAATGAATCCGCCGAAGTAGCCGTCCGAAGCCACGTCTCCGACGTGACCTGTGATGTATTCAAACAGGAATTTGATAATCCAGCCGCCGATGAGGCAGTAGTAGGGCAGAATGAGCATGGGCACGACGGCGTTCACCCAGCCGCCGAACACGAGGAAGGGGCTGCGCTTCATCTGTCCGAAGGCCCGGTAGGCGCCCACGGGGCTGAGACGGGTCTTACGCCCGAGGCTGGTTTCGGCCACGATGAGCGCGTAACCGAAGGTGAGCATGAGAATGATGTAGACCAGCAGGAAGATGCCTCCTCCGTACTTGGCGGCGAGGTAGGGGAAACGCCAGATGTTGCCGAGACCTACGGCGGACCCCGCCACGGCGAGAATGAAGCCTATGTGGCCGGAAAAAAGGCCACGGGAGGCGCCTTTGCCTGAATCAGAGGATGTCTGCTGGGACATACAGGACTCCTGAAAAGAAAAAATGTTCGCGCCAGAATATAAGAAGGATGAAAAAATGACAAGCCGGAAATGTGTTTTGTTTTACCTTCAGAAGCAAGGCGGCCGAGGCGCGGCGGGAAAACATGAAAAATCTTCGGGGGAAGGGTCGTTTGGGCAGAGTTGCTTTTTTTCGCAGGGAGCGAAACCGAAAAACGGTCGCCGTCATCCATTAATATCATCGTTTTTTCCGAAACTCTCTGCTAGCGTTTCCTGTCGGTCCGGGAAGACGGGGCGGATTCGCCCGGCAAGGACATGATGTGCCGCCCGGGCTTCAGGAGGTGCCCATGGACGAGGAGACGTTGCACAGACTGCAGGCGGAAATAGCGGAAGAACAGGAACGCCTGCGCTCTTTGCAGGAGCTTTTTCAGGGGGCGTCCCTGCCGGACGTGGCGGACGAAGCCGCCCATCTGGAAGCCGTGCGTTTTGCCGGAGCTCTTGCGGCGAGAAGCGCCAGGCGTCTGAAAGCTCTGCAGGCCCTGGCGGAAAGGAGAGAGGAAGAGGTGCGACTGTGCGAGGACTGCGGGGACCCTATTCCGCTCTCCCGTCTGCTGGCCGCGCCGGACTGCGTGTGCTGCCGCGCCTGCCAGGCGCTCCGGGACGGAGAGAGCGTGAAGGAGGAGGACTGATTTGTGTCAGGGAATGTAACGGATTTGTAATATTGCCGTCACATGATTCTGGCATTCTTCTCCGAGTTTTTCAGGAGACCACCCGAGACCGGAGAGAGAGTATGTCGTTCTTCACTGCCATGCAGCTGCTCGGCGGCGTAGGCATTTTCTTGTACGCCATTAAACTTATCAGCGAATCCTTACAGATGCTTGCGGGCGAACGTCTGCGCAGCATCATCGGAATGTTTACGAAAACGCCCGTTCTGGGCGTTTTTTTGGGTACGGCCGTCACCATGGTCATCCAGAGCAGCAGCGCCACCACCGTCATGACGGTGAGCTTCGTCGATGCCGGGCTCATGACCCTCACCCAGGCCATCGGCGTCATCATGGGCGCCAACATCGGCACCACGGTCACGGGTCAGATTCTGGCCTTCCGCGTCAAGGATTTGGCGTATCTGTTCGTCATTCTCGGCGTGCTGCTGCTGTTCGTGTGCTCCTCGAAGAGGCTCAAGCACATGGGCGAAGGCCTGCTGGGCTTCGGTCTGCTGTTCATCGGCATGCAGACCATGGAAAGCTCCATGTCCTTTCTGCGCGACAGACAGGACATTTTCCTGACCTTCAGCGAGAATCCGCTCCTCGGCCTTGCCGCCGGCACGCTTCTCACGCTGCTCGTACAGTCCAGCTCCGCCACGGTGGGCCTGACCATAGCCCTGGGCACGCAGGGGCTTCTGCCTCTTGAAGCGGCCATTCCCATCATTTTCGGCGACAACATAGGCACCACGATTACGGCGGTGCTGGCCGCCCTGGGCACGGGACG
Source organism: uncultured Mailhella sp. (assembly GCA_944322695.1). Classification (GTDB taxonomy): domain Bacteria; phylum Desulfobacterota; class Desulfovibrionia; order Desulfovibrionales; family Desulfovibrionaceae; genus Mailhella. The sequence goes on along the minus strand of CALUPQ010000087.1, from coordinate 6,257 downwards.
CGCCGCCCGGCAGGCCTGCACGGCGCATGTGCTTTTCAACGTCATAGGCGTGTGCATCTGGCTGCCTCTCATGCCGCTGTGGATTGGTTTCATCGAAGCCTCGTCCTCATCCATCGGGCATCAGATAGCCAACGCCCATACCATGTTCAACATCTGCAATACCATTCTGTTCCTGCCCTTCGTCAATGTCTTTGCGGCTCTTATCCGCAAGCTCATTCCCGATGCCGAGCGCATCGACAGACGCGACGCGGCCTACCTCGACCCGCACCTCATCCAGCGCACTCCTGTGGTGGCGGTGAGCGCCGTGCGGCACGAGTGCCGTCGCATGGGCGATTTGGTGCTGGAGCTTCTGCAGCACACGGAAAAGGTGTTCTTCGAGCAGAAGGAAGAGAGCAGGGAAAAGGTCATGCAGCTTGAAGAAAAGCTGGACAGACTGGAAACTGCCATCCGCAGTTACGCTGCGGACATCATGCAGGCCGGTCTCGACGGCAAGGACGCCGAGCTTCTGGAGGCCTGTGTCGTGAGCGCCGGCGACCTGGAGCGCATAGGCGACAAGGGCAAGCGCCTTATCGACTTTTACGATTACAGAAAAAAGAGAGGCGACGACTTTTCTGCGGAAGCCATTTCCGAAGTTCGCTCGCTCTTCCTCGAAACCCGCAGGGCCGTGGGACTTGCCGTGGACACGTTCGGTCCGGAAACGTTCACCGCGCAGGACAAGGCCCGTCTGGACGGTCTGGCGGACCATGTCCGCACCCTTGAGTCCACCCTGCGTGCCAGCCATGCTTCCCGTCTGAGCAAGGGACACTGTTCTCCGGAAGCCGGCCTGGTATTCATAGACGTATTGGGAGCCATAGAGCAGATTGCCTATCGCTCCAGAAAGATTGCCGCCCACATGGCGGGCAGGCAGAACGTGGAGGCTTAACGTGGCTGCGGAAAAGGGCAGGGAAGAAAAGCAGTCGGGTCGGAAAAAGACGGACCTGACGGCGCAGGAATACTATCTGAACAGAGAGCTGAGCTGGCTGGACTTCAACGCCCGCGTGCTGGAAACGGCCATGGATGAAAGGCTGCCTCTGCTGGAACAGACGAGATTCCTGTCCATCTTCTACAACAATCTTGACGAGTTCTTCATGGTGCGCGTGGCCAAGGTGCTGCACTGCTACCGTGAAGGCACGGCGGCCGGCATGGAGCCGGAGGACATGAATCCTTCGCGCCTGCTTGCCGAAATCAGGCGAAAGGCGTCGGCCCTGCTGAACCTGGCAAGCGAGCACTGGCAGAAGAAACTTTCTCTGCGTCTGCGCGAGAAGGACGTGCATCTTGTGCATTACTCGGAGCTGACGGAGAAGCAGAGGCGCTTTCTTCTGGCCTACTTCCGCGACGAAATCTATCCCGTGCTCACGCCTCAGGCCATAGACCCGGGGCATCCCTTCCCCACCATTTCCAACCTGAGCCTGAACTTCATCATTCAGCTCAGGGGGCGGGACGGCGTCGTGCGCTTTGCTCGTCTGCGCTGCCCGAGCAATGTGCCGCGCTTCATTTTCATCCCGCGCAACAAGGAGGCCAAGACTTACGCCTCCCTCGGCCTGAAGGCCAATGTTCGCGATGCCGACATCCTGCTGCTTGAAGAACTTGTCGAAGAGCATCTCGGCCTTCTGTTCCCCGGTTATGCCGTTGTGGATTCCGGCCTGTTCCGCATCACGCGCAACAGCGACGTCACCATTGACGAGGACGAGAGCGACGACTTGCTCGAGGCCGTGCAGGACATGGTGGAGCAGCGCCGCTTCGGCGGCGTGGTTCGCCTTGAGACGGCGCGGGGCATGTCCACCGGGCTTTCGGAGTTCCTCATCAAGAAGCTGGGGCTCAAGCCTTTTCAGGTGTACCGCGTGAAGGGGCCTCTGGCCTTTGCCCAGTTCATCACGCTCTGCGGTCTGGAGCGGCCCGGCCTCAAGACGCCGCCCCACAGCCCCGTCATTCCCCGTCAGCTTCAGTCGGACGGGCTGTTCAGGGTCATCCGCGGGCAGGACGTGTTCCTCCATCATCCCTACGACAGTTTTACCCCGGTGCTGGACTTCGTGCAGCAGGCAGCCGAAGACCCGAACGTGATTTCCATCAAGCAGACGCTTTACCGCGTCGGCAACGATTCGCCCATCGTCCGTTCTCTCATCGAGGCGCGCAGACGCGGCAAGCAGGTCACCGCCGTGGTGGAGCTGAAGGCCCGTTTCGACGAGGAGCGCAACATCACCTGGGCCGAGGAGCTGGAGCGCGAGGGCGTGAACGTCGTGTACGGCTTCGTGGGCATGAAGATTCATGCCAAGCTCTGCCTGGTGGTCCGCCGCGAAGCGGAAGGCCTGGCGAGCTACGCCCACATAGGCACGGGCAACTACAACGCCTCCACCGCCAGAATCTACACGGACATGGGAATACTCACCTCCCGGCCCGACATCTGTGCCGACATGACCGACCTTTTCAACGTCATGACCGGCTATGCGGTGAAGGACAACTACCGCGAGCTTCTTGTCTCGCCTGGTTCCATGCGTCGTCGTCTCGTGGAGCAGATACAGCATGAAATAGCCGTATGCTCGCAGGGCGGGGAGGGCGAAATCATCCTGAAGTGCAACCAGCTTGTGGACAGGAAGATTATACGGGCTCTCTACATGGCTTCCATGGCCGGCGTGAAGGTAAGACTTCTTGTGCGCGGCATCTGCTGCCTGCGTCCGGGGCTTCCCGGCATAAGCGAGAACATCACGGTGAAATCCATCGTCGGACGCTTTCTGGAGCACGCCCGCGTGTACTGGTTCCGCAACGGAGGAAACGCGTGCATGTTCCTGGGCAGCGCGGACATGATGTCCCGCAATCTGGACAGACGTATCGAGGTGCTCGTTCCCGTTCTGGATGAAGAGGTGCGCAGCACCCTGGACGGTATTCTCCGTCTGCAGCTTGCTGACAACATGCAGGCATGGGAGCTTCGCGGAAGCGGCGAGTACGTGCGTCTGCACCCCGGAGAAGGGGAAGAGAGCGTGAACTCCCAGGAGCTTCTGCTGAAGCGCTGAACGTCGGGGTTTCTACATTGAGAAGGAGCAGAGTCATGGTCAGAGCTGCGGAAAAACGTGCCGGAAAGAGACGGAACGGCCCGGATACGAAGGCGGAAGAGGCGAAAAAAATGTCGGAAGAAACAGTGGTGCAGGAAGTCGTTGTCGTCGAAGAGTCCGTGCAGGAGGTCGAGGTACCTTCGGAAGCGGAGCAGGCGCCCGCGTTGGCGAGTCTTTCGGAGGAACCTGCCGAAAGCCCTGAAGAGAAGGCGGATGCTGACAAGGAAGAGCCTTTGGAAGAAGCTGTCCCCGGCGAGATGGACAGGCTGCTGGCCGAGATTTTTTCCGAAGAGCTGGAGCAGAATGCCGTGGAGCAGATGTTCCGCTGGGCCGGTGAGGACGGCCGCGTGGAGCAGGAAAACGGCGGGCTTTCCGGCATGGCGCTCCTGGAGTCCGTGCATCACGGCCGTCATGTGGCCGCCCTTGCCCTGCGTCTTTTCGAGGCGCTTTCGCTTCAGCACGGACTGGACGCCCGCTGGGCCGCCGTTCTTGCTCAGGCGGCGCTGTGGCACGACCTCGGCTTTGCCGTGGGCGGAAGGCGCGGTCATCACAAGCGCAGCATGCGCATCATCGAGGAGAACAGGGGACTGACCCTGAGCTTCGGCCTTGAGGAGAGCGAGCGGCCCGTGGTTGCGCTGCTTGCCCGCTATCATCGCCGCGCGTGGCCCTCTGCCCGGCACAGACGTTTCGCCGCGCTGCCGCAGAAGGAGCAGAAGGCGCTTGCCCGTGCGGCGGCCATTCTGCGCGTGGCCGATGCGCTGGACTTCACGCACAAGGGCGCCGTGGAGGATATGCGCATCAGCGTGCGGCGTCGCAGCGTGCGCATCGTCTGCCTCGGTTCATGCTCCTGCCGCAAGGAATGCCGTCATGCCCTGAAGAAGGGCGACCTTTTTGAAAAGCTCTTCGACAGAAAGCTCGAACTTTCGCAGGAAAAGGCAGGCAGCGGCGATGAGCGCTGAACGTTCCGCCGGAGGAGGGCGCATCGTCGCCATTCTGGACCTCGGTTCCAACTCCCTGCGCATGATGATTGTGCGCGTGGGCGAGAACCGCGTGAGCGGCGTGCTCAACCAGGTCAAGCAGATGGTGCGTCTGGGGGAAGGGGCGTTTGCGGAGCATCGTCTTCAGCCGGAGCCCATGCGGCGTACCATAGCCGCGCTGCGCGGGTTTGCCGGCATGTGCCGTTCCTACGGCGTGAACGAGGTGGTGGCCCTGGCCACGGCCGCCGTGCGCGACGCCGCCAACGGTCAGGAGTTCATGGAGGAGATTCGCCGCGAGACCGGGTTCGACTTTACGGTCATTTCCGGCAGGGAAGAGGCGCGCCTCATCTGCCGCGGCGTGTCCGTGGCGCTTGAGCCTTTTGCGGGCAAGCGCATGTTCATAGACATAGGCGGCGGCAGCACCGAGCTTTCCGTGGCCGAAGGTACGGAGATTCTGGAGCTTGAATCCCTCAAGCTCGGAGCCGTGCGTCTGGCCGGGCTTTTCCCCTGCGAGGGGGAGGTGAGCGCAAAGCGCTATGCGGAAATGCAGAAGTACGTGCGCGACCACGCCGTGCTGCCCCTGCAGCGCATGGAGGCGCAGGGACCGGGAGAGCTCGTGGGCAGTTCCGGCACCATTCAGAACCTTGCGGAAATGGCCGCCGCCATGGCCCGCGACTCGGGCAGAAAGACGGGCGACACGGCGCAGATGCTGAGCTACAGCGGGTTGCGGCGCGTGGTGAAGGCGCTTTGCGAGCGGAAGGAAGAGGCCCGCATGGCGCTGCCCGGCATCAATCCCCGCCGCAGCGGCATACTCATTCCCGGTGCGGCCATTCTGCAGACCATCATGGAAGAGCTGGACTTCGACTCGGTGAGGGTGTCCGGACGCGGTCTGCGCGACGGCGCTCTGGCCGACTACATGGAACGCCTTTTCCCGGAAAAGGGGAGGCTTTCCGTGCGGGAGGAAAGCGTGCTCCGTCTGGCGAGGCTGTGCCGCTTCGAAGAGACGCATTCCCGTCATGTGGCGAAGCTCGCCGTCATGCTCTTCGACCATGCCCGCGAGCTCGGGCTGTACCGCGGGCCCGCGCGCATGCGCGAACTTCTGCACTACGCGGGGCTTCTGCACGACATAGGCATCTTCATCTCCTTCACGAAGCATAATGCGCACAGCCATTATCTTATTCAGAACAGCGAGATGCTGGGCTTCACGCAGAAGGAGGTGTCCTTCATGGCGGCGCTTGCGCTCTTCCACAGATACGGCTGCACGGGGAAGGACAAGGCCTGCCTCGTGTCCGGGGAGGAGAGTCAGGAGGACGTGCGCGTGCTTTCCCTGTTTTTGTCCCTTGCCGAGGCGCTGGACAAAAGCCACCGTCAGGCCGTGACTTCGGCGGCCTTCGTCCGGAAGGATGACGCGCTTGAACTCGTTCTGGAGACGAGCGCCCCCTGTCCTGTGGAGCAGGAGAGGCTCAAGCGCAGTCTCAAGGCCGTGGAAAAGCGTTTCGGCAAGGTGAACGTGGTGTGGAAGTCAGCGTCATAGAGCCGCCGTTCGTTTTCTTGCATGGCATTATGGCCCCGGTATGTTCGTACCGGGGCTTTTTTCGTACGGCGGCGGAGGCTCCCGCGTTCCGCGCGCGGGGCCGCTTTTCCGAAAGAGGCCGTGCCCACGCACAAGGTATTTTCGGAACTTGTGACGCCGATTCTGGACATTGCCCGGAAAGTGATTAATCTTGCAGCGAAAACAGTTGACGGAAAACACGACTCCTCCGTCCTTCGGGGAAGTCTTTCGCATTATCAGGAGTACAACCATGTGGGAATATACCGAGACTGTCCGTGACCATTTCCTGCACCCGCGCAATGCCGGCGTGCTCGAAGACGCCAACGTCATCGGCGAGGCGGGAAGCCTTGCCTGCGGCGACGCTCTGAAGCTCATGCTGAAGGTCAATGAACAGGGCATCATCGAAGACGCGAAGTTCCAGACCTTCGGCTGCGCCAGCGCCATCGCCTCCAGCTCCGCCCTGACCGAACTCATCAAGGGCAAGCACATGGACGAGGCGGCGAAGCTGACGAACAGGGAAATTGCCGATTATCTCGGCGGCCTTCCCAAGGAAAAGATGCACTGCTCCGTCATGGGCGAGGAAGCGCTGGAAGACGCCGTCCGTCATTGGAAGGGCCTGCCCTCCAAGTCTCATGAGGAAGA